>JALZBH010000071.1 GCA_030947625.1 Actinomycetota bacterium
GCTGTTGCTGGTGATCGCGCTGGTCCTTGCGGTCGTCATCAAGACCTTCTTCATCCAGGCCTTCTACATCCCCTCGCCGTCGATGGAGCCGCAGTTCGTCAAGAACGACCGGATCCTGGTCGAGAAGATGTCCTACTGGGGTGGTGGCCGACCCCAGCGCGGCGACATCGTGGTGTTCAAGGATCCCGGAGGCTGGTTGGACGCCACCGAGCAGGGTTCGCCCCGGACCCCGCTCACCAAGGCGCTCGAGACGATCGGCCTCTACCCCGCCGGTGGGCACCTGGTGAAGCGGGTCATCGGCGTAGGGGGTGACCGGGTCAGGTGCTGCAATACTGCGGGTCAGGTCACCGTCAACGGCCACGCGCTGGCCGAGACGTCGTACCTGCCCAAGGGGACCAAGCCCTCGCTGACCCGATTCGCGGTGATCGTGCCGCCAGACCACCTCTGGGTGATGGGCGACAATCGCGCCGACTCCTACGACTCCCGCGGCCACATGGGCAGTCCGGGCGGCGGGTTCGTGACGGACAACCTCGTGGTCGGCAAGGTGTTCGCGCTGGTCTGGCCGTGGAGCCGGGCGCAGCTCATCCACCGGCCCGCGACGTTCCGGGACGTCCCGCCACCGAAGTGATGACCTCCCTACCCCGTGGTACGACGATCCGGCGTGATGCCGGGCTCTACGGGTACGAGCGCGCTCTGCGTCGCGCTGGTCTTGCGCCGATAGCCGGAGTGGACGAGGCCGGTCGCGGTGCCTGCGCCGGGCCGCTGGTGGCCGCGGCGGCAGTCCTGCCCGAGGGGAAGGCGGGTCTGGTCCCCGGGCTGGCAGACTCCAAGCTGTTGACCCCCCAGGCCCGCGAGCGATGTTACGAGCAGGTCATCCGCCGGGCCACGGCCTGGTCGGTAGTTGCTGTGAGCTCCAGCGAGTGCGACCGGCTCGGCATGCATGTCGCCAACGTCGAGGCGCTGCGCCGCTCGCTGGCCAGGCTCGACATCCGCCCGAGGTACGTTCTCACCGACGGGTTCCCCGTCGACGGCCTCGATGCGCCCGGCCTGGCGATGTGGAAGGGCGACCGGGTCGTGGCCTGCATCTCAGCGGCCTCGGTCATTGCCAAGGTGACCCGCGACCGGATCATGTCGGAGATGCATGAGCGCTGGCCGGCGTACGACTTCGCTACGCACAAGGGCTACTGCACGCCCGAGCACGGCGATGCCTTGTCCGAGCACGGTCCCTGCCCGGAGCACCGCATGCGCTTTGTCAACGTACGCCGGGCTGCCGGGCTGACCGACGAGCCCGAGATGATCAGCCTCGAGCCGCAGCTCGAGCTCGACCTGACCCAACTGGAGGATGCATGAGACCACCCGTCGCGGCGCCCCCTGCGCTGACCCGGTCACGGGGACTCAGATGAGCGCGGAGGATCTGGAGAAGTACGAGACCGAGATGGAGCTCAACCTCTATCGCGAGTACCGCGACGTGGTGGGCATCTTCAAGTACGTCGTGGAGACCGACCGGCGCTTCTACCTGTGCAACCAGGTGGACGTGAAAGCCCGCACCGAGACCGGTGAGGTTTTCTTCGAGGTGACGATGACCGACTCGTGGGTGTGGGACATGTACCGTCCGGCGCGGTTCGCCAAGAACGTCAAGGTGCTGACCTTCAAGGATGTCAACGTCGAGGAGCTCAACCAGTCCGAGATGGAGCCGCCGAAGTCCTGAGCGCTCCCGGCTTGTCGGCCGACCGGTTCGGGTCCACAGCGCCCAGGCGAGTCCCGGTCGTCCACAGGCGGAATCGCCATACCCAGGACCCGACGGTGGCCGACGGCAGGGTCGGCCCATGCAGCCTATGCAGCCTGTGCAGCTCTGTCTCGAAGTGCCGCAGTGACGACGTCCGCGCAGCGCACCTCGCTCGGGAAGTACGGCGAGACGCTCGCTGCCCGCCATCTCGTGGGACAAGGGATGGTGCTGCTCGACCGCAACTGGCGCTGCCCGTCCGGCGAGGTGGACCTGGTGCTCCGGGACGGCACGACGCTGGTGGTCTGTGAGGTCAAGACGCGGCGTGACTCGTCGTACGGACATCCGCTGGAGGCGGTGACCGTGGCAAAGGCCGCGCGGCTGAGGCGACTGGCGGCACTGTGGCTCCAGGCGCACGAGGTGCGGCCCGCCGAGGTGCGCATCGACCTCGTCGGCGTCCTGCGCCCTGTGCAAGGCGCTGCAGTAGTCGAGCACATTGCCGGGGTGGGCTGATGTTTGCGACGACCCGGACCGTCACTCTGCAAGGCGCGATCGGGCATGTGGTCGACGTGCAGGTCGACGTCAGCCAGGGGCTCATCGCAACCGCGCTGGTCGGGCGCCCCGACGCGGCGATCAACGAGGCGAAGGACCGCTGCCGTTCGGCGGTCAACAACAGCGGGTTCGAGTGGCCGACCACGCGGCGAGTCACGATCCTGCTCTCACCGGCGGACCTACCCAAGCGGGGACCACATTTCGACCTAGGAATCGCTGTAGGCGTACTCGCCGCCAGCGACAAGGGCTTTCCGCGCCAGGGACTTGCGGACTCCGTGCTGATCGGCGAGCTGACCCTCGACGGGCGGGTCCGCTGTGTTCCCGGCGTGCTGCCGATGACGATGGCCGCGTCCTCGCGCGGCGTACGCCGGGTGTACGTGCCCGAGCCGCAGGTAGCCGAGGCCGCGATGGTCACCGGCATGGACGTGTTCGGCATCCGTTCGCTTGCCCAGATGGTGGCGCTGCTGACCGGCGGGGAGGTGCCCGACGCACCGCCCGTCGAGCTCCTGACCGGCGATCCGCTGCTGTCCTGGCGTGGTGAGGAGCGGCTCGAGGACCTCGACATGTCCGACGTCCTCGGAATGGCCGACGCGCGTTACTCCCTCGAGGTGGCGGCGGCCGGCGGCCACTCGCTGCTACTGAGCGGGCCCAAGGGGGCCGGAAAGACCACCCTCGCCGAGCGGCTGCCGGGCCTGCTGCCCGACCTTGCTCCCGACGAGGCACTGGAACTGACCGCGATCTGCTCGCTGTCCGGGGCTCTTCGGGGCAAGACGAGCATGCTGACCCGGCCGCCGTTCCGGGCGCCGCACCACTCGGTGTCGCGCACCGGCGTGCTCGGCGGTGGCACCGGCCGGGTCCGTCCTGGCGAGGTGAGCAAGGCCCACCTCGGAGTGTTGTTCCTCGACGAGTTCCCGCTGTTCCCCACCGACATCGTCGAGGCGCTGCGGCAACCCCTGGAGAGTGGCGAGATCACCATTGCCCGCGGAGAGGAGGAGGCCACCTACCCGGCCCGAGCGATGGTCGTGTTCGCATGCAACCCGTGCCCGTGCGGCGAGTACCACCCCTACAACCGCGACCATCGCTGCACCTGCAGCGAGGTCAAACGACGCGACTACCGTCGCAAGATCTCGGGTCCGATCGCCGACCGCATCGACATCACCCGGTTCGTCGAGCCGGTGCGACCCTTCGAGCTCGCCGACCCGCTGGCCCGGCCGGAGCCGTCGGCACCGATCCGGCAGCGCATCACCGCTGCTCGGGTGCGGCAGGCACAGAGGTACGCCGGCAGCCCCTGGCGGCTCAACGCTCATGTTCCCGGGCCGGTGCTGAGCGAACGGTGGCCGCTGCCCGAGTCGGCGGTCCGGCGTCTCGACCACGAGGTGTACGCCGGTCGGCTCACCCGCCGTGGCGCCGTCCGGGTGCACCGGCTGGCCTGGTCGGTCGCCGACCTCGAGGCGGTCGAGACGCCGGCCTCGGATGAGGTCGAGGTCGCGTTGTGTCTGCGGATGGCACAGCCGCTGGAGCTGCGCCGGCTGCACGGTGCCGGGGGATCCTGATGGCCGCTCCCGGCGCAGCCGCCCCTGCCGAGCCGGACCGGGTCGCCCGCGCGGTGCTGAGTCGGATCGGTGAGCCCGGCGATCCCAGGCTGACCCGGCTGGTGACCGAGCTGGGCGCCGAGACGGTCCTCGAGGGGTTGCGTTCTCAGGGCGCGGACGGCTCCAGTGGGCTGGGTGGGGACCTGGCGGAGCGGCTCCGAGTCGTTGACGGGGATGCCGAGCTCGCACGGGCCAATGAGCTGGGGATCCGGTTCGTCGTACCGGGCGACGAGGAGTGGCCGGTCGGTCTGGACAGCCTCGAGCACGGTCCGGTCCTGCACCAGCGTGGGGGCATCCCGGTCGGCCTGTGGGTCAAGGGTCCGCTGCGGCTCGGCGAAAGCTGCCGACGGTCGGTGGCGGTCGTTGGGTCCCGCTCGGCTACGTCGTACGGCGCCGATGCTGCGGGCGAGATCGCAGCGACCGTTGCCACTGCCGGCTTCACCGTCGTCTCAGGGGCGGCCTTCGGCATCGACCAGGCGGCTCATCGAGGCGCTCTTGCGGTGCGGGGGCCCACGGTCGCGGTGCTGGCCTGCGGTGTCGACCGGGCCTATCCAACGGTCCATCGTGCGCTCCTCGACTACGTGGCCGAGGTAGGGCTGGTCGTCTCCGAGGCGCCGCCGGGTGGTGCGCCGACCAGGATCCGGTTCCTGGCGCGCAACCGGCTGATCGCAGCCATCACCAACGGCACCGTGGTCGTGGAGGGGGCGGTTCGCAGCGGCGCCCTCAACACGGCGGGCTGGGCGGCCGGGGTCGGGCGGATCGTGATGGGACTCCCCGGTCCGGTCACCAGCGCTCCTTCTGCCGGCGTACACCAGCTGATCAGGACCCGGGACGCGCTGCTGGTTACCAGCGGCGCGGAGGTGCTCGAGGCAGTCGGTCCGTCCGGCTCGTTCACCCTTGAGGAGCCGCGGGAGGACCCAACCCCACGAGATCTGCTGAGCCCGCAGGAGCGGCAGGTGCTGGACGCAGTCCCGGTACAGCATGCGGTCGATCCGGACCGGATAGCCCGGACGGCTGGGCTGCACCCGGACCGCGCTCGGGATGCGTTGGGCCGGCTGCTGGCCGCCGGCCTGGTCGAGCATGCTCGGGGACGCTGGCGGTTGACCATGGAGGCCGCGAATGTCGCGCCTTCGGAGCGCAGCGAGTCTGGCTTCGTAAGGTGAACGCGTGTCCACTGCCGAGCCGCCCGAGGCGCCTAGCTCCGACCTGCCGGAGCCGATCGCGGCGGTGCTGGCGGCGTACGAACGCCACCTCGTCTCCGAACGCGACCTGGCCCCCCACACCGTGCGCGCCTACCTCGGTGACATTGCCGGCCTGTTGGAGCATGCCACCGCGCTCGGTCACACCGACGTAGGTTCCCTCGACATCAGGGTGCTACGCAGCTGGCTTGCTAGGCAGCAGACGCTCGGCAAGGCCCGCTCGACGATGGCTCGGCGCGCGACCGCGGTGCGAGTCTTCACTGCCTGGGCTCGGCGTACCGGCCGGGCCGCCCACGACCCCGGCGCGCTGCTCGGAACGCCCAAGGCACACCAGACGCTGCCCCCATCGCTCGATGCCAGCCAGGTCCGAGGTCTGCTCGAGGGCGCGGCCACCTCCACCGACGACGGCAGCCCGCTGGGACTGCGCGACGTAGCCATTCTCGAGCTGCTGTATGCGACCGGCATCCGGGTGGGGGAAATGTGTGGCCTCGACATCGACGATCTCGACCCGGCTAGGCGCGTCGTCCGCGTCTTCGGCAAGGGACGCAAGGAGCGGGCCGTCCCGTACGGCGTCCCGGCCGATAAGTCGCTGACCCGATGGCTCGAGCGGGGGCGGCCACGGTTGTTCGTCGCCGGCGCAGGTGCTGCCTTGTTCCTGGGCGCGCGGGGCAGGCGCATTGACCAGCGCGCCGTACGCACGATGGTGCATGCGCGGCTCCAGCAGGTGCCGGGCGCGCCAGATCTAGGCCCCCACGGGCTGCGTCACACCGCCGCGACCCATCTGCTCGAAGGCGGCGCCGACCTCAGGTCGGTGCAGGAGCTGCTGGGTCATGCCTCGCTCGCGACCACGCAGCTCTACACCCACGTCACCACCGAGCGACTGCGACGGGCTTTCCGGCAGGCACATCCGCGGGCCTGACGGGCCACGCCCGCCACCAGCTCCAAACCGAGTCCGGGACGACGCGAGAAGCTTGAGCCCCTTGCGGAGGAAGCAGCCGAACCGGTCCGGAGCCCACCAGCGTCAGCGGATCGAGGTAGGTGTCCCCCCGCAGCAGTCCCCAGTGCAGGCAGGCCTGCGGGAAGCAGTGGCTCATCCCCTGCTCCAGCCGCCCGATCTCCTGGCCCTCGCCGACCCTTTCGGAGGCCCGGACCCTCGCGGTCACCGGCTCGTACGTCGTGCGCACCGCGCCGTGGTCGACCACCACGACCCCACGGCCCGCGAGCCGACCGACGAACGTGACCCGCCCCGCGGCGGCGGCGTGCACCGACTCGCCGACGTGACCGAGGAGGTCGACGCCCCGATGACCCGCACCCCATGGCGAGGCAGGCGGGTCGAAACCACGCATCACCTCGGGTCGCGGGACCAGCGGCCACACCGCGTCGCCGGCACCGGCGGCGTGCGGACCGGCGGAGAGGATCAGGGCAGCGAGCGCGGCGTACATGCGCACACGATGGCGCGGCAGCACCGGCGCGTGGACGCCGAGAACCGCAGCTGTGGATGAGCGAGGACAGAAGGGGGCTGGGGACGACAACCGGGCACGTGCTTGTTTCGACAACCTCTCGGCCAGACGCGTAGAGTTTCCTCAGCAACCCACCCGGGTTGACTTCGCATGCCGGCAAACCTCGCCGTTCTCCGCACGTTCCTGGGGAGACGGAACACGGGGGTGAAGCCCTCGGTCCCAGCAGGAACGGGTCGGGCTTCACGCGGGCATCAGGGCCGGTCGCAGACCGCGGGCGGCAACGAACCGAACCGACGCGCCCCGGCGCGGCGGACCGTTGACCAGGAGGCACCACCGGCATGGCCGTTGTCACCATGCGCCAGCTCCTCGAGAGCGGCGTTCACTTCGGGCATCAGACCCGTCGCTGGAACCCCAAGATGAAGCGCTTCATCATGACCGAGCGCAACGGGATCTACATCATCGACCTGCAGCAGTCGCTGTCCTATATCGACACCAGCTACGCGTTCATCAAGGACACCGTTGCCAAAGGCGGCACGATCATGTTCGTCGGCACCAAGAAGCAGGCCCAGGAGTCGATCGCCGAGCAGGCGACCCGAGTCGGAATGCCGTACGTCAACCAACGGTGGCTCGGCGGCATGCTCACCAACTTCCAGACCGTGCACCAGCGGATCAACCGGCTCAAGGAGCTCGACGAGATCGACTTCGATGACGTCGCCGGATCCGACCGCACCAAGAAGGAGCTGCTCCAGCTCAAGCGCGAGCGCGACAAGCTGGACAAGACCCTCGGCGGCATCCGGGAGATGAGCCGTACGCCGTCCGCGGTGTGGATCGTGGACACCAAGAAGGAGCACCTCGCCATCGAGGAGGCCCGCAAGCTCAAGATCCCGATCATCGGCATCCTCGACACAAACTGCGATCCCGACGAGGTCGACTTCCCGATCCCCGGCAACGACGACGCGATCAGGGCGGTGAGCCTGCTCACCCGGGTGGTCGCCGACGCCGTTGCCGACGGCCTGATTGCCCGCTCGGGTGCGCGCACCGAAGAGGGGGGCACCGCCGGCATCGGCGCCGACGAGCCTCTCGCGGACTGGGAGCTCGCCCTGCTCGAGGGTGAGCAGGCCCAGCGTGTCGGAGACGCGGCGGTTGCCGCCACCGGCGGCGATCCCGCGACCCAGGAGACTCCCGCCTCCGAGGGCACCGGTGCGGCCACCGAGGCCACCGACGCTCCCGCAGAGCCCGTGCAGACACAGGATGTGGGTTCGGCTGGGCCCGATCAGCCCGATCAGCCCGATCAGCCCGATCAGCCCGATCAGCCCGATCGGCCCGAGGCGCCCCAGCGGGTGCCGACCGAGCCTGACCAGACAGCGTCGACCGAGCCCGACCAGACAGCGTCGCCCGAGAGCGACGAGCCGGTGTCGGAGAAAGCCGACCAACCAGTCTCGACGGGGCCCGACCGGACAACGTCGACTGAGGCCGACCAGCCGACCGAGCACGCCGACGCGAAGAAGGACGAATAGCCGATGCCGATCACTGCTGCTGACGTCAAGCGGCTCCGCGACCTCACCTCGGCCGGGATGATGGACTCCAAGAAGGCGCTTGAGGAGGCCGATGGCGACTTCGACAGGGCCGGCGAGATCTTGCGGGTCAAGGGAGCTGCCAAGGCCGCAAAGCGGGGTGCCGAACGCACCGCTTCCGCGGGTCTGGTTGCCAACTCCGGTCCCGCAATGGTCGAGCTGAACTGCGAGACCGACTTCGTTGCCAAGAGCGCGGACTTCACCGCAGCCGCGCAGCAGATCGCCGACGTGGCCGCCGCTGCTCACCCGGCCGATGCCGAGGAGCTCAAGGCCGCCCCTGCCGCGGCTCCTGGCGGGAGCACCGTCGCGGAGCTGGTCGAGGCGCTTGCGGTCAAGCTCGGCGAGAAGATCGAGCTGGGTCGGGTAGCCGTCTTCGCCGAACCCGTGGTGGCGTACCTGCACAGGCGCGCCTCGGATCTGCCCCCAGCGGTCGGTGTCCTGGTCGAGTACGCCGGCAACGACGTCGATGCGGCTAGAGCGGCGGCCATGCAGGTCGCAGCGATGCGGCCGACATACCTGTCCCGCGAGGAGGTGCCCGCAGGCATCGTCGCCAAGGAGCGCGAGCTCGCTGAGGCGACCGCCCGCGAGGAGGGCAAACCGGAGCAGGCACTGCCGAAGATCGTGGAGGGCCGCCTGAACGGGTTCTTCAAGGAGGTCGCGCTGCTCGACCAGCCGTCGGTGACCGAGTCGAAGAAGTCCGTCAGGGCCCAGCTCGACGATGCCGGCGTGAGCGTCAAGCGGTTCGCTCGGTTCGAGGTCGGCGCCTGACCGGGCGGGATATCGGCTAGGTTTCCCAAGACAGCCACAACCCCGGGAAGGCGAGCATCCAGCCCGATGACGACGTACAACCGCGTGCTGCTCAAGCTCTCCGGTGAGGTGTTCGGAGGAGGCAGAGTCGGCGTTGACCCGGACGTGGTCCACACCATTGCCGGTGAGATCGCGGCGGTCCAGAGGACCGGCGTACAGGTGGCGGTGGTCACCGGCGGTGGCAACTTCTTCCGGGGTGCCGAGCTGCAGCAGCGCGGCATGGACCGTGCTCGCGCCGACTACATGGGCATGCTCGGCATTGTGATGAACTGCCTGGCGCTGCAGGACTTCTTGGAAAAGCAGGGAGTCGAGACCCGGGTGCAGACCGCGATCACGATGGGCCAGGTAGCCGAGCCGTACATCCCGCGTCGGGCGATCAGGCACATGGAGAAGGGCCGCGTGGTGATCTTCGGTGCCGGTGCCGGGCTGCCGTACTTCTCCACCGACACGGTGGCTGCTCAGCGCGCACTGGAGACCAAGTGCGAGGTCGTGCTGATGGGCAAGAACGGCGTAGATGGTGTCTACAGCGCCGACCCCCACCAGGACCCTACGGCCGTGAAGTACGACGTGCTGTCGTTTCGCGAGGCGCTCCAGCAGGGCCTGGAGGTCGCCGACGCGACCGCGTTCGCCCTGTGCATGGAGAACAACCTGCCGATGATCGTGTTCGGCATGCAGCCCGAGGGAAATATCCTGCGCGTCGTCCAGGGTGAGAAGATCGGGACTCTGGTCGGTGCCGGCGCGGCGACAGTGACCGACCGCGGACCTGCCATGAGGAGCCAACCGTGATCAACCAGACGCTCGGCGACGCCGACCAGAAGATGGACAAGGCCGTTGGGGTGACTCGCGAGGAGTTCGCCGCGATCCGCGCCGGACGAGCCAACCCCAGCATGTTCGCCAAGCTGACCGCGGAGTACTACGGCTCGCCGACCCCGATCCAACAGCTCGCGTCGTTCACCGCTCCGGAAGCCCGGATCATCCTGGTGTCGCCGTACGACATGTCCGCGCTCCCGGCGATCGAGAAGGCGATCCGTGAGTCCGACCTGGGAGTGAACCCCTCCAACGACGGCAAGATGATCCGCTGCGTCTTCCCCGAGCTGACCGAGGAGCGCCGCAAGGAGTACATCAAGGTCGCGCGGAGCAAGGCCGAGGAGGGGCGTGTCTCGGTACGCAACATCCGGCGGACCGCGAAGCAGGCCCTGGAGAAGCTCTCCGCCGACGGCGAGGTCGGCAAGGACGATGCCACCGGAGCCGAGAAGCGCCTCGACGCGAACACCAAGAAGCACACCGATGCGATCGACGACATGCTCAAGAACAAGGAAGCCGAGCTGCTCGAGGTCTGAGCTCGCCTTGACATGAGTGAACTCCCGCCACCGCCGGCCCGGGACCCGGCCCCCGCGCTGTCGAACAAGCCCCCTCCTGGCCGAGCCGGCCGCAACCTTCCGGTCGCCATCGCCTCAGGAGTGCTGCTCGCCGTCGCGATCGTGGCCTCGCTGGTGTTCTGGAAGCCGGCCTTCATGTTCATCGTCGCCGGTGCCGTGGTGGTGGCCATGTGGGAGCTGCACCGGGCCTTCCTCAATCGGGGGATCGACCTTCCCCAGGAGCCGCTGACGATCGGCGGCGTGGTCATGGTCGTGGTGGCCTACCTCTACGGGCCGCCGGCACTGGTCACGGCAACTGCGGTCACCGCCCTGGTGACGATGCTGTGGCTGCTGCGGCGCGGCGTCGAAGGGTACGTCGAGACCGCGACCGCGTCGGTCTTCTCGCTGGTCTATGTGCCGTTCCTCGGCGGTTTCGTCGCATTGCTGCTCGCCGAGGACCGCGGGGTCCGTGCCGTTATTACCTTCATCGTGGTGACGACCGCCTCCGACATCGGCGGGTACGCCGCCGGCGTACTGTTCGGCAGCCACCCGATGGCCCCGGTGATCTCACCGAAGAAGACCTGGGAGGGCCTGGCTGGATCGGCGCTCACCTGTGTGGTCGCGGGTTGGCTGCTGGTGGTGTACCTCCTGCATGGCGACTGGTGGGTCGGGGTCGTGCTGGGCCTGATCGCGGTGGTGATGGCCACCCTGGG
>JALZBH010000014.1 GCA_030947625.1 Actinomycetota bacterium
TGAGGAAGATCGCGTCGAACGGCTGCGGGTCCAGGTTCGGGTGGAACGCCTCGCCGTCGGTGCCGACCCTGCAGTGCACCGGCCACGAGTCGACGAAGTCGGGGTTGCGAGACCAGTGCGCGCCGGGATCGATGTGATGGTCCTTGGTCGCCACGACCACTTCGTACGCCGGCGCCTTGAGGTCTTTCGACGACCAGTGATGCAGCAGCTCGCCGATGTCGCTGGCGACGCGGGCCCCGCCGGTGACCGGCAGTGAACCCCCTTCACAGAAGTCATTCTGCACGTCCACGACGATCAGGGCACGTCCCATGGAGTCGAGGCTAGCGACCCAGGGGCAGCCAGGCGAGGACGTCGCGGATCATCACGTCCCAGAGCTCCCAGGCGTGTTCCCCGGGCCGGAAGTCGACGTGTACGCCGGCCCCGGCGGCCTGTAGGGCATCGACGAACCGGACGTTGTCGGCGTACAGCTCGTCCTCGGTCCCACAGCCCACGTAGATCGGCGGGAGCCGTCCCGGATCGATCCCGTCGAGGAGCGCGTACAGGTCGTCCTGCGGTCCGGGACGGCCGTCGAAGACCCGGTCGAACAGCTCGCGCCGCTCGCCCAGCTCACTGAGCCCGACCACGTCCGGCGCACCGGAGAGGCTGGCCGCTGAGCCGAAGCTGTCAGGCGAGCTCAGCACCCACTTCAGCGCACCGTAGCCGCCCATCGACAGTCCCGCGACGAACGTCTGCTCGGGAAGGTCTGAGACCCGGAAGAACGACTGCACCACCTCCGGCAGCTCCTCGGAGAGGAACGTCCAGTAGCGGCCGCCGTGGGCCTCGTCGGTGTAGAAGCTGCGCTGCACCTCCGGCATCACCACCGCCAGGCCGAGCGGTGCTGCGTACCGCTCGATGCTGGTGTAGCGCAGCCACGCGGAGCTGTCGTCGGAGAGGCCGTGCAGCAGGTAGAGCACCGGGTAGTCACCGGCCGGTGCTTTGCCTGCGACGCCGATCTGCTCCTCGCTCGCCTGGGGAAGCAGCACGGTCATCGACGTGCTCATCTCGAGAGTCTCGGAGAAGAAGTCGCAGCGGAGAAGCGCCATGTCGTCCCGTTCAGTCGGCGAAGCGGGTCGGGATGGCCGGCTCGCCCTTCTGCAGCTGGCGTGCGCTCACCGGCAGCTCACCTCGGCTGCGCAGATGGCGCTCCCGGGCGGTGTCCAGACTCTCGCGGCCGACGATCTCCCCGTCCCGGACCAGTGGGACCAGGAGCGCCCGGTCGTTGTCGTCGCTCGTGGGGAGCTCACCGATCCCGAGCAGCTCTTCTTGGGCAACTCCTTGTCCATCCACCCGGCGTACGGCGAACTTGCGGCCGCCGACCGAGATCTTGTCCTTGCTCTTCTTCGCGACACGGAGCATCTGGCCGTCTTCGTCCTGGCGGGCGACCAGCTTGTAGACAAAGCCGCAGGTGGGGTGGCCGCTACCGGTGACCAGCTGCGTGCCGACGCCGTACCCGCTGACGGGGGCCACCGCCAGCGCCGCGATGGCGTACTCGTCAAGGTCGGAGGTGACGATGATCCGGGTCTTGGTGGCGCCGAGGTCGTCGAGCTGATGGCGCACCTGGCCGGCGAGGATGCCCAGGTCGCCGGAGTCGATGCGGACCGCTCCCAGGTCGGTCCCGGCCACCTCGACCCCGAGCCGCACCGCCTCGGCGATGTCGAAGGTGTCGACGAGCAGCGTCGTGCCGGTGCCGAGCGAGGTCACCTGGGCGCGGAAGGCGTCCTCCTCGGTGTCGTGCAGGAGCGTGAACGAGTGGGCACTGGTCCCTCTGCTGGGTACGCCGTACCGGCGGCGGGCCTCGAGGTTCGAGGTGCTGGCAAAGCCGGCGACGTAGGCCGCCCGCGCCGCCGCGACGGCGGCTTCCTCATGGGTACGCCGGGAGCCCATGTCGGAGCAGGGTCGATCGCCGGCTGCCCAGGCCATCCGCGAGGCTGCGGAGGCGACCGCCGAGTCGTGGTTGAGGATCGAGAGCAGCAGCGTCTCGAGTAGCACCGCCTCGGCGAAGCTGGACTCGACGACGAGCAGGGGAGAGTAGGGAAAGTAGACCTCGCCCTCGGGGTACCCCCAGATGTCACCGGAGAACCTGTAGGCGCCCAGCCACTCGAGCGTCTCTTCGTCGACGATCCGCTGCTCGTGCAGGAAGCCAACCACCTCGGCACCGAAGCGGAACCTTTCCACCGCGTCCAACGCCCGGCCGATGCCGGCGACGACGCCGTAGCGGCGACCTTCGGGGAGCCGGCGCGGAAACAGCTCGAACACGGACCGGCGCGAGGACATGCCCGAGGCCAGCGAGGCCTGCAACATGGTCAGCTCGTAGTGGTCGGTCAGCAGTGCCGTCGAGGAGTGCACGCGCTTACCCTAGGGGTTTGTCACAATGGGGAGGTGTCCACCAGTCCGGTCGAGCTCGACGAGCCCGTGGTCGGGGACGTCACGCTACTGGGGAGCCCCTGGATGACGATCGTGTGGAACGACCCGGTGAACCTGCAGTCCTATGTCACCTTCGTGTTCCAGCAGTACTTCGGCTATGCCCGGTCCAAGGCGCAGAAGCTGATGCTCGAGGTGCACCATGACGGCAGATCGGTGGTGTCCACCGGCAGTCGCGAGGAGATGGAGCGCGACGTACAGGCGATGCACGAGTACGGCCTGTGGGCGACCATGCAGAAGGCGGACGGGTGAGCGCCCCGTGACGCAGGGGTTCAGCCGGCATCGCCGGTCCGGCA
This sequence comes from Actinomycetota bacterium, assembly GCA_030947625.1. Taxonomy (GTDB): domain Bacteria; phylum Actinomycetota; class Actinomycetes; order Propionibacteriales; family Nocardioidaceae; genus Marmoricola. The sequence continues at coordinate 2,757 of JALZBH010000014.1, forward strand.
CGGCGGTGGCCACGTTCACCGCCTTCGAGGCGGACCTGCTGCGCTCGCTCGCCGCACAGCTGGTCGAGCTGCTGCGTAACGAGACGGCGACTCCCAAGAACGCCGACCCCCTCGAGAACCTGCTCGACTTCTCAGGGCCGACGAACGAGCCCGAGGACCCGGTGCTGGCCCGGCTCTTCCCCACGGCGTACCCCGACGACGAGGAGGCCGCAGCCGACTTCCGGCGCTTCACCGAGACCACGCTGCGCGACGGCAAAGCCGCGTCCGCGGCGACCGTGATCGACACCTTGGAGTCGTCCGGGCTGCCCGACGAACCCGAGGACGGGCTGTTCATCGACGTCGAGCTGGAGCCCGACGCCGCGATGAGGTGGCTCAGGTCGTTCACCGACATGCGCCTGGCGATCGCCACCCGCCTGGGGGTCGAGGAGGACGACGAGGAGTTCTGGGACTCGCTGCCCGACGAGGATCCCCGGGCCCCGGTGTACGACGTCTACCAGTGGATCGGCTACCTGCAGGAGACTCTGGTCGCGGCGCTGTGACTGCTCGGTGACGGGCTCAGCCGTACGCTGCCAGGGTGTTGAGGCTGCACCGGACGACGTACGACGCGATCGTCGCGCACGCGAAGCGGGACCATCCCGACGAGGCGTGTGGCGTCGTGGCGGGGCCGCTGGGCACCGATCGCGCCGAACGCTTCGTGCCGATGCTCAACGCGGCCGGCTCGCCGACGTTCTACGAGTTCGACTCCGGCGAGCTGCTGGCGCTGTACAAGGAGATGGACGCGCGCGAGGAGGAACCGGTGGTGATCTACCATTCCCACACCTCGACCGAGGCGTACCCGAGCCGCACCGACATCGGCCTGGCGAGCGAGCCGGGGGCCCACTACGTGCTCGTCTCCACGCGGGAGCACGGGAATAGTGACGGCCCGGTGGAGTTCAGGTCCTACAGAGTCATCGACGGCGAGGTTCGCGAGGAAGACGTCGCCGTCAGCGACGAGACGAGCTGAGGAGCACGATGGCCATCGAGGTCCGCATCCCCACGATCCTGCGCACCTTCACCGACGGCGCCAAGTCGGTGCCCGCCACCGGCGGCAACCTGGGCGAGGTCATCGACGACCTCGAGGCCAACCACCCCGGCATCAAGGAGCGGCTGCTCGACGGTGAGGACCTGCGTCGGTTCGTCAACGTGTACGTCAACGACGAGGACGTCCGGTTCACCGGCAGCCTCGCCACCTCGGTTACCGACGGCGACCAGGTCGTCGTCCTCCCGGCGGTGGCGGGCGGATGAGATTCGACTCGCTGCTCGACTCCGTCGGCGGTACGCCGCTGGTGGGACTGCCGCACCTCTCGCCCTCACCCGACGTGCGGATCTGGGCCAAGCTGGAGGACCAGAACCCGACCGGATCGATCAAGGACCGCCCGGCGATGAGGATGATCGAGGTCGCAGAGAAGGACGGGACGCTGCGCCCGGGCTGCACGATCCTCGAGCCGACCAGCGGCAACACCGGCATCTCCCTGGCGATGGCGGCAAAGCTACGCGGCTACCGGCTGGTGTGCGTGCTGCCGGAGAACACCTCCGTCGAACGGCGCCAGCTGCTCACCATGTGGGGAGCCGAGATCGTCTCCAGCTCCGCTGTCGGGGGCTCCAACGAGGCGGTCCGGGTGGCCAAGGCCATCGCCGAGGAGCACCCCGACTGGGTGATGCTCTACCAGTACGGCAACCCCGCCAACGCCCTCGCCCACTACGAGGGCACTGCCCCAGAGATCCTCGCCGACCTCCCCGAGATCACCCACTTCGTTGCCGGGCTGGGCACCACCGGCACGCTGATGGGCGCCGGCCGGTTCTTCCGTGAGCACAAGCCGGACGTACGGATCGTCGCTGCAGAGCCGAGGTACGGCGAGCTGGTCTACGGGCTGCGCAACCTTGACGAGGGCTTTGTCCCCGAGCTGTACGACGAGACGCTGGTCGACGCCAGGTTCTCGGTCGGTCCGCGTGACGCCGTACGCCGGGTGCGCGAGCTGCTCGAGTCCGAAGGCATCTTCGCCGGCATCTCGACCGGCGCGATTCTGCATGCCGCCCTGGCCCAGGCGGCCGGGTCGCAGCGGGCCGGCCAACGGGCCGACATCGTCTTCGTCGTCGCCGATGGTGGGTGGAAGTACCTCTCCACGGGAGCCTACGAGGGCACCATCGACGAGGCAGAGGAGCGACTCGAAGGCCAGCTCTGGGCATGACCCTCCTGCAGATCGTGCTGTCGGTGCTGTGCGCGGTGACCGCCGTGCTGCTGGTGGTCACGATCGTGCGTGACCGAGTGCCGGGCCACGTCGTGCTGTGGCCTCTCGCGGTGATCGAGGTCGGCCTGGTCGCCGAGCTCGTGCTCGGGCTGGTCCGGGTGTTCGGCGACCATCGCGGTGTCTCGGTGCCGACCTACGTCGGGTATCTGGTGGGCTCGCTGGTCATCCTCCCGGTTGCGTGGGTCTGGGCGGCCTCGGAGCGCAGCCGCGGCGGCACCGGCGTACTCCTGGTGGCGGTGCTGGTGATCCCGGTGCTGTTCGTCCGGCTGGCCAACATCTGGAGCACCCATGTCTGAGACGCGGCTGTCCGAGACCAGCACCGGCCGCGGCCTCGGCCGGGTGCTGGTCTTCGTCTACGGCATCTTCGCGCTGAGTGCGACGGGTCGGTCCAGCGTGCAGCTGCTCACCAAGGCGTCGGAGGCGCCGGTGGCGTACACGCTGAGCGCGGTTGCCGCGGTGGTCTACATCGTGGCGACGTACGCCCTAGCCAAGGACCGGCGTGCTCTCGCCTGGGCGGCCTGCGGCACCGAGCTGGTCGGAGTGCTCGTGGTCGGTACGACGAGCCTGGTGTGGCCGCAGGACTACCACGACGCGACCGTGTGGTCGGGCTTCGGCAGCGGCTACGGCTACGTTCCGCTGGTGCTGCCGATGGTCGGGCTTTGGTGGCTGTGGCGCCACCGTGACCAAACCGATGGGTGACCTGCGTCGCTTGTGCTGCCGCTGAGCAGGACCCGCAACTAGCCTTCACTGCGTGGCGGACGCGATCGGCATCTTCGACTCGGGCTTCGGTGGACTCACCGTCGCCCGGGCCGTGATCGACCAGCTGCCCCACGAGTCTGTGCTCTATCTCGGCGACACCGCCCGGCAGCCCTACGGCCCCAAGCCGATCGGCGAGGTCCGCGAGTACGCCCTGGAGTGCCTCGACCATCTAGTGGACCACGGCGTCAAGATGTTGGTGATCGCCTGCAACTCCGCCAGCGCCGCGATGTTGCGCGACGCCCGCGAGCGGTACGACGTACCTGTGGTCGAGGTGATCCTCCCCGCCACCCGCCGAGCGGTCGCGGCCAGCCGCACGAACCGGATCGGTGTGATCTGCACCCGCGCCACTGCCGACTCGAAGGCCTACGACGACGCCTTCGCTGCTGCCCCGCAGGTCGCCCTCACCACCCAGGCCTGTCCGCGGTTCGTCGAGCTCGTCGAAGCGGGACTCACCAGCGGGCCGGAGCTGCTCGCGGTGGCGCACGAGTACCTCGACCCGCTGACCGCAGCCGACGTCGACACGTTGATCCTCGGATGCACCCACTACCCGTTGCTGACCGGGGTGATCTCCTACGTCATGGGCGAGCAGGTCACCCTGGTCAGCAGTGCCGAGGAGTGTGCCAAGGACGTCTACCGCACGCTGGTCGAGCACCGCCTGGAATACCGCTCCGGCGAGCCGACCCACCGGTTCCTGACGACCGGGCAGCCCGAGGACTTCGCCACGACCGGGCGAAGGTTCCTCGGCCCCGAGCTCGAGCTGGTCTCCCAGTACACCGGATCGCTGAGTGTGGTGATGCCATGAGGCTCACCGTGCTCGGCGCATCCGGCTCCTACCCCGGACCCGACTCCCCGGCCAGCTCCTACCTCGTCGAAGCAGACCACGAAGGCCGCCCCTGGCGGGTGCTCGTCGACCTGGGCAGCGGAGCGCTCGGCGCGCTGCAGCGACACGTGGACCCCCTCGCCGTCGACGCGGTGTTCCTCTCCCATCTGCACGCCGACCACTGTCTGGACCTGTGCGGCTACTACGTGCTGCGCAAGTACCACCCCGCCGCCCGGCCGCCGCGACTGCGGGTGTGGGGTCCGGCCGGCACGTCGCGGCGGATGGCCAAGGCCTACGACCTCGATGAGGACCCGGGGATGAACGAGCAGTTCGACTTCCGCACCTATGCCGGTCCCGTCGAGGTGGGGCCGTTCACGGTCACCCCACTGGCGGTCGCCCACCCGGTGCCGGCGTACGGGCTCAGGATCAGCGCCGAGGGGCGGACGCTGGCGTACTCCGGCGACACCGGACCTTGCCCGGGCCTGGTCGAGACCGCACGCGATGCCGAGGTGTTCTTGTGTGAGGCGTCGTTTCTCGAAGGCGAGGACAACCCGCCGGACCTGCACCTGACCGGTGCCGAGGCGGGGACCGCCGCGACCGAGGCCGTCGCCCACAGCCTGCTGCTGACCCACATCCCGCCCTGGCACGACCCGGCGGTCGTGTTCGCCGAGGCGCAAGCGACGTATGCCGGTCCGCTCGCGCTGGCGGTCGCCGGAGAGACCTACGACGTCTGAGCAGCCGGATAGGGTCGGCGCCATGACCCGAGCAGACGGAAGGAACGACGACGAGCTCCGGCCCGTCAGGCTGACCCGGCAGTGGCAGGACCACCCTGCAGGCTCGGTGCTGGTGGAGTTCGGCCGGACCCGGGTGCTGTGCGCGGCGTCGGCTACGACCGGCGTACCGCGGTGGCGCACCGGCTCGGGGCTGGGCTGGGTGACCGCTGAGTACGCGATGTTGCCGTCCTCGACCAACACCCGCTCCGACCGGGAGTCGGTCAAGGGCCGGATCGGCGGGAGGACGCACGAGATCTCGCGGCTTATCGGTCGGTCGTTGCGGGCGGTGATCGACTACCGCGCGTTGGGGGAGAACACGATCGTGCTCGACTGCGACGTACTGCAGGCCGATGGCGGCACCCGCACCGCGGCGATCACCGGCGCGTACCTCGCGCTGGCGGATGCGGTCGAGCATCTGCGCGACGAGGGTGCGTTGAAGGGCGACCCGCTCACCGGCTCGGTCGCTGCGGTCTCGGTCGGCATCGTCGACGCAGTACCACGGCTCGACCTGCCGTATGAGGAGGACGTCCGCGCCCAGACCGACATGAACGTCGTGATGACCGGCGACGGGCGGTACGTCGAGGTGCAGGGCACCGCGGAGGCCGAGCCATTCGACCGGGCGCTTCTGGACTCGCTGCTCTCGCTTGCTGAGAAGGGCTGCGCCGACCTGACCCGGATGCAGGATGAGGCGCTCGCCGGTGGTTGATCCCGAGGTGTTCCTGGCCTCGCGCAACCCCAGGAAGCTGGCCGAGATGGCGCGGATCCTTGGCGAGCACCTTCCCGGGGGCAAGGTGCTCGGCCTGGACGACGTCGAGGCGTACGACGAGCCGGTCGAGGACCAGGACTCGTTCGCGGGGAACGCGCTGGTCAAGGCCCGGGCCGGTCTGGCTGCGACCGGGTTGCCGACGCTGGCCGACGACAGCGGGTTGTGCGTCGACGCTCTGAACGCCATGCCCGGGGTGCTGTCTGCTCGCTGGGCCGGCTCGACGAAGGTCGACGCAGCGAACAACGCGCTGCTGCTCGACCAGCTCAGTGACGTACCCGATGGCCGTCGTGGGGCCGAGTTCCGCTGCGCAGTGGCGTTCTGTCACGTCGGCGGCGAGCTGGTCGAGGAGGCGATCATGCGCGGCCGGGTGATCCGAGAGCTTCGAGGCAGCGGCGGCTTCGGGTACGACGTGCTGTTCGTGGCGGACGACACCGTCGACGGCCGCACCAGCGCCGAGCTGAGCGTCGCCGAGAAGGACGCGATCTCCCACCGCGGCAAGGCACTGCGGGCGATCGCCCCCCAGGTCGCCACCGCCGTCTGACCGTCTCTAGGGCGCCGGGCCGCGACCCGTTTCCCGAGAACCGGTGCCGAAGGGGGGACTTGAACCCCCACGCCCGAAGGCACAGGAACCTAAATCCTGCGTGTCTGCCAGTTCCACCACTTCGGCGAGCTGGTCGAGTCTAGGTGTCGATCCCGAGGTCGCGGCGCAGCTTGGCGACGTGCCCGGTCGCCTTGACGTCGTATTGGGCCAGCTCGATCCGGCCCTGCTCGTCGACGACGAACGTCGAGCGGATCGCACCTTCTACGGTCTTCCCGTACACCTGCTTCTCGCCGTAGGCGGAGTACGCCATCATCACCTGACGGTCCTCGTCGGAGAGCAAGGTGATGCCGAGCGAGTCGTGCTCACGGAACTTCGCGAGCTTGGCGGGCTTGTCGGGCGAGATCCCGAGTACGTCGTACCCCGCCGACCGCAGCGAGGCCGACGACTCGGTGAAGTCACACGCCTGGGTGGTGCATCCCGGCGTCATGGCGGCAGGGTAGAAGTACACGATCACCTTGCGTCCCCGCAGGTCCGAGAGAGTGACCGACCCGCCCTCGTCGCTGGGCAGGGTGAAGTCCGGGGCCGGGTCTCCGGTTGCAAGTCGGTTCGTCATGGGGACAAGGTAACGTTCTTCCCGCGGTCGCCGAGACCGGAGAGCCAGAGCCGGAGCAAGACGAGGAGTCAGCCGTGGCCGTTGAGCAGATGAGCTCGATCGAGACCGAGATCGAGCAGACCAGGGACCGTCTCGCGTCCACGATCGACCAGCTCGTCCACCGAGTGAGCCCGAAGACGATCGCCCAGCGACAGGTCGCCTCCGTCAAGGGCTACTTCGTCGACCCCAGCGGCGCACCGCGCCAGGACAACATCATCAAGGTGGCCGGTGGTGTGGTCGGTGCGATCGCCCTGCTCGTGGTCGTGCGCAAGCTCGTCACCTGACTCCCTGTCACCGGAGCCGCATCGCGGCGGCCACCAGCTCGGCTGGCCCGGCAACGAAGACCAGCTCGGTGTTGCGCAACCGGGTCGGCGTACCGACTCGTTCTCCGGCCGGGTTGTAGACGCCGATCTGCGCACCGACGTACCTCTTGGAGTCGAACGCCAGCACCTCTGCCTGTTCGTGGCCGGCCTCGCGCAGCCAACCGGACAGCTCCTCGGGCCGCACCCATGACTCGTCGTTGTAGGAGAGGACGACCACCTCTGCGTCGATGCTCAGGATCAGCTCGCGCAGCGCCGCCGGCATCTCGCGCTTGCGGTTGAAGACGCTCTTGGTGGCATCCTCGCGGGCGTCCGCCCGCTTGCAGGCAATGCCATAGTGGTCCGGGCGGTCCCAGCGGATGAGCGTCTCCCAGACGTGGTAGTTGGTGAAGTACCGGTGCTGGTTGTACGGCGGGTCGAGGTAGGCCAAGTCGACCCGAGGGAGTCCCCGGGCGACCTCCAGGGCGTCGCCTCGGATCGTCCGTCCGGTGCCCGCGATCAGCTCGGGGACGCGCAGCCGGAGCTCGTCGAAGGACCGTGGGGCCCAGTCCTTCAGGTACGCCATCTGCAGGCCGGTTGTGGAGTCGACCCGGTCCGCTGCGTCGAGCAGGCTGGTCAGCAGGATCGGTCGCAGCGGGCTGGCGGCGTACTCGCAGTCGATCGCATGACGGATGGCGTCGATGCGGCGGCCGTTGTGCCGTTGGAAGAACCGGCTTTGCTCGCAGAAGGTCTCGGTGACGTAGCCGGCCTCTCCCGGAAGCCCGTCCAGATGCTCCAGGGCCTCAGCCAGAGCGCGCTGGTCGACGGTGTCCGCGTCGGTGCTGATGTAGGTCTGGCCGAGCACCTCGCTGTACGTCGCGACGTCGCTCGCCGTCACCTCCAGGCCCCGCCGCTTGAGCTCTTGGGCGACCCGAGTCGTGCCGGTGAACAGGTCCGCGGCCGTGCGTGCCCCGACCGAGGTGGCGATCTCGCCGAGGACACCGACAAGCAGCCGTTTCGAGCCGAGGTACTTGATCATGGTGGGCCTCACCCTAGGCGCGGATAGCCTGGCCGAGCCGCCGCCACGATTGGAGTCACCTTGCCGTCCACGGTCTGCGTCGCGACGTACAACGTCTACCTGGGTGCGGACCTGACGAAGATCCTGGGCGGCACCACGCGGCAGCAGATGGCCCAGCTGGCGGCCGAGGTGCTCGACGATGTCGCCTCGACTGACTTTCGCGAGCGGGCGCACGGCATCGTTGCCGCACTCGCGCCCGGAGGAGCCTCGGAGTCCGGCGGCACCTGGCCGGATCTGCTCGGTTGCCAGGAGGTGTGCCGCTGGTCGACCGGGTCGCTCGGCCCGTCGGGCGCCGGACCGCCTCAAATCTGGTGCGACTTCACCGCCGAGCTGCTGGCGGCGTTCGCCGCGGCCGGGCAGAGGTACGACGTGGTGGCGCAGACGTCCACGTTCGGTGGCCGGATGCCGATCTCCGCCTCGACGTACGCCGATCTGCGCGGGCACGACGTCGTTCTTGCCCGGAGAAGCGAGGTAAGGGTGGAGTCGGTGGCTGCAGCGCCGTACACAGCTGGGATCGAGTTGCCGGCCGAGGTCCCCGGGCTGACGTTCGAGGTGTCCCGATGTTGGACGATCGTCCGGGCCGTCGTACGCGGAGAACGATGGGCGTTCGCGAACACCCATCTCGAGGCTTTCGACCAACCGACGCGGGCGGCCCAGCTGGCCCAGCTGGTCGGCGTACTCGAGGACCACCGCGAGGTCCCGGCAGTTCTGCTCGGCGACCTCAATGCGGCGCCCGGTGAGCTCGCTCTCCCGGGCGACTGGACCGACGCATGGGTCACCGTACACGGAGCGGAGGGCGGCGGCACCTGGGGTCAGAACGGGCGGCTTCGCAACGAGCAAAGCCGGATCGAACGTCGGATCGACTACATCTACTCCCGCGGCGCCCCTGCTCGGGGTTGTCAGGTCGTGGGCGACCGCCCTGAGGCCCGGACGCCCTCCGGCTTGTGGCCTTCCGACCACGCCGGTGTGGTCGCCACCCTGGGGGTCGAGCTCCGCTAGGTACGCCGCACCGGAGACGGCTCACCGTCCCTCGTTGTCCTTGGTCTGGAGCAGGTGGTAAAGCAGGATCAGCTGGGTGAGCGCGAGCGGCTCGCTGCGCTCACCGCCGTTGATCTCGCCGATGTGCTCGGGGGGCGCACCCCCGACGTCGAGCTCCTCCCAGATCATCTTCTCGAGCTGACGCGCCTCCTCGGACGACGCGTGACCGTGCACGTGCAGGCAGTCAGTCGGGGTGCCGTCTTGGTCGCGCATGATCTTCAGGTGCATCGCGGTGCGGTGGTCGTCGGTGAGCACGCTGCTCAGCGCCGGGTGCTGGATCGTCGGCTTCAAGAAGAGCTCCGCCGACAGCGGCGTACCGGGTGGGTCATCGCGGGTCGGGATCGGCGCGAAGCGGACCACGACGTCAGCAAACCGACGCTGCGGCCGGATGAACTCCTCGGACTCGGGTTCGCGACGCTCCAGGTCGGCAAGCACCTGGTCCTCGGTGTAGCCGCGCTGTGAGCAGTCCCGCTTGATCTTCCACTGGCGCCGGATCTCTTCCGGCGGGTCGAGGAATACGGTCACGTCGAAGCACGACCGAGTGAGCTTGGTCGACAGGGGATGGAGCCCTTCGACGACGATGAACTCCTTGGGCTCTACGTACTTCGGGCGAGTGAAGGTGCCGGTGGCGTGGTCGTATACCGGCTGGAGGATCGGTCGTCCGAGGGCCAACAGCTGCAGGTGCTGCTCCATGATGTCGATGTAGTTGCAGGCGGGGTGGAGCGGGGTGAACGGAAGCTCCTTGCGCTCCAGCCGGTCGAACTTGTGGTAGTTGTCGACGCAGATGGACAGGCAGCGGTCTGCTCCCACGGCCTCGACCAGGCCTTCGGTGAGCGTGGTCTTGCCCGCCGCGGAGTCCCCTGCGATCGCCATCATGACCGGTCGTAACGTTCCGCCCGTCTCCGACCGCCTCATCTTGATGATCTTGTCCAGCATGGCACCCATCACACTGCGTGCACCTTGCGACAGCGTCACCCCAACGGGTGGATCCGCCGGTGACCTTCCGCCCCCCGGCGCCGCATGCTCGACCTACGCTTGACCCATGGCGGAGCCTGCGATCCGGGTAGTCATGGCCGATGACCATGAGATGGTGCTTCGTGGTGTGACGGCGATGCTTTCCCACTTCTCGGACGAGGTCGTGATTGCCGGGACGGCGACCCACCTCGAAGATGCGATGGCGCTGTTGGGCAAGGAGCGTCCCGACGTACTGCTGTGCGACATCCGGCTGGGCAAGGACAGCGGTCTCGATCTGTGTCGCCAGGCGAAGGCGGCCAGCCCCGGCCTGCATGTCGTATTCCTGACCGTCTACGAGGACGAGCATTACCTGTTCGAGGCTTTGCGGGTCGAGGCATCCGGTTATGTGCTGAAGCGGATCGACGGCCGTGAGCTGGTCGGTCATCTGCATCGGGTCATGGAGGGCGAGATCGTCATCGATCCCGCACTCGCCGGCCGGGTAGCCCTGTCCGCCGCGAAGCTCAACGCGGGTGAGTTCTGGGCTGGAGCGCACCTTGGGCTGACCCAGCGAGAGAGCGAAGTGCTCTCGTTGTTGGTTGCCAGCCACTCCAACAAGGCGATTGCGAGCAAGCTGGTGGTCAGTGAGGACACGGTCAAGACACATATCCGTGGCCTCTACCGCAAGCTAGGGGTCTCCGATCGCGGGGGCGCCATCGCTGCCGCCCTTCGCGAAGGCCTGTTCAAGTGAGTGACCTGGCAGGGCTGCCCGACCTTTTGCTGACGCGGGGCGATCTCGACCTGCCGGCGGTGGCGCGGCTGTTCACTTCCACGTTTGCCGCGGACGGGTCGATCGTGTTCGTGGTCGATCTGATCGGCCAGGACCTGTATGTCGGGGCCGCCGACCCGCCTGGGGGGGCGGCTGAGAAGGCGTTGCGCCTTCCCGTCGGGTACGGCGTGGCGGGGTTGGTTGCGCAGAACGCGCAGGCGGTGACCCTGGTCCAGGACTCGCCTCGGAACACCTCGCTCCGCCAGCTGATGGGGATCGGCCGTGACGAGACCGTGTCACGGATGTGCTTCCCGGCGCGCGGGCTGGGCTCGGCGACCGTCGCCGTGATCTCGGTCCATCGACATCGTCCGGTGCCGTTCAGCGACGCCGAGCTTGCTCGGGCCCAGCGGATCGCGGACCTGGTCGGTCAGCGCCTCTACGCGCAGGGACTCCTCGGTGCGGCGCAGGAGCACCAGTCCCAACGCGACCGGCTCATCGCGCAGGCCATCTCGGCGCAGGAGGCCGAACGTCGAAGAATCGCCGGAGACCTCCATGACGGCGTCACCCAGGCGGTCGCATCGCTCGCCTTTCACCTCTCGGCCGCCGAGGTGGGACTGGGCGCTCACCAGGTAGACCGGTCCGTCGACGAGGCGCTGGCGCAGATCCTCGAAGCGCATCGGCTGGCGGTGCTGGTCTACGACGAGACCCGTGCCGCCATCTCCGGCCTGCACAGCCTGATCCTCGACGACCTCGGGCTGGTAGCGGCGCTCGAGTCGCTCACCCAGACAGTGCCTCAGCTCGACGTCGAGTTCCGTGGTGAGCCTGCGGAAAGGATCGGCGACGTACCCGAGCACTGTGCCGCCGTCCTCTACCGGATCGCGCAGGAGATGATCAACAACGCGGTCAAGCATGCTCAGGCGCAGCGGGCGGTGCTGTCCCTGCGCCGGGTCGGCGGCGCGGTCGTGCTGTCGATCACCGACGACGGCATCGGGTTCGACGTGTCGTCGGTCCGGAGCCAGGCGACCGAGTCACCAGGAGAGCACTTCGGGCTCTCGTCCATCGCGGAGCGGTGTGCACTCATCGGCGCTCGGTTGCGGATCGACTCCGTCGAAGGCCGAGGCACTGCGGTGATCGTCGAGCTTCCCCTGAAGAAGGAGGAAGCGGTGCTCGGATCTGCCTGACCGGAGTCAGCCCAAGCTCAGCTGCCCGAGCTCAGCTACCCGGACCTACCGTCCGTCGGCCGATTGCCTCCGCTGCCCGTCGGCAGTTCGCGAGGAGCGCCGCCTGGGCGGCTTCGACGCAGTCCGAGTCGCCCTTCCAGGCGTGCAACGCGTCGCTGACCAGCGCCCGTCCGAACGAGAACGTGAGTGACCAGGGTGCTGCGTCGGCGGCCGCGTTGATCGCCCCGAGATACCTGCAGGCGCTCTCACCTGGATGTCCACCGGACAAGAAGGCGATGCCGGGCACGGTGGCCGGGACCGACGCGGCAAGGACCGCGAGGGTGGTGGTGGCGACCGAATCCGGTGTCGCGGACTGTCCGTCGAGTCCTGGTGTGACCATGTTGGGCTTCAGCACCAGGCCGCTCAGGTCTACCTGATGGCGCTCGAGGTGGGTGAAGACCGTGGTGAGCGCCGCTTCGGTGACGTCCGCGCACGTGCGCAGGTCGTGTGGGCCAGTGGCGAGCACCTCGGGCTCCACAATGGGGACGATGCCGTTCTCCTGGCACAGCGCTGCGTAGCGTGCTAGGGAGTCCGCGTTCGCCTCGAGGGAGTGCTCGCTCACGGTGGTGACGTCGATCACCGCCCGCCACTTCGCGAAGGCCGCACCCCGAGCCGCATAGTCGGCAAGCCGGGGCCCCAGACCATCGAGGCCCTCGGTGATCGTGGCCCCGTTGTCCCCGGCGAGCGGCGTCGTACCGGTGTCAACCTTGATCCCCGCGAGTACCCCGCGGTCCCGGCATGCCTGCGGGAAGGGCTGACCTTCGGAGGTTTGGTCGTTGAACGTCTCGTCGCAGAGGATCATCCCGCTGACCGTGGCGCGGAGCCCGGGAGCGGTGAGCAACAGCTCGCGGTAGTCCCGGCGAATGGTCTTGGTCGCTTCGATCCGCTCCGCGACCAGCCGGGCAGACATCGTCTTGACGCTCTCGTCGGCGGCGAGGACTCCACGTCCAGTCGCGACCATCACTGCGGCCACACTCTTCAGATCGGACATGGCTCTCCAGGCAGGTTGGTGTCAACGACACCGTTGACCGTGTCTCACGCCCGCTGGCCGAACCTCACCCCGCGGGGCGGTTGTACAGGTGAAACGCCATGTCACCCATCTCGTCGCGGTTCGTTGCATGGGTCAGGAACAACCTTGCCGCACGGGTCGGTGCATCGGTTGTCGCCAAGTTCCAGGGTCGGTTGAGCGGCGTCCCCGAGACGGGAAGCTGCGTCAGGGTTCCCATCCCGAGATCGTGACCGACCGCATCCGCGTGCACGAGCGTCACACCGAGACCCTCTCGTGCCGCGGCCAGCACCGCACCGTGCGTACCCAGGGTCAGAGTCGGGGGGGAGGCGTCGAGTCGGGACAGCAGACCGAGGGTGGCCTCCCGAGTCCCCGACCCAGGTCCGCGCAACAACCACGGCGCGGTCAACGGGTCGCGAAATTGTCCCGGCACGCTCACCACGATGAGCGCGTTCTTGCGGCGTGCCCGAGTCACCAGACCCGACCCTCTCGGCGGACGTCCAGCAAAGACAAGGTCGGTCTCGTGGTGCGCCAGCTCGTCGAAGAGGCTGTCGCGGGGGAGCACCGAAAGGCTCAGCTCGACTTCGGGATAGCGCCGCCAGAACGAGGCGAGCAGTCGGGGCAGCACGTACTCGCTTGCGGTGGACACGGCCCCGATGCGCAGCCGACCGCGCTCTGCGGTCTGGACGGCCGTCTCCGCCTCCTCGACGAGGCCGAGGATCCGCCGGCAGTAGTCGGCGTAGAGGCGGCCATGCTCAGTCAGCCGAACCCCGCGCCCGTCCCTGGCGAGCAGCTCGACGGCCAGATGCCTCTCGAGCTGGGTGACGGCAGCCGAGACGGCTGGTTCGGTGACGTGCAGCTGGGCGGCAGCCGCGCGGATGCTCCCGTGCTCGACGACGCTCAGGAAGCTGCGCATTCGTCCCCAGGTCGCCGTTGTCATCCGGCGAGGTTACCAAGGCTTAAGTTGCACATTCAGTATCACCAGAAAAGTTTCAATAGTAGATGAAGCATTGGCGGAGCATGCTTGGTCTTGTCCGAGGACCAGACCAACGTGACGAATGAGGCGAGAGATGCCAGACCAGGCCGCTACGGAGCGATGGGACCCGGGCGTACAGAGCTATGCCGGCATGGGGTACTACGACGCCGACTATGAGCCGAAAGACACCGACGTGCTGGCCGTCTTCCGGGTCACTCCCCAGGACGGCGTGGACCCGATCGAGGCTTCGGCAGCGGTGGCCGGTGAGTCCTCGACGGCGACCTGGACGGTGGTGTGGACCGACCGGCTCACCGCCCATTCGCACTACCAGGCGAAGTGCTACCGAGTCGACGACGTGCCGGGCCGGCCGGGGGAGTACTTCGCGTACGTCGCCTACGACATCGACCTGTTCGAGGAGGGGTCGATCACCAACCTGACCTCGTCGATCATCGGCAACGTCTTCGGCTTCAAGCCCCTCAAGGCGCTGCGCCTGGAGGACATGCGCATCCCCGTGGCGTACGTCAAGACGTTCCAGGGTCCCCCGCACGGGATCGTGATGGAACGGGAGTACCTGAACAAGTACGGCCGGCCGCTTCTCGGGGCAACCGTCAAGCCCAAGCTGGGTCTGTCCGCACGCAACTACGGACGGGTGATCTACGAAGCCTGCCGCGGTGGGCTGGACTTCACCAAAGACGACGAGAACATCAACTCCCAGCCCTTCATGCGCTGGCGCGACCGGTATCTGTTCGGCATGGAGGGCGTGAACAAGGCGATGACCGAGACCGGCGAGATCAAGGGCCACTACTTCAACGTCACCGCCGCCACCTTGGAAGAGATGTACGAGCGAGCCAACTTCGCCAAGGAGCTCGGCAGCGCGGTCATCATGATGGATCTCACCGTCGGGTACACCGCGATGCAGTCGATGTCGCATTGGGCCCGACGCAACGGCGTACTGCTTCACCTGCACCGCGCCGGCCATTCCACGTTCACGCGGCAGAAGACACATGGCGTCAGCTTCCGGGTGCTGGCGAAGTGGTGCCGCCTCATCGGTGTCGACCATGTGCACGCCGGCACCGTTGTCGGCAAGCTCGAGGGCGACCCAGCCACCACCCGCGGCTTCTACGACACGCTTCGTGATGACAAGATTCCCGCGAACATGGCCAACGGAATCTTCTTCGACCAGGACTGGGCCAGCTTGCCCGGAGTCATGCCGGTCGCCTCGGGAGGGATCCACGCAGGGCAGATGCACCAGCTCCTCGACCTGTTCGGGGACGATGTCGTGCTCCAGTTCGGGGGCGGGACGATCGGGCATCCCATGGGAATCGCCGCAGGGGCCGAGGCGAACCGGGTCGCGCTCGAGGCCGTCGTCAAGGCCAGGAACGAAGGACGTCATCTCCTCCGCGAGGGTCCAGACGTCCTCCGCAAAGCCGCAGAGCGGTGCAAGCCGCTGGAAGCCGCAATCGCTACCTGGGGCGACGTGACCTTCGAGTACACCTCGACCGATGCACCCGACGCGGTTCCGACCGCCAGCCGTTAGGAGGCGACGATGTACTTGCGCCACGGAGCGTTCTCCTACCTTCCCGAACTCACCGAGGAGGAGATCGCCGCCCAGATTCGCTTTGCCCTGCTCCAGGGCTGGCCGGTCTCGATCGAGTACACCGACGATCCTCATCCGCGGAACATGTACTGGGAGATCTGGGGTCTTCCGATGTTCGACATGGACGAGCCCGACGCCGCGATGAAGGAGATCGAGGCATGCCGAGCCGCATTTCCGGACCACTACGTCCGAGTGCTGGCGTACGACGCAGCGCTAGGTCGGCAGACAACCGGGCTGCATTTCCTCGTGCAGCGGCCCCAGCATGAACGTGAGCTGGTGCTTACCCGCACCGAGGCTGCCAATCGCCAGCAGCGGTACGGCGTCCACGCCTCCACCAACTCAGTCCCCGGAGGAGATCGTCATCGCCGGCAGTAAGAGCGACCCGGCACCGCCGACTTCGGGATTCGGGTTGTACCGGCCCGGCGCACCGGGTGCGTCCCAGCCGAACACCTCCAAGCCGGACGAGCCGGGGGACGAGGAAACAGTCGAGCTGCTGGCCGAGGGGGCGGAGCTGGACCTGGCTTCGGACGGGGCGAGAGTGCAGGTCGAGGATACTCTCGCCAAGCTCGACGCCGAGCTGGTGGGGCTGACCCAGGTCAAGCGTCGAGTCCGCGAGATCGCGGCTCTGCTGCTGGTCGACCGGGCACGCCAGCAGTTCGGCCTCTCCTCGTCGAGACCGACGCTGCACATGAGCTTCACCGGTGGTCCGGGAACCGGAAAGACCACGGTGGCGATGCGGATGGCCGAGATGCTGCATGCGCTGGGCTACATCCGAAGGCCAAAGGTGCACAGCGTCACTCGAGACGACCTCGTGGGTCAGTTCATCGGGCACACGGCGCCGAAGACGAAGGAGGCGATCGGCCGTGCCGCGGGCGGGGTGCTCTTCATCGACGAGGCCTACTACCTCTTCCGTGCCGAGAACGAACGCGACTACGGGCAGGAGGTGATCGAGATCCTGTTGCAGGAGATGGAAAGCGACCGGACCAGCCTCGTCGTGATCTTTGCCGGGTATGCCGATCGGATGAGCACGTTCTTCTCGGCGAACCCGGGCCTGTCTTCACGAGTCCCGCATCACATCGCGTTCGACGACTACACCCTGGACGAGCTGATCCAGATCGCCGACCTGATGGTGGCTTCGGAGAACTTCCGTTTCGACGACGATTCCCGCCGGGCCTTCTCGGAGTACCTCGAGCTGCGCATGAAGCAGCCACGGTTCGCAAACGCGCGCAGCGTACGTAATGCCGTAGAGCGTTGCCGGCTGCGCCAGGCCAAGCGTCTCGTCGAGCTGCAGCGGTCGTTGACGAAGAACGACCTGATCACGATCACGAAGCAGGACGTGTACGGCAGCAGTGTCTTCGAGGCCGAGAAGCCTGAGAAGACTGCGAGACCCGAGAAGGCTCAGGCCCGGAACGCCGAGACCGATGAGGACGGCCGCTGACTCGCTGCGCGCCAGCTCTCGATGAGCTCATGCTGGAGTTGTGCCTCGTCGGCGCCGTTGCACCAGGAGTGGACCGACCCCTCGACGAGCGAGCGCGCGAAGGCGAAGGTGAACCTCCACGGGTGGCCCTGTTCCCGGGCCAGTGACGAGATGGCCGAGAGGTTCGCGTACGCCCGGTCGAGCGGCTGCCCTCCGGACAGGAAGACCACGCCCGGTACGTCGTTCGGCACGCTTGCTGTGATAACGGTGAGGGTCGCCCGGGCGACGTCGGCCGGAGCCGTCGTCACGGAGTGGGAGTCTCCAGCCATGATCATGTTGATGCGCAGAAGCACGCGGCTCGTGTCGACCGCCAGCCTCGTCAGCTCGGCGAAGAGTGCGTTGAGGGCGTTGCCCGTGACCGCCTGGGTGACCGCGGCACTGTGCGAGGAGAGGTCCGGCATCGCAATCGTCAGCAGCGGCAGGATCTCCTCCGACTGGGAGAGCGCGGCACCGCGCGCAAGTGCCATCGCGTCGACGTGGGAGCTCCCTCGTTCTACGTCGGCCGGGTCGAGGTTGGCCCGCCATTCGACGAACGTCGCCCCGGCGGCGGCATGGTCGGCGAGCTGACTTCGGGCTTGGTCGCTATCGTCACCCGCGTCGCCTCGGGTCAGCTCGACGTCCATCCGGACCCCGATCTGGACGGCCTGCTGTCGCGCAGCAGCTTCTCTCCCCGCCTGCGCGAATGTGTCAGCGGTCATCAGCACACCGGAGAGCCAGTTCTCCACCCCGGGCGTGGCGAGCACGAGGTCGACGTACCCGGCAAGGGTCTTGCCGGGGGTTCCAGACGCTTCCCGCTCGAGCATCGCCCCGACGTACTCATCGGCGACGAAGATGCCCTTGCCGGTTGTCAGCAGGGCCGTCGCGGTCCGTTGTGTCAGTGCCATCGTGGACTCCCGTCGTCGCGCGCTCCAAGGCTCGCCTTCGTCGACGCTACCCGCGGGCCACCCAGTTCGTCCTCACCCGATCGGATGACCCGGACGGTGAGGTCAGTGGCCCCTGGCCGATCCCCCTATCCGCCGCCACCGCCACTTCCGGTCCCGAGTCCGGCTATCAGGTTGATCGTGGAGGCAAGGATCACTGCTCCGAACAGGTAGGACAGCAGCGCATGGCGTAGCGCCGTGTGGCGTATCTCGGGGGTTTCCAGGTCATTGTCGGAGACCTGGAACGTCATGCCGATAGTGAGAGCGAGGTAGCCGAAGTCGAGGTACCGCGGTGGCGCGTCCTGGTTGAAGTTCACGCCGCCGTCTTTGCCGGTGTAGTAGAGCCGGGCGTAGCGCAGCATGAACAGGGTGTGCACGGTGAACCAGGACAGCGCCACGCTGGCTAGCCCGAGTCCGGCGAGCAGGCTCTGTTGAGCGCCTTTCGCCGAGCTGGCCTGGATCAGCACGAAGCCAACTGCAGCCAGGCTCGCCACCGAGGCAATGATCACGATCAGGTCGGTGGCCGCGTGACCTGGGTCCTCCCGCGTGGCGTGGCTCGCCGTGGCCGACGAGCTCATCGGCCGGATGGTCAGCCACACCCAGACCGTGAAGACCAGCGCAGCGACATCCCAGCCCACCAGCGGCGCGTAGCCCCAGCTACCCACCAACCCGGTGACGGCTCCAGCAGCTAAGCCACCCAGGAGCATGACGATGAGCCTGGTGCGAGAGCCGACCGGGCGCCACGCCCCTGCGCCGGTCCGAGCGTCCTTCTTCTGTCCCTCCGTGCTACTCATCCGGCAAGTCAACCGCAACAGCGCCCAACCCGAGAGTGAGGCGCGCCTGGGGCCTCTCACCTGCGTGGTGGCTCGGCCCGCTGATCGCTCTGGACGTGTCCGCGGTCGCCGTCCCGGAGGGCCGCGAGGCATGGAACGGCAAGGAGTGCTGGTAACGGAAGGTGGCAACAGCGCGGACGGCGGTGACCGGTCGTCCCCTGCTCCTAACGCAGTCCGCGCCCGCTGCGTCGCGCTGACCCCGGCGGTCGTCCGGGGTCGCCTATCGGACAGACATTCCGGGCAGCGTTCGGCGAGCGGGCAGATGCTTCGCTTGCGAGGAGACGCCGCATCACCACCCAGGGCCACGCGTCGAGGGCGATGGCGGCTTCATGCTCGCGAATGTGTCGAAGGCCGGGTGTCCACTCGTCCTGAATGACAACGCGGAAGCCGGGAGGGGTGTAGTACGGCGCGATCGGGCGCGAAGGCGATGCGCGTTGACGCCAGTTCCTGCACCAGGGACGTCATCGAGTGTCACCCGTGCGCGGCAGCCGTCCATCGCACGTCGGCCAAAGGATGCGGTGAGGGCGTTCCATGGGCGCGTACTCAACGCCGAAGGCGGATGACGACTCCTTCGTTGTTCTCGCTGGCCCAGATGGCTTGCGGGGTCACCAACAGGCTTCCGGCGCTCACGGGTGGAGCTGAGTTGAGTCGCGCGACCACGGTGTTGCGATGCGGATCGATTTGCCACAGCACGCCGCCAGGGCCTCGGACCCAGACAGCGTCCTGGGTCACGGCGAGGTCCCCCTCGAGCCCGATGACCTGGTGCGGATAGCGGGCCTTGACTGCGAGGTCGGTGCCGAGCCTGGTCAGTCCGCGGCTGATGTCAACCCACACGTCGTGACCCCACACAGCCGCGATGCGGGGGGCCTTCAGGGAGGCCCGGGCAAGGACTTTGCCGGTCACCGGGTCCAGGGCCACCACCAGGTCGTCGTTGGCACAGGTGGCGACGACAATCGTCTCTGCCGCTGCCAGTTGCTGACACGTGGCCCCTAGCTGATATGTGGTCGATTTCCCCGTTGCGGTATCGACCACGGCAACTGTCTCGCCCGAGCCCGTCAGCACCCAAAGGCCGCGGGAGGTGTGCGGCAAGGAAAGCTGATCGAACACCTTGCCGACCTCGATGGGGGCACCAACGCTCATCGTTTTCGGGTCGATCCGCACGATGCCGGTCGATGTGTCACTCGCTGTGCAGGCCCAGACATCAGCCCCGTCCGTGCCGATGCCCTGGCAATAGTGGTTCGGTACTTTCGCAGTGTCGATCCGGACGGTGCCGGTCACGGTGTCAGTGGAGGGGTCGATGCGCACCACCCTCCCGTCGTCGGTCTTGACCCAGATGAACCCCCCAACCTCGACCAAACCATCGGGGTTCGCGATGCGGACCCTGGCCATCAACCGGGACGCGACGGTGGCGTTCGCCTTTGGTGCCGCCGTCACCACAGTCGGCCTAGGCGGGGGTGGAGACGCAGGAGACGCCACTCGATCGGCGTCACCGGCACAGCCAGCCGCTGCGATCACGCTCAGGGCGGCTGTCATCGCCGACACGAGCAGACGAAGCCGTACACGACGCTCGGAAAACACCCCTTGGCTTCCCCGCACCGGCCCGTCGACACCTCGAGCATGCGCCCCGGCAAAAAATGGCTCTCTCAGGAGGACTTCGACAGCGTCTCGAACCTTCACAATGCACTCCCGACGAGCCAAGACCGCGTGGGTGCGACTCGCAACACAATCTCGTCGTGCCTCGACCGACGTAGCGCAACCAACACGAGCGCCGTCGCCGAGCAGAACCCCGGGCCTCGGTCACGCGCCCCGACGTCCCCGCTATGCCGCCGAGCCGGCGGATGTACCAAATCGCAGGGCAACAACACGGATGCTACCCCCCGGCGCACCTAGCTGAACCGACAATGATCTGGGGTGGCGTCCGGCCGAGTTGACGGGCAAGGATTTGTGCGTCACATAGCGGGCCACAGGTGTCGCGCGCGGTGGTGATGGCGAGGTTCGGGAGCGGGTTGAGCTGACGTGGCGGGAAATCTGGCTGACTGCCGACACTACTCCCACTTGCTCGAAGGAGTTGGGTAAGAGAGCTGCCGATGCCGCCGATGCGCTCATCCCCAGGCAGCCCCGTGACCAACTGGTGGCCACTTCGGTTCCAGGCGCAGCAGAGACTTCTCTCGGCTTAGCTCTAAGGGGCCTCTCACCTGCGACGATGGGGGTGCGCCATCAGGGACTCGAACCCCGAACCCGCTGATTAAGAGTCAGCTGCTCTGCCAATTGAGCTAATGGCGCGCGAAGCGAGTGGAACAGTAGCAAGGCCCACCCGCCCCTCAAAATCACCCGGGACGAGTCAGAACGCGCTCGCTGCACGGACTACTGGATGACTTGTCGCGGTCCCCTCGCCGGTTCGTGGACCAGACGAAGCGTGTCGGTCTCGGCCCTCAGCCGACGTCGAGGGGTTTGAGCGGGTGGATCGCCGGGGGAGTGGCCAGCTCGGAGCCGAGGGTGGCGAGGGCGGCCTGGATGTGCTCGGTCTGCAGGTGCGCGTCCAGATCGGCGGACTCGCGCCACTCTTCGACGGTCACGAACGTGCCCGGGGCGGCGGCCGATTCG
>JALZBH010000072.1 GCA_030947625.1 Actinomycetota bacterium
GGAAGTACAGCACCGAGAGCGGCATCCACACGCCACTGCCGATTGCGTCGATCCCGATGGCGGTGACGAACCGGCGGTGGCCGCCGATGGCGGGGAAGCCGAGACGAGAGAGCACGGACCCATTCTGAGGCCGCCGACTAGGTTGGCGTCCATGACATTCTCGATCGTGGGCCGCTCCGACGACGGTGCGTCGTGGGGGGTGGCGGTCGCCTCCAAGTTTCTTGCGGTCGGTAGCGCCGTACCCGCTGCGGTGGCCGGCCTTGGCGCGCTCGCCACCCAGGCCGACGCCAACGTCGCCTGGAAGGGCGAGGGGTTGGCCATGCTGGACGACGGGGCGACCGCCTCGGTGGCGGTGGGGCGGCTGGTCGGCGACGACGCCAAGCGCGACCACCGCCAGCTCGGCATCGTCGACGTCGAGGGCGGTTCGGCGACGTACACCGGGAAGTCGTGTTTCGACTGGGCCGGTGGGACGGCCGTGCCCGGCGTAGCGATCCAGGGCAACATCCTCACCGGCCCCGAGGTCGTAGAGCAGATGAAGAGCGCCTGGGACCGGGCGGCCGACGAGCCCTTGGCGCGGCGGCTGTTGGCCGCCCTCCGAGCAGGCGACGCGGCCGGTGGCGACAGGCGAGGCCGGCAGTCGGCGGCCTTGCTGGTGGTCGCCGACGGTGCGGGGTACGCCGGCCTCGACGACGTCGCGGTGGACCTCCGGGTCGACGACCACCACGATCCGATTGGGGAGCTCACCCGGCTGGTGGACCTCAACGACCTCTACCTGACCGCCTCCACGGAGGATGAGAAGGTTCCGGTCGATGCGGCGCTGGCCCACGAGCTCGGTCAACGCGCCCGCGCGGCGGGGTACGCCGACTTCACTGCGTGGGTCGGCTCGGAGAACCACGAGATGCGGGTTGCCGACGACGGTTCCTGGGTCGACCGCCAGGTGCTGGCGATCATCCGGGGCGAGTCCGGTGAGAGCAGTGGAGCCGGTTCGTGAGCATCCTCGCCATCGACGCGGGTACGACGGGCGTCACCGTCGTCGTGGTCACCAAGGAAGGAATGATCGCCGCCCGTGGCTACCAGGAGTTCGCCCAGCACTTCCCCAGACCGGGATGGGTCGAGCACTCGCCCGAGGAGATCTGGCAGGCCACTCTCGAAGCCACCCGAGGATGCCTTTCCGACTGGACGGGTCAGAACGCCGACCTGAGGGGAATCGGGATCACCAACCAGCGGGAGACCGTGCTGCTGTGGGACAAGGAGACGCTCAGCTCACCTCGCCGGGCGATCGTCTGGCAGGACCGGCGCACCTCCGAGATCTGCGGACGCCTCAGGGACGAGGGTCACGAGGAGCGGGTCAGCGAGCTGACCGGGCTGCGTCTGGACCCGTACTTCTCGGGCACCAAGCTGGTCTGGCTGCAGGAGAACGAGCCGAAGACCTGGGCGCTCGTCGAGCAGGGCGGGCACGCCGTCGGCACGGTCGACTCCTACCTCGTCGCCCGGCTGACAAGAGGCACCCGGCATCTCACCGACGTCTCTAACGCCTCGCGGACCCTGCTGTTCGACCTCGCCGCCGGCGAGTGGTCCGAGGAGCTGTGCCGGCTGTTCAACGTGCCGATGGAGGCGCTGCCGGACGTGGTACCGAACTGGGGTGAGCTGGCCACCAGCGACCCGTTGGCGTTCCTTGGTCTCGAGCTGCCGATCGCGGGTATCGCCGGTGACCAGCAGGCCGCGCTGTTCGGCCAGACCTGCTTCGACGTGGGCGACTCCAAGTGCACCTACGGGACCGGGTCGTTCATCCTCACCAACACCGGGACCGAGGTCGCGCGGTCGGAGGCCGGGCTGTTGTCGACGGCGGCGTGGCGGGCACCAGACGGCACGTTGACCTACGCCCTCGAAGGCGCCATCTTCGTCACCGGCGCGGCCGTGCAGTGGCTGCGCGACGGCCTGCAGATCGTGGGCTCGGCCGCCGAGACCGCCGCGGTCGCGGCGACGGTCGAGTCGACCGACGGAGTGGTGTTCGTGCCCGCGCTGACCGGGCTCGGCGCCCCGCACTGGGACCCCCGGGCTCGCGGGACGATCCTCGGCCTGACCCGGGGTACGACGCGCGCCCATATCGTCCGGGCCACGTTGGAGGCGATCGCCTACGAGGTCCGCGACGTGGTCGACACGATGCCTGCCGAGCTGACCACGCTCGCCGTCGACGGCGGAGCCGCGGCCAACGACGTGCTGTGCGGCTTCCAGGCCGACCTGCTCGGCGTACCCGTGGAGCGGCCGAGGATCCTGGAGACCACCGCGCTCGGGGCCGCGTTCATGGCCGGGCTCGGCACCGGGTTGTGGTCCTCCACCGAGGAGCTGCGCGACTCCTGGCAGCTCGACCGGCGTTTCGAGCCGACCACCGAACGATCGACCCGGGACCGGGTCGAGGAGGGCTACGCCCTCTGGCTGCGGGCAGTGGAACGCAGCCGGGACTGGGCCTGACGTCTCACTCCAGCGCGCCGAGCTGCCGCTGCGCGTCGGCATGGGCACGGCGGGCCTCCTCGAGCTCCTCGGCCACCTCGTGCTCGGCATCCTGGGCCTCCTCGAGCTCGTCGTCGACCTGCTCGACCTGGTCCTCCAGGGCGCCCACCCGGCGGCGCAGCTCGTCGATCTCCCCCTGCAGCTGCAGCCGCTTCGCGTTCAGCGCGTCCAGCTGCCTGGTGGCGCCGGCGAGTCCCGTCACGGCCCGAGCGACCACAGCCGCGGCTGCCTCGACGGCTTCGCGAGCCATCTCCCGCTTGATCTCCGTGTCGGGTACGACGTGCAGCTCGGGCGGTCCCTTCACGACCGGGGTCGCCCGCGCTCCGAGCGCCTCGGGGACCGCCACGACTCCGGCCACGTCCAGCTCGCCGAGACCGGTAGCCGTGAACGGCGCGACCAGCAGGCCGGTCCGCACCACGTCGGCAGCCACCGGGTCGAGCATCGCCGCGTTGAGCACCCCCTCGACCTGGTCGACCACCGCCTCCGTCAGGCGTACGTCGAACTCTCGTGCCAGCAACCGTGCCGAGGACGCCAACGCCGTGGTGAGCTGGCGTCGCTGCCGGGTCAGCGCGCGCAGCTCCGGGCCGTCGAGGTCGGCCGCGGCAGTGCGCAGCTGGGCTGCCATCCCCAGCACCTGGTCGATCTGCTCGGTCTCCCGGCGGACCAGCAGGTTGACCGCCCACGCCGCGACGGTGGGTTTGCGCAGCGCCTTGACCTGCCTGGCCAGGTCCCTGTCGGCACCGTCGGCTCTGTCGGCACTGTCGGCACACGACTTCGCCGCGGCATCTCGCGACGCGGTGAAGGTGGCCTGCGGGCCGGCGTACAGCTGGTCGGCGACCTGGGCCAGCGACTTGTCGCTCATCGCACGTCCACCGGCTGCCGCAGCGGGTTCCGGATCAGCGCGGTGATGCGCCGGACGAGGTTGGCCGCCGGCCGCAGGCGAGGCATCCGGGTAGCCAGGGCCGCCGGTGCGATTTGCGCTTCGAGCCGGGCCATCCGGGGCCACCCGAATGGCCCGCGCGC
Organism: Actinomycetota bacterium; assembly: GCA_030947625.1. Classification (GTDB taxonomy): domain Bacteria; phylum Actinomycetota; class Actinomycetes; order Propionibacteriales; family Nocardioidaceae; genus Marmoricola. The sequence goes on from JALZBH010000072.1 coordinate 3,535, forward strand.
GCGGATCTGCTCGTACCCCGGGTACGGGTCGTCGCGTCCGCGACAGAGCGCCGCCGCCTTGGCGACGTCCAGCCTGCTCATCGTCGGCCCGCTGAGCGGCTCAACGCCTCGCTGAGTGCCTGGAGGGCCGCTGCGCAGGTGGCCGTTCGGATCCCGGACCGGCTGCCGTCAAGGTTCAGCTCGAGGCTGTGGACGGTCGTGGGACCGGCGATTCCGACGTACACCAGGCCGACGGGCTTGTTCTCCTGGCTGTCGGGGCCGGCGACCCCGCTGGTCGCCACCGCCCAGTCGCTGCCGAGGAGCCGGCGTACTCCGGTCGCCATCGCCATGGCGCACGCAGCGGACACCACACCGTGCTGGGCGATCGTCTCGGCGGGCACCTGCAGCACCGACTGCTTGACCGAGGTCGCGTAGGACACCACCCCGCCGACGAACGTCGCCGAGGCCCCTGAAGTGCTGCTCAGCAGCGCCGCCAGCTCGCCTCCGGTCAGCGACTCGGCACAGGCAACCGTCTGTGCCCGCGCCAGCAACCTCTCGTGCACGGCACAGGACAGGGCCAGAGTCTCCACCCCCGCAGCGTAGGGGCTAGGTTCTGATGCCATGTCGCTGCCGATTGAGGACTACGCCGTCATCGGTGACGGGCACACGATGGCGCTGGTGGGCTGCAACGGCTCCATCGACTGGCTGTGCCTGCCCCGGTTCGACTCCTCGGCCTGTTTCGCCGCTCTGCTCGGTGACGAGGAGAACGGCCGCTGGCTGATCCAGCCGGTCGGGGAGTACACCTCCGAACGCCGCTACGTCGGCGACTCCGGCGTACTGGAGACGACGTACACGACCGACTCGGGGAAGGTCACGGTCACCGACCTGATGCCGCTCGACGACCGCCGGGCCGACGTGGTCCGATGCATCCGGGGAGTCGCGGGCACCGTCAGCATGCGGCACATCTGGACGGTGCGCACCGACTACGGCCGGATCCGGCCGTGGGTGCACCGGATCGAGCGTGGCGACCGCGAGCTGATCGTCGCCGTGGCAGGACCGGACAAGTTCGTGCTGCGCGGGCCGCGGATGCCGCATGCGGTCGACCACCATCACCAGGACAACTTCGAGGTCAGTGAGACCGACGAGCTGACCTTCTCCACGACCTGGGTGCCCTCGCACCTTCCGGTACCCCGGCTGCTGGACTTCACCGACCGGATCCAGCGGACGATCCACGAGGAGCAGCGCTGGGCCGACGAGTGCGAGTACGACGGTCCCTGGCGCGACGCCGTACGCCGTTCGCTGATGTGCCTGCGCGGGCTTACCCATATCGAGACCGGCGGGATCGTGGCGGCACCGACCACGTCGCTGCCCGAGGACTTCGGTGGCGAACGCAACTGGGACTACCGGTTCTGCTGGCTGCGCGACGCCTCGCTGACGCTCCAGGCGCTGCTCGCCGCCGGCCGCTCCGACGAGGCGAAGCTGTGGCGCGGCTGGCTTCTCCGAGCGGTCGCAGGCGACCCTGAGGACCTGCAGATCATGTACACCGTCGATGGTGGACGCAACCTTCCCGAGCGCGAGCTCGACCACCTCGCCGGGTACGCAGGGTCGCGTCCGGTCCGGATCGGCAACGCCGCCGTGGACCAGCGCCAGACCGACGTACTCGGGGAAGTGATGAGCTCGCTGCACCTTGCTCGCAAGGCCGGCCTGAAGGAGACCAAGGACAGCTGGTCGTTGCAGCGCAGCCTGGTCAACAACCTCGCCGAGCACTGGACGGAGCCGGACAACGGACTCTGGGAGATCCGCGGCCCGCAGCGCAAGTTCACGCACAGCCGGGTGATGGTGTGGGTGGCGTTCGACCGGGCGGTCCGAGCTGTCGAGGAGCACGGGCTGGAGGGGCCGGTCGACAAGTGGCGCGACATCCGCGACAAGGTCCGCGACGAGGTACTCGACCGCGGCTTCAACACCAAGCGCAACAGCTTCACCCAGCACTATCAGACGGACGAGGTCGATGCTTCGCTGCTGATGCTGCCGTTGGTGGGCTTCATCGACGGCTCGGACCCCAAGATGCTCGGGACGATCAAGGCGGTGGAGGAGGACCTGATGAGCGACGGGCTGCTGTTGCGCTACCGCACTCGCTCCGGCGTCGACGGTCTTTCCGGGGACGAGCACCCGTTCGTGGCCTGCTCCTTCTGGCTCGTGGGCGCGTACGCCGCCGCGGGGCGACGTCGAGACGCGACCGAGCTGATGGACCGCCTCGTCGGGCTGGCCAATGACGTCGGGCTGCTCAGCGAGGAGTACGACCCGGCCAAGTCGCGGATGGTCGGCAACTTTCCGCAGGCTTTTTCACATCTCGCCCTGGTGCTTGCCGCAATGCATCTTGCCCGGGACTGAGCAGGCGCCGGGTCAGGTGGGGTCGACGGCCTGACGGTGCCGGACGGCGTCCCTGGCGAACTCCAGCCCCGAGGTGATCGTGAGTACGACGGCCACCACCATCAGCACCGCGCAGGCCCACCAGATGACCATCCCTGGAAGATGCCAGCCGCCGACGAGATGGCGGACCGGCGCAATGAACCCGCCGAGCGCGATCGTCTGGGCCAGGGTCTTCAGCTTGCCGCTGCGGATCGCCGGGATCACGGCCTGGCGGGCGACCGAGAGCCGGGCAATGGTCACCGCCCACTCTCGCACCAGGACGAGCACGGTCACCCACCACCACAGCTCGCCGATCAGGGACAGGCCGATGAAGGCCATCCCCGTGACCGCCTTGTCCGCGATCGGGTCCGCGATCTTCCCGAAGTTCGTCACCAGTCCGTGCTTGCGGGCCAGGTCGCCGTCAACCTTGTCGGTCAACATCGCCAGCACGAACAGCACGCAGGCTGCCCAGCGCCACGAGCTGTGCTGCCCTCCGCCGGTGAGCAGCGCATAGCCCAAGAACGGCACCATCACGATCCGGAGCGCCGTCAGTGCGTTGGGTACGTTCCAGTTGCTTGTGGACCCTGTCGGGAGACCGCCCGGCTCGCCCTGCGGCAGGCTCATAGCGCGCGGACCAGCAGGTCGACCCCGTCCGTGGCCACCACTCGTGCTGGCACCAGGTCGCCGACGCGGAGTCCCGCTGAAGCCTCGACGATCGTCGTCGAACCGTCGACCTCGGGTCCCTGCTGCGCCGTACGCCCCTCTGCGAGGTCTTGGGGGTCATCGCCCAGGCCCTCGACGAGTACGTCGACCCGTTCGCCGATCCGCTCCTCGGCCCGCTGCGCGGTCAGCTCCTCGACGAGGTCGGTGAGCTGGCGGACCCGTTCGCGGATGGTGTCCGAGTCGAGCTTGCCGTCGTACGACTCGGCCTCGGTGCCGTCCTCGTCGGAGTAGCCGAACACGCCCACTGCGTCGAGGCGTGCCTGCACCAGGAAGTCGCACAGCGTCTCGAGGTCGGCCTGAGTCTCGCCAGGGAACCCGACGATGAAGTTCGAGCGAACTCCGGCTGCCGGAGCCTGAGCTCGGATCTCCCGGAGCAGGCCCAGGAACGTCTTGGCGTCGCCGAAGCGGCGCATCCGTCTCAGCAACGGCCCCGAGGCGTGCTGGAAGGACAGGTCGAAGTAGTCGGCGACGCCCTCGGTGCCGGTGATCGTCGAGACGAGTCCGGGCCGGGTCTCGGCGGGCTGTAGGTAGGAGACCCGCACCCGCTCGATGCCGTCGAGCGCGGCCAGCTCGGGCAGCAGGGTCTCGAGCAGGCGGAGGTCGCCGAGGTCCTTGCCGTAGGAGGTGGAGTTCTCGCTCACCAGGAACAGCTCGCGCACTCCCTCACCTGCCAGCCAGCTCGCCTCGGCTAAGACCTCCGCTGGCGGTCGCGAGACGAACGACCCCCGAAACCTGGGGATCGCACAGAAGGTGCATCTGCGGTCGCAGCCGGAGGCCAGCTTCAGCGGAGCCATCGGTCCTCCGTCGAGCCGCCGCCGGAGCATCCTGGGACCGCTAGCAGGGGCACCGCGGACCCTGCTGACGTGCCCGGGGACGACCACCTCGTGATGCGCCCTCCGCTCGGCAGGCGTGATCGGCAGCAGCTCCCTTCGGTCCCGTGGCGAGTGCGGTCGGACAACTTCACCGGCAAGGACCGCGCGCAGCCTGCCGGCGATGTCGGGGTAGTCGTCGAAGCCGAGCACGGCGTCGGCCTCGGGAAGCGACGCGGCCAGCTCGTCGCCGTACCTCTCTGCCAGACAGCCGACCGCCACCACCGCCTGCGTCCGGCCGCCCACCTTGAGGTCCGCGGCAGCCAACAGCGTGTCGACGGAGTCCTTCTTCGCGGCCTCCACGAAGCCGCAGGTGTTGACCACGACGGTGTCTGCGTCCGCCGGGTCCGAGACCAGCCGGAAGCCGCCTACCTCGAGCCGTCCGGCGAGCTCCTCGGAGTCGACGTCGTTCCGGGCGCAGCCCAGCGTCACCATCGCGACGGTCGTCGGCGACGGGCTCAGGTCTGCGGGCGGGGTAGGAGTTGGCACCGCCACCGAGTATGACCGGCAGCTGGTGGTGCGAGCCAATCGCCCAGCGCCGACTGTGGGCTCAGCCGAACCTCTTTGTCGCCGGCTTCTTGGGCGGCCCCACGCTCCCCAGTCGCTGGCCCATCACCATGACCTTGACGCTCCCCCCGTCGGCAGCCGCGACCTCAAAGGGCGCCAGCCCGGCCAACCGCCGGTGTTGCCCCGCCAGCAACGTCCCGGACCAGATGATCCGTCCGTTCCGGTCGCGTACGACGACCCGGCCGCTGGGCGCGGTAGCGGACACCGTCATCGTCTTGGTGGTGGTCAGCGGGGAGGTGATCGGCTTGTGGTTCGCCGTCAGACCGGCCGCGCTGCCGATCACCGGATTGGGAACGGGCACGGTGGCCGGCTGGGCGGTGACGAAACGGGCGATCCCCCACACCATCAGCAGGCACAGCACCGCGCCGACGAGCAGGCTCCAGCGTGGGCCACCGATCGTGGCGCGCATGCCACCGTTCAGCCCGGTCGCCAGCTCGGCCTCGAAGACCCGGCGAGCGTTGATCGGGGCATGGGCGTAGCGCTCGTCGTACGACGCAAGGAGGGGCGTGGCGTCCAGCCCGAGCACCCGGGCAAGCGTGCGCAGGTGGCCGCGGGCGTAGAAGTCGCCGCCACACGGTGCGAAGTCATCGACCTCGATGCACTCCAGGACGTGCGGTCGGATCCGGGTGCGGTCGCTGAGCTCGTCGATGCTCAACCCGAGCCTGGTGCGGGCGGCGGCGAGCTCCGGGCCGATGACGGGGTCGAGCGCGGGCTCGGTGACGAAGTCGTCGACCACGACCGGCGCGATCGGGTCGCCTGGCCGCGAGATCGGCGCAATGTTCTCGCTGAGCTCGTCGAAGGCGATCTCGGGGGGCTGGCGGCGCAGCGCGTCGCCTTCGGGGAGGCGGTGGCTGCGCTCGCGGGTGCCCTCGTCGGGCAGGAGAGCGGCGTTGCCCAGCGTGGCAGGCACGTCGCGAGTGACTTCGGCACGCAGCGCGCGGCGGGTCTCACGCAGGGGTGCGACGGGCTGGTACGTCGCGGCCGGGACGAAAGCCGGACCGGGGTCCGGCCGCCTGGACGGCTCTGCATCAGGGGGGGCGGCGTCGATGTCCTGTGCCCGTCCCTTGCCGACCCGCGACACCAGCGTGCCGAGGTTGCCGATCACCCGTCGGCGCGGCACCTTCGGCCCTGATGGAGCAGCCGGAGCCTCTTCGCCCTCCGTGCTCTGGGAGGGGTCCGGTACGGCGAGGGTGTCGGCGGGAGGGTCCTCGAGCTGGGCCCGCTGCTTGCCGGCGAGCTGGACGACGTCGGTCCGGCCATCGACCAGCGCACGCAGGTCCCCTACCAAGTCCGCGGAGCTGCATCGGGTCGAGATAGACAGCGGCACGGTCAGCGGGGCGCCGTACCAGCGCTGCAACCAGCGCACCTGCCGCCGCGAGGTCCGGTCGAGGTCGGCAAGTGCGGAGGTGAGGTTCCGGGGGGAAAGCACCAGGCGACCGTCGCGCAACGCAGAGTCTCCGGACTCCACGACGACCTGGTCCAGCGCTCCCCAGGGAAGACCCCGCCACTCGCGGCCCAGCCGGATCCGGACGCCGAGGGAGTCGGCCAACAGGAGCGGCGAACGAGCATCCACCAACGCCACCAGCTGGGTGGCACCGATGAGCAGTAGCACCGCGCAGAACACGAAGTCCCAGATCGCGCCAGTCCCGCTGGCCCGCCACAGGAAGGCGATCCCGAGGCCGGCCGCGACCAGCCCGACCAGGCCGTTCAGCGTCGCGTTGCGGCGGATCTCCAGCTCCCGGTCGCCGACGAAGTCAGTCACTGCTCCCCCTGCAAGGTCATGATCACGGCGTCGAGGTCGTCGGGTCTGATGAGCACGTCTCGTGCCTTGGAGCCTTCGCTGGGACCGACCACTCCCCGGCTCTCCAGAATGTCCATCAACCGCCCCGCCTTGGCGAACCCGACACGCAGCTTGCGCTGCAACATCGAGGTGGAGCCGAACTGGGTGGACACCACCAGCTCGATCGCCTGCACCACCAGGTCGAGGTCGTTGCCGATGTCATCGTCGAGCTCACGCCTGGCGGCGGCGGGTGCGGTGACGTCCTCGCGATAGGTCGGCTGCAGCTGTTCCTTGCAGGCCGTCACCACCTGGTGGGTCTCTGCCTCGGTGACCCAGGAGCCCTGCACTCGTACGGGTTTTGAGGCACCCATCGGCAAGAACAGTGCGTCGCCCTGACCGACGAGCTTCTCGGCCCCAGGCTGGTCCAGGATGACCCGGCTGTCCGCCAACGAGCTGGTCGCGAACGCCAGCCTGCTGGGCACGTTCGCCTTGATCAGCCCGGTCACCACGTCCACGCTCGGCCGCTGGGTGGCCAGCACCAGATGGATGCCCGCGGCGCGGGCCAGCTGGGTGATCCGGACGATGGAGTCCTCGACGTCACGGGGCGCCACCATCATCAGGTCCGCGAGCTCGTCGACGACCACCAGCAAGTAGGGGTACGGCGCCAGGCGGCGCTCGCTGCCGGCCGGCAGCTGCACCTTGCCTGCTCGAACGGCTCGGTTGAAGTCGTCGAGATGACGGAAGCCGAAGTTGGCCAGGTCGTCGTACCGCATGTCCATCTCGCGAACTACCCACTGCAAGGCCTCGGCGGCCTTCTTGGGGTTGGTGATGATCGGAGTGATCAGGTGCGGGATGCCTTCGTAGGAGTTCAGCTCGACCCGTTTGGGATCCACCAGGATCATCCGGACCTCGTCCGGAGTGGCCCGCATCAGCAGTGAGGTGATCATCGAGTTGATGAAGCTGGACTTGCCGGAGCCGGTGGCCCCGGCTACCAGCAGGTGCGGCATCTTGGCCAGGTTCGCGACCACGAAGC
>JALZBH010000073.1 GCA_030947625.1 Actinomycetota bacterium
CCGACCCCCACCCCACCACCCGGATCGGGGTGCGTGGTCAACCGGATGGGCATCCCGCTGGACGGGTCCACCTTCGCTGGGGCGGCGCACGGCCTGAACACGGACCCGGCTGGGCTTGAGTCCCAGATCGGCACCAACCTCGGCATCCACCGGACCTACTACGGACCGACGGGGGTGGACGCCGCAGTCAGGACGTCGCGCGCGGACCTGGCCGCCGGACGGATTCCGTGGATCTCCTTCAAGCTGCCGGCCAGCTTCCCAGCCATGGCAAACGGCGCCGGTGACGCCTGGGCCAAGGGCATCGCCCAGAAGCTCGGCGCCCTCAACGGTCCCGTCTGGCTGGCCTTCCATCACGAGCCCGAGGGCGACGGTGACATCCAGGCCTGGAAGAGGATGCAGGAACGCCTCGCACCGATCGTGCACGCCAACTCAAACAACGTCGCGTTCACTGTCATCTACATGGGTTGGCACGAGGTGAGCGGTTCTTCGACCTTCTCCCTCGCCAGCATCTGGCCGAACGCCCAGATCGACCTCGTCGGTTTCGACCCCTACAACTGGTACGGCCAGACCGGCAACGCCTCACCGCCCAGGTTCAACGACCTGGTGGACACCTACTTCAAGCCACTGTCGGCCTGGGCCAAACGTGTAGGCGTGCCGTGGGGGCTCGCCGAGACCGGTGTGTCCAACGAGGGCGAGGCACGCGATCCCTCCTTCATCTCCGACGAGTACCTTCACCTGCACCAGTACGGCGCCGTGGCGGACAGCTATTTCGACTCTCCGCACACGGTCAACGTCAGCTTCGCGATCTCGGGCGGATCAAAGCTCGCAGACTTCGGGCGGATGGTGCGCATGGCACCGAAGCCGATGTCGTGTTCTGTCCGGTGACAGGTGAGCACCGGTTCGACGACGGGTAGCGCGCGGAGGGCAGGTCAGTCCCGGGCGATGCGCGCGATGAAGCGGAGAATGGGTTGGGCCAGCTCGGGACGGCACACCACGAGGTCCGGCAGGAACACGTCGTCCTGGTTATAGACCAACGGCGACCCGTCGACCCGAGAGGTGTGCAGTCCCGAGGCACGTGCGACGGCTACCGGAGCAGCGGAGTCCCACTCGTACTGTCCACCGTCGTGCACGTAGGCATCGCTGACACCGCGAACCACCGAGATCACCTTGGCTCCGGCCGAACCCATGGGCACCAGCTCGGCATGTAGATCCCTGGCGAGTCTCTCGACAAACGCCGGAGGCCGGGTCCGCGAAACCGCGATCCGAGGTGCTCCCGGTCTCCGGTTCGGTACCGCAGGCGGCGCACCGGTGTGGAAGGTGGTGCCCAGCCCCGGTTGGGCAACGGCCCCGGCCACCAGCTCGCCGCGCTCCCAGAGGGCCACGTGAACTGCCCAGTCCTCGCGTGGCGGCTCGGAGAACTCGCGGGTCCCGTCAAGCGGGTCGACGATCCATGCCCGGTCGGCGTGGAGTCTGGCCCTGTCGTCGACCGCCTCCTCGGAGAGCACAGCATCGCCGGACCGATGCCGTGCCAGCAGCTCCATGATCAGGGCGTGCGCTTCCCGGTCCCCGGCATCCTTGAGCTCGCGCGCGGTGAGGTCTCGCCGGCGCACCTGTAGAAGCAGCTCGCCAGCCTTGGTGGCCACCCACGATGCGAGCACATGGTCATCGGTCTCGGCTCGGGCGGGTGCCGAACCCGGGTTGAAGGCGGTCACGGTTGACCCTCTCACGGCCAGCCCGATCTCGACGTGAAGAGCGTCAGCCGGTGCCGAGCAGCACCGACCAGCTGATCACGTTCGCCGAGGACTCGGCCAACGTGCCCACCAGGTGCCCTTTGGGTCCTGCCGACACCGGACCTGCCGAGTCGCTCAGGATCGAGGCGATGTTGGCCGCTCCGGAACCAATGGAAGAGATCCGCGTGGTCTGAGCCTCCACCGAGCTCCACCCTGTGGTCGTCGCAGCCTCGCGGCCGAAGTAGCTGACCAGCCAGGTGCCCTCGGAGGGTGCGTTGACCTGGGGTGACTGATGCGTGGTAGCCGACGTCGTGTCGAAGCCGATAGCGGAGTCGACGATCTGCGTGGCCCCAGTCGTGGACCGGTAGGCCGCCAAAGTGAGGTCGCTCTTGGCGAGGCTGCTGGTCTGGAACGACACCGTGGATCCGGGGTCGGCACCGGTCGCGGTCCGGCTCCAGAGCGCACCCTGGGTGTCCAGCTGCTTGATCGCGCGCACCTGGGTCCAGCCCGCGGGAGGAGTCAGCGTGGTCCTCGCGCTGTTGATCGTTGCCGAGAGCAGCATCAGGTCACCTGGCTGCACGGAGGACGGGACCACCACCTTGTGGTTGCTCACGTTCGCGTTGGCCGCCGCCGACGCGACGTAGGAGATGGCTGCGCCGGTGACCTGGACGGTCTTGGTGGCAGTCGAGGTGGCGCCGCTGGAGTCGGTCACGGTCAACGCCACCTGGTAGCTGCCCGCAGCCGCGTACGTGTGCGCGGGGCTCACACCTGTGGCGGTGCCGCCGTCACCGAAGGCCCAGGAGTAGCTGGTGATCTGGTTCCCGGTGGAGCCCGACCCGTCGAAGCTGCAGGTGAGGCTCTGGCAGGTGTGGGTCTGACTTGCCTGCGGCACTCCCGGGGCGGGCAGACCTTGGCTGTCCTGGTAGAGGAACAGCGGGCCGGCCCAGGTCTGGCCGTCACGGGTTGGTCCGGAGACCGGAGTCGTTGTGGAGGCAGTCGGCGTGCCCGAGGGGCCCGGCCCTTGGACCCAGTCGGTGCGGCTCAGGGTGCCGCCGGCGTCCGTGGTGTAGAGGGAGTTGCCCGAAAGCACCATGCCAGTGACCTGGGAGAACGAGAGCCCGGTGACCGGCCCGCTGGCGGTGTAGCGCATTGCGCCGACCACGTTGCTCTCCGGCGTGAAGTAGCGGTAGTACAGGTTGTCCTGGCCTAGCAGGGTGTAGTAGATCCGGCCGCGCTGATAGGCCATCGCGGAGACCTGGGCGAGGTCTGTCTTCCATGCGGTCAGCGGGACCAGCTTGTCCTGGCCGTCGACTGCCGTCTCGGCGCCCAGGGTGGACCCGTCGTAGGACTGGCGCACGAACGATCCATCGGACCAGGCAGTGAACAGGTCTCCACTGAGCATGAATGCGCCACGCAGGTTGCTCATCGACGAGTGCTGCGGGTCGGCCGCGTCACGGACCGCGCCGAAGGAGGCACCGTCGCTATGACGCCGAACCAGGCCCTGGCCCGGGGTGGTGGAGTAGATGTCGTTGGGCAGCTCGGGGGCGACCTCGTTCACAAACGTCGTGCCGCCAGCGGGCATGAGGGCGATCCGTGCGCGGAAGTTATAGCCGGGCCCGATGTGAGTTGTGTCCGAGCCGACCCACAGCCCCTTCTCGTCGGCGCGCATGTCGAAGACACCGACCCCGCGGTCGCGCGTCGGGTTCCAGCTCAGCGGAAGGCCGTTGAGCGGGTCCAGGGCGGCGATGCCCGGTCGGGAAACCGCTCCCGGCCCGGTTTGGTCGCCGGCGAAGGGGTTGTTCTGCCAACGCGCGTGGCCACCGGTGTAGACGACTGAGTCGGTGATCTCCACCGCGTACGTCGTGTCGCCTCCGGTGTAGTCGATCCAGCTGGGGACTTGTACTCCCTGGCCGGCCGTCTCGAAGCGAGCGGTGGTGTCGCACGCCGACGGCGGACCGCCGGAGTAGGCACCAGTCACCGAGATCACCGCATAGCTGCCGTCCGGGGCGATGTCGAGATCACGCATGTAGGAGTTGAAGCTGGAACTGCAGGTGGAGGTATAGAAGGTGGTCGACCAGTTGGACAGTGCCGTCTTCGTGCCGCCGAGGTCGAGCATCACCACCTGACTGCGGTCGGCCCCGTCAACGGTGAGAAAGTTGCCGATCGCGAGGAGCCGGTTGGCCGTCGCTGAGATGTCGAACTTCGACACCGTGGTGTAGCCACCGTTCTTGGTTCCCGAGAAGGTGTCGCGCAGATATGCGTCAAACCTTCCCGTAGTGGGGTTGAGCGTGGCCAGTCCGAGCTGTCGGTAGCCGGCGATGCTGGTGAAGGCACCAGCGACGAACAGCCGGCCGTTGAAGAGTCTGAGGTCCTTCACGTCACCGCCGATGGCGCCGGCGTTGAAGCCGGTCACGACCGACCCGTTGGAGAGGTTCAGCTGGACCAGGTGCTGGTGCGCCACGCCGTTGACGTTGTTGAAGGCGCCACCGATGTAGACGGTCCCGTTGCCGCCCGGTATTACGGAGTTCACCGCGCCGTCCACGCTGGGGACGAAGGCAGTGCTGATCTGCCCGGTGTTCTGGTCGAACGCCAGCAGGTTGGTCCGGGTCACCGTTGTCGTGGCGCTGTAGTCGCGCACGCTCGAGAAGCTCCCGCCCAAGATGACGGTGTCACCGACCTTGGCGATGCTCAGCACCTTGCCGTCGAGGACCTGAGGGGTGCCTGGCGCCGGGCGATCCTGCACCAGCGAGCCGGTGCTCTGGTCCGCGCTGGCCCCTGGAAGGGGTCCGGTGAGGACCAGCGCCGGCACCAGCGCAGCAGCGATGAGCGTGCCGAAAAGTCGACCAAGCATTCGAGGGCTCCTCTGAGAAAGCGTGCGAAGGTGGGTAGAGCCCAAGGACGGCGAGCCGCTCGAAGCGGCTGTCCCCCGTTCCTGTGTCCCTTTACCCAGGCCGAAATATACTCTCAGTAGAATGCCTACATACCATCGCGAAAAAGTGGACTGGACCAGATGGTCCCTTTTACTCGCCTACGTGATGGTTCTTTGGGTTTCGGGATGTAGATCCCCAAACGGGGTGGATCATGCCCAGGCCGGCAACGCGGGACTGGCGAGAACCTCGACCTGCTCCCTGTCCGCCAAGCTCGTTCCCCGGTGTGGCGTACTTTGGGGAGCGGCCGTGAATCCGGTGTGGCCAGCCGAGAGCTGGGACTCCGCCTTTGCCGCCGTCGCGCAGGCAAGTGGCCGCCCGTTGGACGTCGCTCACTACTACGAAGCCGGGGCGGAACGCTTTCCCAACAGTGCCGAGCTCGCCAGATCCCGACGTGCGGGTGGGCCACCGTTGTTCTTCTTCAACTGGAAGCCCGCACCAAAGCTGACCTGGTCACAGGTCGCGGCTGGAGCCGTCGACCCTCGCATCGACGCCGAGGCGCGACGCCTGCGCCAGACGATGACCAAGCCCTTCTTCTTGGCGATCCAGCACGAGCCGGAGGACTCGGTACGTCCCGCGGCTGGGTCGGGAATGACCACTGCCGACTACCGGGCGATGTTCCGCCATGTCGTGCTGCGCCTGCGCGCGGACGGAGTCACCAACGCGGTCACCGTGATGGACTACCGAGGCAGCCCGAATTGGCCCCCGGAGATGGTCGCGGGGCTCTACCCCGGAGATGACGTCGTCGACTGGATCGGGTTTGACCCCTATCTGCTGCCGGGAGCGCAGTGGGACCAGCCGTTCGCCGGGGCACTGGATCGGCGCAGCTTTGCCCGCCCGGAGTGGCCCGGGTTCTACGGGTGGGCGACCGGGGCGCACCCGACCAAGCCGTTGATGCTGGCTGAGTGGGGCATCTCGCAGAGGTTCACCGATGCCGAGGTGGTACGCCGGCTCGAGCAGGCGCAGCTGGCACTGAGCACTCACCCCGCCCTGAAGGCCCTCATCTACTGGGACGCGGCGAACAACCCACCCGTAGGCGCTACTCGGATGCAGCGACCGGCTGTGCGGCGGGCGTTTGCCCTGCTTGCGCGCTCGCCCGCCGTGACCGGGAGAGTCGCGGCTCGGTGAGCAGCGCGATCACGTTGCCGTGGAAACGAGCCACGTCCGACATCGCGGAAGCCACCGCCTCGAGGTCGTACCTCCCCAGCGGGACCACGAGCACCGTGTCGGGCACGGCCTCGAGGACGTCGAGGGTGGCAAAGTCGTCGAGGTCCGGGGACACCACCACCGCGAGCTCATGGATGGCGAGGACCTCGGCGAGGAGATTCCGGAAGCCGGTGCGGTCGAGCCGGCCGGCGTCCTGGGGACGGTAGATCGGGACTCCGCGCTCGTCCTGCGCCGTCCCGGTACCCCCGAGATGTCTCTCCCCGGTCCGCGATGAAGCCTCGTCATCTCGTTCATCCCGGCTCTCGGACACCGAGGACGAGACGTCGACCAGCGCGGCATCGAGCGCGCTGCTCCGTAAAGCATCCACCAAGGAGAGCGCGCCCTCGACCCGATAGGGGTTGGGACCCATCCCGGTAACAAGAACCGCTTGGTGATCAGGTCCGAGCCGTCGCCTCAACCCGGCGGCGACCACGGGGGCGCGACGTGGATCGAGCACCGGTGGCCGTCGCCGCCGTGAAGTGAAGCTGCCCAGCACCGGGGCCTCCAAGCCAGCCAGGTCGTCGACGTTGAAGGCCCGGGGATCGCGCAGAGCTCGCCACCAGGCCAGACCAATACCGATCAGGAGACCTACGAGCAGACCCACGAATGGCCACAGCCTGTGGGGGATTCCCTTCGGGCGAGACGGCAGCGTCGCCGGCGAGAGTACCCGGCCGGGCGACGACTGGCTGAACCGGATCTGGTCGGCCTGACTCTGCAAGGCGGACAGAGTCGATGACGCAGACTGGATCTGGCGAGCGGCCACGGCGTACGCCTGCGAGGCGGGGTTCGCGGCGGTGAGCTGCCGCACTGCCCGGTCGCTCTGCGAACGCGCCCGTGCCAGCGCGGTCTGGATGTTTGCCAGCACCGACTTCGTCGAGTCCGCGGAGGTCTGCTTGCGGTAGGCGAGGTAGGCGTTTGCAAAGGCGTCGGCGATGGCCTGGGCCTGGTGTGGGCTGGCATCTGCATAGCTGATCTGGAGCACCTGGCTGTTGGGGCTGGCGGTGACCTTGACCTTCTGTCGAAGCGCGTTGGCCGTCAGGTTGGTATGCACGGCCCGCTTGACCAGCTGCGCCACGGGGGTGGAGGTGGCCACCGCGATCTCGGTGTTCATGTTGGCCAGCGACTGCCCTGCGTTCGTGGGAGCCAGCGCGTTGCCGATCGTCGGCTCGATGACCACCGAGACGCTGGAGGCATAGCTGACGGGCAGTGCTGCAGATGCCAAGAGAGCCGCAGCGGCACCCAAGAGGCCGCAGATGGGCACCAGGACCCACCGACGCCGTAGGGCTCCGGGGCGAAAGGACCGGGACTGTGCGGAGTCACCGGGGGCGCTCATGACCATCACTCTTCCTCTGTTCTTCGGTGACCGTTGCGGCTCTGCGGAAACGAAGCCCGGCCCAGGGGCCGGGTGACGTCGGCAATGATGACATCTGGACTCTTGCCGACGGCGTCCAGCACCTCCAGGGTTCGGCGCACGTTACGTGCCGGAGCAGAAGGTCCCATCACCAGTACCACGGCGTCCTGGCTGACCGCGTGGCCCAGCTGGTCATCCAGCGACCGGCCGGCTGTGCGCGGGTCCCCTGGCTCGAAACCTGCCCGGCTGAGCACCTGGCGTGCCCAGCGCAGACCTCGTCGCCGGGCCGATATCGCCACCAGCCCGACACCCGCGGAGGCGCCGTGTCGGTCCTCGATGTGGCGCCGGACGAGGGCACCTGCGGAGCCTGAAGAGCGGCGCAGCAGCAGTGCCCCGTCCGGGGTGTATAGCTTGGACCCGACACGTCGCGGCCGCCAGAAGGCAATCGCGCCCCCGAGGACCAGTCCCAGGGCCAGGCCGCTGACTGGGGCCACCGCCCGGTTGGGCACATGGAGGCGCCCAGGATGCGCGGTGACGGTCTGGGCGGCATTGAACAGGATCGTTTGGTTGACCCGGTCGCGCAGCGCCTGGTTCGTCATCAGCAGGAACCCGTACGCCGCGTCCGCTCCGGGGCCGGCCTGAGCGTGCCGTTGCTTGATTCCGGCCGCCACCTTCCCCAGCAGAGCCAGCCGAGTGGCGCGCAGACCACGCAGCTGCGCCCGTTGGTCCGCGACGACTTGGGCTGCCCAGTCATTTGCCGCCCGGGCGACGGCGCGAGAGTCGTGCCCGGTCGCGGTCAGCAACAGCACCTGCGAGGTCGGCCGCGCCGAAATCGAGAAGGCGGCCCCCGGCGCATGCGCCTGCCTGCGCACGCTTTCCAGACGGGGCTGCGCCATCGCCAGAGCCGCCTCGGTGTCGAGGGTGATGTTTCTCGGTTTGAACAGAACCGAGGTCGGCAAGAACATCGGGTTGTCAGGCACCAGGACCTGCGCAGTCGAGGAGACGACCGGTGTCCTTGTCGCCAGCACCAGAACGCCCCCGCCGAGTCCGAGTGCAGTCCCGATCGCAACGACGCGCCAGTGGCTGCGCAGGGTCGTGAAGTAGTCCGAAAGGAGCACCGCACCCGAGTCGGCCCGACTGCGGTAGAGCAGGCCGAGGACCAGGAAGGCCATGATGAAGGGCGAGCCGAGCGTGTCATAGACGAGCGTCTCGACCAGCAACGGAACCACCGCAGCCAGGCAGGCCACCGCGATCGCATCGCGACGGCGCCAGTGCAACGTAAGGCCGCCTACCAAGAAGGCGTAGAACAAGATGAGGCCAAGTGCCCCCTGGGCGAAGATCACCAGCCAGACGTGGCCCTGAGTGCCGAACGGCGGCACCTGGCAGGCCGGGCAGCCAGGGGTCGCTCCGCCCGCTATCGAGAAGAAGTTGCCGGCGACCTTGCGGGTGTCGCCGAACCCGAGCACCGGCGAGGCGTGTGCGACGCTGGCGATCGTCGCCCCTGCGAGACTCCCGCGTCGGGCGTTGCTCTGCGGTGAGTTGATGCGTTGCTGGATCAGTCCCCCCAACGGGGACAGCGCGACCGCGACTATGCCAACGGTCGCGACCACGGCGACCGCGGGAAGGATGCGGAACCCGCGAGTACGGACCTGGTTGATTCCGTAGATCAGCGCCGCGAGGACGATCCCCACCCAAAGCATCCGGTTCAAGGAGTTGACCACGCCCACGGCCCCGCCGATGAGAATCGGGATGGCCAAGAGGCGACGTACCCGCGAATGTCCCGATCCGCCCCACCAACGCCAGAGGAAGAACGGCAGCGTGATGGTGAAGTTCGCCCCCCACGAGTTGGCGAATGCGAAGGGTGCCTTCGGCCGCGGGCGGGCATACCCCAGCACCGTCTGGATGTCGGCCGTGGACGGATGGACCAGGTAGAACACGAACTGGTTGGTTGCCAGGCTGTGCGGCAACGCCTGCTGGACGACCGAGGTGATGGAAAACGTCGGCGCCACCAGACCGAACAGGCCACCGGCCACGGTGATGACGAAGAACCACGCCAGCAGATCGGCGACGCGTCGGGTCGAGAGCTCGGACTCCGACATGTTGAGGGCGTACAGCATGAAGATCGTTGCCACCGCATAGAGGGCCAACCGGAACGTGAACGTCAAGGCCCTGTTGGTGACCGGGTCGTTGAGCGAGCCGGGTGCGTGGGTCGAGAGCAACAGACCAGAGATGACCACCACCACAAGGAATGCCAACCAGAAGCCGAATCGGAAGGGCACCAGGAGCGGTCGACGGCGCAGCAGCTGGAACACCATCGGGATGGCGACGAGGAAGAAGATCAGCTCACCCATCCCGAGGAGCCACCAGATCGGGAAGCCCAGCACGAGGACGGCCAGGGGCCACGCCGAGAACCTGGACCCGCTCATTGGGTCATCGTAGGTTGGCTGCGTGGGAATCGTCCGAAGATCCGGGCTAGTCGGGCCGATCACTCTTCCGGACTCCCCGAAACTGGCAATCCGATTCGGTTACGGCCAAACGCCGGCCTCTCTAGACCATTGCCTGGAAAGGGTCTTTGCAGCCGGATTCCTGTGAAAGTATCGGCAAGGCATGCGCTGATGGCGCATAGTGACCATACCGCAGGTGCGCAGCGCCAAAGCCAGTCTTGGAGTCTTCGTGAACAAAACCACCGCTTTGGTGCTGTCTGTCCTCATTGCCCTCGCGGGGACGGTAGTGCTCTCGCCCCCGTCGAATGCCGCGTCCACGGGACTGTCCTCGGGGCAGACCGGCAAGATCGTCAGTGCGGAACCCGCCAAGGCCACGGACCGGCCGACTACGCCGAACATCCTCAACGGCACGGTGTACTCGATCACCCAGGTGGGCAACCAGATCATCGTCGGCGGCAGCTTCACCCAGGTAGAGAACGCCGGCACCTCGGCAATCCTGGTTCGCAACAATGTGTTCGCGTTCGACGCGAACACCGGCCTCGTCAGCACCACCTTCGCGCCGGAGCCGAACGGCACGGTCTTCAAAGTGCAGGCGGCTCTCGATGGCAGCTCGGTCTATGTCGGCGGGCAGTTCACCAGTGCCGGCGGGCAGACCATCAAGAACCTCTTCAAGGCCGATGTCGGCACCGGGGCGATAGACGCGACCTTCGTGCCCGCCAACCTGGACGGTCAGGTCCGCGACCTCGAGGTCGTCGGCAGCCGACTCTGGGTCGCGGGCAAGTTCACCCACGTGGGTAGCCACGCACAGAAGGCGCTGGGCACCCTGAATGCCACGACCGGCCTCTACGACCCTTATTTCACCGGCGTGCTCTCCGGCCTGCACAACCCGGCTCTCGCCGGGTCGGTGACCGACGTTCTGCAGCTGTCCACCGACCCGGCCAACACCCAGCTCGCCGCGGTCGGCAACTTCACCGCCGTCGACGGTCAGAGCCGCTCCCAGATCGTGAAGCTCGACATCTCCGGCGCGACGTACGCCGTGTCGCCCTGGTCCACCAACCTCTTCACCCAAGCCTGTTCGCCGAGGTTCGACACCTACATGAGTGACGTCGAGTACTCCCCCGACGGCTCCTACTTCGTGGTCTCCACCACTGGCGCCTGGGGAGGCACCCCCAGCAACAGCGGCACCAGCGGCTGCGACGTGGTGGCGCGTTTCG
>JALZBH010000074.1 GCA_030947625.1 Actinomycetota bacterium
CGGCGATGGCGACTTCGGGTTTCGCGGCCGATGACGTGGCGGAGGCGATGCGGTTCGTCGGTGGCAACGACCACTTCTTCCTCAACCTGGCCATGCCCGCCTGCAAGCTCGCTCTCGATGCCGCGCGCGACATCGACGGCTCGACGATGGTGGTTGCGATGGCCCGTAACGGTACGGAGTTCGGCATCCAGGTAGCCGGCACCGGGGACGACTGGTTCACCGGTCCGGCCCAGCGTGCGGACGGGCTCTACTTGGGCGACTTCGGGCCCGCGGACGCCAACCCCGACATCGGCGACTCAGCGATCACCGAGACCGCGGGGATCGGCGGTTTCGCGATGGCAACGGCACCGGCGATCGTGCGCTTCGTCGGCGGCACGGTGTCCGACGCACTCGCCACGACCCGGCGGATGCACGAGATCACCCTGGCCGAGAACCCTCGCTGGTCGGTGCCAGTGCTGGACTTCCAGGGCACCGCGACCGGCATCGACGTGACCCGTGTCTGCCGGACCGGCATCCTGCCCCAGATCAATACCGGCATGGCCGGCAGGATCGCCGGCGTCGGCCAGGTTGGCGCCGGCCTGGTGAACCCTCCCGCCGAGATCTTCCCCGGCGCCCTGGCCGCCCTCGCCGCCCGCACCCGCTCCCGCGGCTAGCCCCCAACATCGCCCACCCGGCTCTTACGTGCAGCAATTCACCGCCGACCCGGCTCTTACGTGCAGAGAATTGCCATCGACCCGGCTCTTCGGTACCTGTCTGCGGCACGTAAGCGCCGGGTCGGCGTATCAAACCTGCACGTAAGCGCCGGGTCGGCGTATCAAACCTGCACGTAAGCGCCGGGTCGGCGAGTCAGGGGAGGTCCCAGAAGGCGGCCGGCATGTCGATCCGGCCGGAGGGGCGCATCGGAGTGCCCTCGGCGAGGTAGTACTGCCGCGCCGAGCGCTGATGGCACTGCGGCAGCGTCCCGTCAGCGCGTACGACGCGCCACCATGGCACCGGACCGCCGTACCGAGCCATCACCGCGCCCACCTGACGCGGGCCACCCGCGCCGACCCGCTCCGCGATCGAGCCGTACGACGTGACCCTGCCGGCGGGGACCTGTTCGACCAGGGAAAGTACCCGTTCGACGTAGTCCTCACGGTCCACGGAGCGCAATCTACGCCGAGAGCCGCGGTCGCCGGCAGCTAGTACGACGCCTGCGAGGGGTCGATCTGGTTCACCCAGGCGGCAACGCCACCGCCGACGTGCACCGCATCGGCGTACCCGGCTCCCTTGAGGACCGCCAGCGCCTCGGCGGAGCGAACCCCGCTCTTGCAGTGCAGCACTACCTGGGTGCCCGAGTCGGTCGAGGGCAGCTGCCCCAGGGCGTTGCCGTTGAGGAACTCGCCCTTGGGGATCAGCACCGAGCCGGGGATCTGGTTGATCTCGTACTCGTTGGGCTCGCGTACGTCGACCAGCACGAAGTCGCGAGACCCCTCCTCGCGTTCCTTGAGCAGGTGCTCGAGCTGGGTGACCGAGATCGTCGAGCCGACCGATGCGTCGGCGGCGTCCTCCGAGACAGCACCACAGAAGTTGTCGTAGTCGATCAGCCCGGTGACGGTGGGGTGCTCACCGCACAGCGCGCAGTTGGGGTCCTTGCGCACCTTGAGCTTGCGGTACTCCATCTCCAGGGCGTCGTAGATCATCAGCTTGCCGACCAGCGGCTCGCCGATACCAGTGAGCAGCTTGATCGCCTCGTTGACCTGGATTGCACCGATGCTGGCGCACAGCACGCCCAGCACCCCACCCTCCGCACAGCTGGGCACCATGCCCGGCGGCGGCGGCTCGGGGTACAGGCAGCGATAACAGGGCGCATCTCCGGGCTGCCCGTCGACCTCGAGCGTGGGCCAGAAGACCGACGCCTGCCCGTCGAAGCGGTAGATCGACCCCCACACGTAAGGCTTCTTGAGCAGGTACGCCGCATCGTTGACCAGGTAGCGGGTCGCGAAGTTGTCGGTGCCGTCGACGATCAGGTCGTAGTCCTCGAAGATCGCCATCACGTTGTCGTTGTCGAGCCGCTCGTCGTGCACAATCACCTCGACCAGCGGGTTGACCTCGGCGATCGACTCCTTGGCCGACTGCGCCTTCGCCTTGCCGACATCGCTTTGGCCGTGGATGACCTGGCGCTGGAGGTTCGACTCGTCGACCTCGTCGAACTCCACGATCCCGAGAGTGCCCACCCCAGCAGCCGCAAGGTAGAGCAGCGCGGGGCTGCCGAGGCCGCCTGCTCCGATCACCAGGACCCTGGCGTTCTTCAGTCGTCTCTGGCCGGCCATGCCCACGTCGGGGATGATCAGATGCCGGCTGTACCGGCGCACCTCGTCCACGCTGAGCTCGGCGGCGGGTTCCACTAGCGGGGGCAGGGACACGACTCTCCTTGGATGGATGGGCAATGGGTGAACACGGCAGCCAAGTGCCATGTTCCCCGGCATTCCCGCCCGCCCGAGGACCGTCCCGATATCTGGTACGCCGGTCCGGATACTGGCCGGGCGCCCGAAGCGTACTCGGGGGTAGTCTGCTGCGAGCAGAGCCGGACACCCGGCCATGTCGAGAGGCACTTGGTGACCACCACGCACGACCCGAAGCAGCGCGGCGTTCGCCTTCCTCGGCGGGCTCGTCGCGCCCAGCTCCTCGAGTCCGCGCTCGAGGTGTTCGTCGCCCAGGGTTACCACGCCGCTGCGATGGACGACATCGCCGACCGGGCCGGGGTGTCCAAGCCCGTGCTGTACCAGCACTTCCCCGGCAAGCTCGACCTCTACCTCGCGCTGCTCGACCAGTCCTGCGACACGATCATCGCCAGCTCGGCCCGAGCCCTGGAGTCCACTGACGACAACAAGCAGCGGGTAACCGCAGCAGTCCACGCCTTCTACGACTACGTCGCCGGAGCCGAGGGCGCCTTCCGCCTGGTCTTCGAGTCGGACCTGACGAGTGAGCCGGCCGTGCGCCAGCGCGTCGAGCGGGTGACCACCGAGTGTGCCCGGCTGATTGCTCATGTGATCCACGACGACACCGGCCTCCCCGAGCAGCAGTGCCAGCTGCTCGCGGTCTCCCTGGTGGGAATGGCTCAGGTCAGCGCACGGTTCTGGCTGGTTGAGCAAGGCGGGATGGAACAGTCCGATGCGGCCACCCTGGTAGCCGGCCTGGCGTGGCGCGGCATCCGTGGCTTCCCGCGCACCGAAGAGCACTGACCAGCACCGACCATAACCCCACGCACTGCCCCAACCCAGTAGGAGGCCCTCCAATGGAGGTCAAGATCGGCGTGCAGAACTCCGCCCGCGAGCTCACCGTGGACACCACCGACTCCAGCGAGGACATCGAGAAGCTGGTTGCCAAGGCGGTGACCTCGGACGGCGTCCTCACCCTGACCGACAGTCGTGGGCGCAAGGTGATCATCCCGGCCTCACGACTGGCCTACGTCGAGGTCGGCGGCGGCGTCTCCGGGCAGGTCGGTTTCCGCTCCTAAGGCGCTGGTCTGGGTTTGGTCTTATCCAGGCAACGACACGCGCGCAGAGCGTTGCGCATGGGTTCTCGGGGCCGTACCGGGGGATAATCCGCACAGGGACACATCCCAGTCGCGTCCGTGCCCGGACGCCAGGAGAAAGGCATGTTCACCATGTTGCAAACCGCAGTACTTCCCCTCGCTGCTTCCTGCCACGCGCATCCATGGGGCATCAAGGCACTCCTCTTCCTACTCATCGGCGGCATCATCATCGGCCTGCTGGGCAAGTTCGTCGCGCCCGGTAGCCGGGACAACATTCCGCTCTGGCTGACCATCGTGTGCGGTATCGGCGGCATGCTGCTCGGCAACGTGCTCTACACCGCGCTGGGCGGCAGCTGCAACACCAGCGGCATCGACTGGCTGCGACACATCACCCAGGTCATCGTGGCGGCGATCCTGGTGGTCATCGCGGCGACCGTGACCGGCCGGCGAACGCGGGTCTGACCTCAACGCTCCACTCCGTTGGCCCCGCCACCCGGCGGGGCCAACGGTGGCGTTCGGGTCTGATCAGGCCGCGAGACCGAGCTCGGCCATCCGCTCCGAGTGGTTCTCCGTGAGCCTGCTGAACATTCGGCCGAGCGCGGCGAGATCCATGCCCGGCCGGTCGACCCCGCCGGCCAGGAGTGCCGCCAGCGAGTCCCGCTCGGCGGCCACCCGCTGAGCCTGGGACAGCGCCTCCCCCATCAGCCGTCGTCCCCACAACGCCAGCCGCCCTGCGACGCGCGGGTCGTCGCGGATCGCCTGGCCGACCCGATCGAGCACGAAGCCGGCGTACCCCGAGTCCTGTAACGAGTCGATGATCAGCTGGCGGGTGCCCGCGTCCAGGAACAGGGCGATCTCCCGGTAGAAGTCCGCTGCCAGCCCGTCGCCGACGTACGCCTTGACGAGGCCCTCGAGCCAGTCGCTGGGCGCGGTCTGGGCGTGGAAGGCGTCGAACGGCTTGACGAAGGGGTCCATCGCGCCGATCGGGTCGCCGCCGAGCTCCTCGATGCGGTCGAGCAGCGGCTGGACGTGGCCGAACTGGACCGAGGCCATCGTGCCCATGGCGATCTTGTCCCGCAGCGTCGGCGAGAGCTTGGAGTCCTCCGCCAGTCGTTCGAAGGCGGACAGCTGGCCGTAACCGATTGCTCCGAGCAGGTCGACGACCGCAGCTCGGTAGCCCGGGTCCTCGAAAGCCACCACATCGCTCGAGTCGGCCGTTTCAGTCATGGCGTGAGCGTACCGATAGACTTTGCCAGGGCTGAGCGCCCCGATGCCCCGCTTGAGCGCCCTTGGACGGGCGCCTCGCGGGCCGGCGTCGGGCAACGCGCCCGCCTCATGACAGCTTCGAGACCATGGACTTCCACACAGACAGGCCAGACCCCTGACCACCACCTTCCGAGAGCTCGGGGTGCTCCCCGAGATCGTCACCGCCCTCGAGCGTGTCGGCATCGTGACCCCGTTCCCGATCCAGGAGATGACGCTTTCGGTGGCCCTGATCGGCACCGACCTCATCGGCCAGGCCCGCACCGGGACCGGGAAGACGCTCGCGTTCGGCATCCCGGTGCTGCAGCGCAGCGTCGCCCCGCACGACCCCGACTACGCCGACCTGGCGGCGCCGGGAAAGCCCCAGGCGCTGGTCGTCACCCCCACCCGAGAGCTGGCCCTGCAGGTCTCCGGTGACCTGACCCTGGCCGGCGCAGACCGTGGCATCCGCGTACTCACCGTGTACGGCGGGGTGCCTTACGAGCCGCAGCTGGACGGGCTCGCCGCGGGCGTCGACGTCGTGGTTGGTACGCCGGGACGGCTGATCGACCTGATGAACCGCCGCAATCTCGACATCTCCCACGTCAAGAGCCTGGTGCTCGACGAGGCGGACGAGATGCTCGACCTCGGCTTCCTGCCCGACGTGGAGAAGCTGCTCGCGCAGACCCCCGAGACCCGGCAGACGATGCTGTTCTCCGCGACGATGCCGGCCGCGATCGTCTCGCTGGCACGCACGCACATGCGCCATCCGATGAACATCCGCGCCGAGTCGTCGTACGACCAGCAGACGGTGCCGGCGACCGCGCAGTTCATCTACCAGGCCCACGACCTGGACAAGACCGAGATGATCGGCCGGCTACTCCAGGCGGAGGGGTCGGGCCTGACCATCGTGTTCACCCGGACCAAACGCCAGTCCCAGCGCGTCGCCGACGACCTCGCCGAGCGTGGCTTCCCGGCAAGCCCACTGCACGGCGACATGGCCCAGGCTGCGCGCGAGCGGGCGCTGACCCGCTTTCGTGAGGGCAAGCTGAAGGTACTTGTCGCCACCGATGTGGCCGCGCGCGGCATCGACGTCACCGGGGTCACCCACGTCATCAACTACTCCTGCCCCGAGGACGAGAAGATGTACGTCCACCGCACCGGCCGTACGGGTCGGGCCGGCGCCACCGGCGTCGCGGTCACCTTCGTCGACTGGGGTGACCTGCACCGCTGGAAGATGATCAACAAGGCGCTCGACCTGCCCTTCGAGGCACCGTTGGAGACCTATTCCAGCTCCGAGCACTACTTCCACGACATGGGTATCCCGCCGGGGACGGTGGGCAGGGTCGTACCCGAGGGGACGGTCGAGCGCAAGCCACGTCCCGAGAGCGCCGGGCGCGGCGACCGAGGCGGCAGCCGTGGACCCAGCAGCGGCCAGCGCGGCTCCGCGAAGTCCGGCCAGCGCCGCACCAGTCAGTCTCGGGGACCGGCCGACCAGCAGGGCACCGAGCAGGGCGATCGCCCGGCGCGCCAGCGCAATCCGCGCCGGCGTACCCGTGGCGGCCGGCCACTGGGCGAGAGCGGTTGACCGGGCGCGCTCAGTTTCGCTGCAGCAGCCCGTCCGCGACCGCTCGGTATGCCTGAGCGCCCTTGTTGCTGCGCGAGGTGGCCAGGATCGACCGGCCGGCAGCAGGTGCCTCGGCGAACCGGATCGACTTGGGGATCGCGGGCTCGAGCACCTCGAGGTCGTAGGTCTGCGAGATCGTCTCGAGTACGGCGCGCGCATGGTTGGTGCGGCCGTCGTACAACGTGGGCAGCACGCCCCAAACCTCGAGCTCACGGTTGGTGAACCTCTTGACGTCGTGAACGGTGTCCAGGAGCTGGCCCACGCCGCGGTGGGAGAGGGTCTCACACTGCAACGGGATCAGTACGCCCTCCGCCGCCGTCAGCGCAGCCACGGTGAGCACGCCCAGTGAGGGCGGACAGTCGAGCAGCACCCAGTCGTACCCGTCGAGCTCCTCGACGGCGGTGCGCAGGACGTACTCGCGGCCGGTGCGGGTGAGCAGGTCCGCCTCGGCACGCGCCAGCTCGATCGTGGCGGGCAGGAGGTCGACACCGTCCTCGGTGCTGATGATGGCCTCATCGGGCGCGAGGCCCTTTGTGAGCACGTGATGCACCGAGATCTCGAGGTCCTCGGGGTCGATGCCCAGGCTGAACGTCAGGCAGGACTGGGGGTCCAGGTCCACGAGGAGCACGCGCCGGCCGCGCTCGGCAAGTGCCGCTCCCAGGGAGGCGACCGTGGTCGTCTTGGCCACGCCGCCCTTCTGGTTGGCGACGGCAAGCACGCGGGGAGGAGACATCAGCGCCCATGATGCCGCATCCCCCACCAGGCGACTGACATGCTGAGCCGCATGCCCAGTCCTGGAACCGCCCTGGTCACCGGTCCGACCGCCGGCATCGGCCGCGAGTTCGCCGAGCAGCTGGCCGCCCGCGGTCACGACCTGGTGCTCGTTGCCCGCGACCACGGAAGGCTGGACCAGGTGGCTGAGCAGGTGCGCCGGACGTACGGCGTCGAGGTGGAGGTGCTTCCCGCCGATCTCGCCGACCGCGACCAGCTCGGCCGGGTCGAGGAGCGACTGGCCGACCCGGCGCGGCCGGTCGAGCTGCTGGTCAACAACGCAGGTTTCGGGCTGCGGGGCCGGTTCCTCGACAACACCATCGAGCAGGAACAGGCACATCTCGACGTACTCGTCGTAGCGGTGCTGCGGCTCTGCCACGCTGCGCTGGGAGCCATGGTCGCCCGAGGGCACGGTCAGGTCGTCAACGTGTCCTCGGTCGCCGGCTTCCTGCCGCGCGGAACCTACGGCGCGGCCAAGGCCTACGTCACCCGGTTCAGCCAGTGGGCCCACTCCGAGTACGCATGCCGCGGCGTGAGAGTGATGGCCCTATGCCCGGGGTTCGTCCGGACCGAGTTCCACCAGCGGATGGGCGTCGACCAGGGCTCAGTGCCGGAGCTGCTGTGGCTGGACGCCGAGTTCGTCGTGCGCCAGGCGCTGGCGGACCTCGACACCGGCAAGGCGATCTCGATCCCGAGCCTGCGCTTCAAGGCGATCAGCGGCGTCGTCCGCCTGGTGCCCACACCGGTCCTCCAACGGTTCCAGTCCCTCGGCCGGAGATGACGCTGAACCCAAACCTTCGCATCTCGCGCGTTGCGCGGTGTGGGGGCTGGCGGTTCGCTAGGGGATGTTTGCGAGGTGACCCGGCGCCCTCAGCCGCTGCCTGCAATGAAGGCACGGACCGAGTCGGCGACCATCTGCACCGCGATCGCCGAGAGCAGCAGACCGGCGATCCGGGTCACCAACAGGACGCCCCCCTCGCGGATCAGCCGCAGGATCGGCAACGAGAAGCGCATCGCCAGCCACAGCGCAAGGTGCACCAGCACGACGCCGAGCCCGACCGCGGCCAATCCCGGGAAGTCGTGCACCCGCTTGCTGAACACCATCGTTGCCACGATCGCGCCCGGGCCGGCGAGCAACGGCGTGCCGAGCGGCACCAGCGAGACGTTCGCGTCGGCCGCGGCCGTCTGCTCCTCAGCCTTGCCGGTGAGCAGCTCGAGGGCGACCAGCAGCAGCAGAAGACCGCCGGCGCCGCGCAGGGCAGGCAACGAGATGTTGAGGTAGCTGAGGATCTGCTGGCCGAAGAACGCAAACGCGGTGATCACGCCGAACGACACCGCTACCGCCTGCCACGCCGCTCGCCTGCGTGAGGTGGGAGAACGGCCGCTGGTCAAAGACAAGAAGATCGGGATCGTGCCGACCGGGTCCATGATCACGAACAACGTGACGAACACCTCGATGAGCAGCCGCCAGCTCATCGGGCACGTTCCGAGGCGAGGCCGCGCTTGGCCACAAGGTCGCTCAGCACCACAGAAGGGTAGTGCTCACCAGCTCGGGCGTGGCCCACCGAACGGCATCTCCAGCGCCTCGGGACCGAACCCCGTCACGTCGGCCAACAGCCACTCGTCGCGCAGCAGCAGCGCGGCCGACGCCGGTCGCACCACCAGCCACAGCCAGCGACCGTCTGCCTCACCGGCGAACACCGACCGTTCCAGCACGTCGTCGCCCGCATTCGGCTCGACGACCCACATCGGCACGGCGCGGCCGCCGGCGCGCACCTTCACCGCAGCGGGGCCGTCGCCGATCTGGTCACCCGGGTCGACGTACGACGTGCCCGCGCAGCGCGCGCCCAGCCCGACCCCGGGATCCTCCGAGACAACGGTGACCTCGACCGAACCGTCGAGGTCGCTGGCTCCGACCGTCGTGGTGACCGTGGCCAAGGCCTTCCTGCCCGAGCCCACGCAGCCGAAGTCGGCGATCGACCAACCCGGGCTCATCGGCCAGGGCAGGTACGTCGGCAGCTCATCGGCTCGCTTGACCAGCTCGGCGAACGTCTCGTAGTCGACATCGACTGCCCGCCACAACGGCGCGACCGGTCCATGGTCGGGGCAACGGAACATCCCGCCCGGGTCGGTGACCGGGGAGGTGCAGCGGGGACAGGACGCCGCGAGCGTCACGATGCGAAGGGTAGTGCTCAGCAGTTCCACCGCGCCACGGCCGGGGCTTCGTGCTCGTAGCCGAGTACGGAGATGGTGGCGGTGCCGAGGATGAACAGCCGGCCCTCGGACACCCTCAGGCCCAGCCAGCGGGCGGTCAGTGCCCGCGACGCGTGCCCGTGGCTGAACATCAGCACCCGGCCCCCGTGGGCACGGACCTTGGCCAGGACGCGGTCCATCCTTCTGGACACCTGTCCGGCGCTCTCACCCCCCGGACAGGGATGGCTCCACACGGTCCAGCCTGGGACGGACTCGCGGATCTGGGCCGTAGAGAGTCCTTCGTACTCGCCGTAGTCCCACTCTGCGAGATCCTCCTCGATATGGGCATCGGAGAAGCCGGCGAGCTTTGCGGTCGTGCGGGCACGTTCCCGGGGACTGCTCAACACCAGGTCGAAGGAGACCCCGGCGAGACGGTCCCGGAGCTCGCGAGCCACCTTCTCACCGTTCGGGGTCAGCGGCAGCTCGGTCCTCGAGGTGTGCCTGCGGTCCCTGCTCCACACGGTCTCGCCGTGCCGGATGATCCAAAGCTCGTCAGCCATGTAAGGAGTCTGGCATCTCGCGGACCGGCCTTGGCGCCCCGCGTCGCTGGTCGAACAGGAGCTGGATGAGCGAAGCTTGCCCAGGCTGCACACCGACGGGCACGACGACATCGTCCATCGTCGTCCTCGCCTGGGCTACGGCCCGGACCCCGGTTATGCCCGTTCTCCGGCAGGAGAATTCTTGTCCGGCCGGGGGGTTGGCCGGCCGGGCTGCTCGCCGCCCCGCGCATCGAGGTAGCTCTGTTTGGGCACCATCACCTTGCGACGGAAGATGCACACCACGGTGCCGTCCTGGTTGTAGCCGATCGTCTCCACATGAACCACCCCCCGGTCGTCCTTGGACTTCGACTCCCACTTGTCGAGGACGGTGGTCTCGCCGTACAAGGTGTCACCGTGGAAGGTCGGGGCGACGTGACGCAGCGACTCGACCTCGAGGTTCGCGATCGCCTTCCCGGAGATGTCGGGGACGCTCATCCCGAGCAGGATCGAGTACACGTAGTTGCCGACCACGACGTTCTTGGCGAACTGGGTGGTCTTCTCGGCGTAATGCGCGTCGAGATGCAACGGGTGGTGGTTCATCGTCAGTAGGCAGAACAGGTGGTCGTCGTACTCGGTGACGGTCTTGCCGGGCCAGTGCTGGTACGTCACACCCACCTCGAACTCCTCGTAGCTGCGACCGAACTGCATGCTGCGCTCCTTCGATTGGTCAGCCGAGCCGGGCGCGGACCACCTGGTCGAGCACGTCGAGCGGCAGGGAACCGGAGTCGAGCACGGCGGAGTGGAACTTCTTGACCTCGAACGAGGAGCCCTGACGCTGCTCGGCCTCCCTGCGCATCCGCTGGATCTCCAGCCGGCCGATCATGTACGACGTGGCCTGGCCGGGAGCGACGATGTACCGGTCGATCTCGGGCCGCACAATGGCCTCGGTCATCGGCGAGTTGGCCACCATGTAGTCG
>JALZBH010000075.1:0-7574 GCA_030947625.1 Actinomycetota bacterium
CGATGCGCTTGTCGCGCGGGAGGTCCACACCAACGAGGCGTGCCATGAAGTGGCGGTTCCCTTCGGTTGTTCTGCGTCAGGTGTCTGGTCGTGTCGCGTCCCAGCCGCCTCGGCTGGGCCCCGGCCTGTCGCTCCGGGGGCGGTTCGCCCGTCGGGGAGACGGACTAAGCGATCACGTGTGAGCTATGTAGTTGTGTTGACCTGGTCGGTCGAGCCCTGTCGAGACGTTCAGCCCTGCCGCTGCTTGTGGCGAGGGTTCGCGCAGATCACCATGACGCGGCCATGGCGACGGATCACCTTGCACTTGTCACACATCGGCTTGACGCTGGGGTTGACCTTCATGACGCAGGCCTTTCTGCATTTTCGGCTGGGTTTACTTGTACCGGTAGACGATCCGACCCCGGGTGAGGTCGTACGGCGAAAGCTCCACCACGACCCGGTCCTCGGGGAGGATGCGGATGTAGTGCTGGCGCATCTTGCCGCTGATGTGGGCGAGAACTTTGTGTCCGTTCGATAGCTCGACCCGGAACATGGCGTTGGGCAGGGCCTCGACGACCGCACCCTCCATCTCGATCACGCCTTCCTTCTTCGGCATGTCCTCCGCAATCTCTCGAGCTCTGGTTGGCTTGCCTGTCTGCCGTCGACCCGGGAACCGCCTCACCGGCCGGTGAGTGGACCTCATGTGCCGCTGCCTGAGCCTCGTTCCCGGGCAACCGCACGCACGACGTACCGTGTCGAGCAGTCGGTTGTCTGGGCAGCCGCGAGGCACCACGAAACGAGCCCACGTTGGGCCGACCTCCAAGTCTAGGGGAAAACCTTGACGAGCGTTAATCGCGGGTCGGGCAGCTTTCAGCCGGCCAGCAGGCGCAGGGTCTGGTCACGGGCAGGCGCTTGAGCCGGGTTGGCGGCGGCGAACGCCCCGGCTACTGGATGCACCATCACCTCGTCGACACCGAACTCCGTGGCCAGCTCGTCGAGGCGACGGCGCACCTGGGCCTGGTTGCCGATCAGCCACCGGTTCCGCATGGCGGGGAGCAACGCCTCCTGTTCGCGAGGAATGGGCGCCTTCTCTGCCTCTTCGACGAGCTGCTGGGCGTGTAACGGGGCTCCGGTCCGCAGGGCCGCCATAGCAAGCAGCTGCGGCAGCGCCAGCCGGTGTGCCTCCTCCTCGGTGGGTGCGACCACGACGTTCGCAGTCAGGAAGGTGGTGGGCCGCTCGCAGCTCTCGCTGGGGCGGAAGCTTTCTCGGTAGAGCCTGAGCGCCTCGGCGGTGCCCGAGCCGGAGAAGTGATGAGCGAACACGTACGGCAGCCCGCGGTCCGCGGCCAGTCGTGCGGAGTAGTCGGAGGATCCCAGCAGCCAGACCGGAGGGGCCGACTTGGCCACGGGGGTGGCCCGCAGTGGATAGGTCCGGCCGCCCACGCTCAGTCCGATCCCCGAAGTCCCGAGCATGGCGCGGATGTTGTCGACGTACTCGGGGAACCGCGCCACCGCATCGTCCTCGACACCGCCTGCGCCGTGCCGGAGCGCCCAGCTGGTCACCGGGTCGCTCCCCGGCGCACGGCCGATGCCGAGATCGATCCGACCCGGGTGGGCGGCTTCGAGGAGGCCGAACTGCTCGGCGACCACCAGCGGAGCATGGTTGGGCAACATCACCCCGCCGGAGCCGACCCGGATTCGCTGCGTTGCCGCAGCAATGATCGCGATCAGGACCGGTGGGTTCGTGGCGGCCACCGCGGGCATGTTGTGGTGCTCGGCCACCCAGTACCGCCGATAGCCGAGCTCGTCCGCCAGCTTGGCCGTGCCCAGCGTGGCCCGCAGGGCATCCGCGGTTGCCTGGTCGCTGCGCACGGGGACAAGGTCGAGAACGGAGAGCTTGAGGGCTGGCACGGGTAGTGCAACGACCGGAACCGGGCCGAGATTCCGCGTTCAGGCCGCGACCGCGAGCAGGTGCAGGATCGCCTCAGCCACGCCCTCGGGATCGACGAGCTGGTGCAGATGGCCACCGTCGAGCTCGATCACCGGCCAGCCGTTGCGACGAGCGGTGTTCTGCTCCTCGGCGTACGTCGCACCGAAGCCGAGGTAGGCACAAGGCAGCCGTTCCCATCCACGCGGCGTGGCAACCCGGCCTTGGAGATAGCTCAGCGGCATCCGGGGTTGTCCTGCCTCGACGCGCACTCGAGTCGCGGCGTCGGGAAAAAGCGCCGCAACGCTCGCCTCAGGCCACCAGCTGCTCCACACCGGCAGCCGGCCGCTCTCCGCCATGTCGGTGAGCCACTCGGCGAGGTCTGCCGTGGTGACCGCGGTATGGCCGCCCGGCCCGGGCAGCAACGCATCTACGAACACGATGGCCCGCACGCGTCGGGTCAGAGCGAGCGCAGCGGCGTACAAGCCGGCGTTGCTGTGCGGCACCAGGACGAGCTCGTCATCCGACGGCAGCTCGGCAAGCATCGAGGCAAGCACCTCGTCGGGAGCGTCGCCGACGCCGGTGACGACGATCGCAGACTGTCCGCGCCGCTCGAGACAACCGGCCACCGGCGCCCATATCTCGGGGCCGAGGAACGGGCTGCCGAGCAGCGCGACCCTGCTCATCTCGCGCCGGTCAGACCTCGTGCAGGGCAGCTACGACGGTGCGGCCGAGGTTCTCGACGAAGGCGACCGGGTCGGTGCCGGCGTACATCACGTGCACGTCGCTGATCCCAAGGTCGGCGTACGGCTTGGTCGCCTCGACGAACTCGCGAGCCTCCGCCCTCGGGTCGATCGGACCGGTCCAGGTGATCGTCTTTCGGATCCGCTCGTAGTCGGTGCCGACCAGCTCGCAGTGGCCGCGCAAAACGTCCAGCTTGTGCTCGATTGCGGCCGCACCGCCGTTGGGCGAGGCGAACAGGTTGCAAGCGTCGCCGTACTGAGCGACCAGGCGCAACGTCTTTCGCTCGCCCTGTCCGCCGATCATGATCTGAGGTGTCCGTAGCGGCTGGGGACGGTTCAGCGTGCGGCCGAGCTGGTAGTGCTTTCCGTCGTATGCCGACTCCTCGTCGCTCCACATCGCGCGAATGATCTGCAGGGTCTCCTCGAGCCGCTCGAAGCGCTCGGCCAGCGGGGGGAATGGAACGCCGAGCGCTAGGTGCTCAGCTTCATACCAGGCCGCGCCGATCCCGAGCACCACCCGGCCGCCGGAAAGCACGTCCACCGTGGAGACGATCTTGGCGAGCAAGCCCGGGTGCCGGTAGGTCGCTCCGGTCACCAGCAGCTGAAGCTCGATCTTCGAGGTGACTGCAGCAAGAAACCCCAGCGTGGCGTACCCCTCGAGCATGTTCAGCCCAGGGGGACCGACGACCTCCATCTGGAAGTAGTGGTCCATCAACGAGATGTTGTCTATGGCCGCCTCCTCGGCGGCGCGGCCGAACGCGGCGAGGGTCGGGCCGATGGCAGGGACGCCGCCGTCGAAGTCGAACGAGACGAGATGAACACCGAGCCGCATGTCGCCACCCTAGCTGGACGGGTGGCCAGCCTCGCGGGCTCAGCGGCCGCCGAATGGGACGCCGAGCTCGGCCAGCTTCGCCTCGCCGCCGTCGAGAGCGGTCAGCACCCATACTCCCTCCGGAGTCAGGGCGAAGGTGTGCTCGAAGTGTGCCGCCCAGCTACCGTCCGCCGTCACGACCGTCCACTCGTCGTCGTCGAGCTCGGCGTGCTTGGAGCCGAGCGTGACCATCGGTTCCACCGCCAGGGCAAGCCCGCGCTCGAGCTTGGGTCCGCGGCCGGGCCGACCGTAGTTGGGGACGTTCGGCGGCTGGTGCATCGCCGTACCGATGCCGTGGCCGGTGAACTCCTCGAGGATCCCGTACTTCCCCTGAGAGCAGACGTAGCTCTCCACGGCGTGAGAGATGTCGCTGACCCGGCCACCGAGGCGCGCGGCCGCGATGCCGCACCACATCGACTCCTCAGTGACCCGCATCAGCTCACTCACTTCCGGCAGCACGTCGCCGACGGCGACCGTGATCGCCGCGTCGCCGTGCCAGCCGTCGACGATTGCACCGCAGTCGACCGAGATCACATCGCCTGGAGCCAGCACCCGGGATCCGGGGATGCCGTGCACCACCTGGTCGTTGACCGAGGCGCAGATCGAGGCCGGGAACGGAGGATGGCCGTAGCCCAGGAACGACGGCAACCCGCTGTGCGATCGGATGTTTTCCTCGGCAAGGGTATCCAGCTCCCCGGTCGTCACGCCTGGTCCTACGGCGGCCCGCAGCAGCTCGAGCGTCTCCCCCACCAGCCGCCCGGCCACGCGCATCCTGTCGATCTGCTCGGGGTTCTTGATCTCGATCCCGCGGTCCCGGAACCCCATCAGCTGCTCAGCTTTGCGGTACGACGTCGAGAGCGTCGAAGACGCGCTGGGTGACCTTGCCCACCTCGCCCACCCCGTCCACATCGATGAGGATCTTGCGCGCGCGGTAGACCTCGATCAGCGGCTTGGTCTGCTCGACGTAGACCTCTTGACGGCGCCGCACGACCTCCTCGGTGTCGTCGGCACGGTCCTCCATTTTCGCTCGCTGGAGCAGCCGCTGCACCAGCTCCTCGCTGTCCACGGTCAGGCTGACCACAGCATCGAGCCGGTGGCCGGTGAAGTTGATCATCCCGTCGAGCTCCTCGACCTGGGCGAGCGTGCGGGGATACCCGTCGAGCAGGAAGCCGGGTTCGGCATCCGGTTTGTCGATGCGGCGGCGGACCATCAGGTTCGTCACCTCGTCGGGGACGTACTCGCCGGCGTCCATGTACTTCTGCGCCTCCATGCCGAGGTCGGTGCCCTCCGCCACATTCACCCGGAAGATTTCGCCGGTCGAGATGGCAGGGATCCCGAAGTGGTCGGCCACGACCTTGGCCTGGGTGCCCTTCCCGGCCCCTGGCGGACCCATCAGGATCAGCCGCATCGGGGTCCCCGCGGAAGCGCGAATGCAGCAAGCGGTCTCGTGGGGTGGTTCATTACCGAAGGAACCCCTCGTAGTTGCGCTGCTGCAACTGGCTTTCGATCTGTTTGACGGTGTCGAGGGCGACTCCGACCATGATCAGCAGTGACGTTCCCCCGAAGGGGAAGTTCTGGGTAGCGTTGACCAGAGCCAGAGCGGCCAATGGGATCAGCGCGATCAACCCGAGATAGAGCGCGCCGGCCAGCGTGATCCGGGACAGGACGTAGCTGAGGTACTCCTCGGTCGGCTTGCCCGCGCGGATGCCCGGGATGAAGCCGCCGTACTGCTTCATGTTGTCAGCGACCTCCTCTGGGTTGAAGGTGATCGCGACATAGAAGTAGGTGAAGAACACGATCAGCAAGAAGTACGCCGCCATGTAGATCGGGTGGTTTCCCCGGACGAGATAGGTGGCGACCCAGCGGACCCAGCCGGAGGTCGAGCTCTGGTTGAACTGCACCGCCAGGGCGGGCAGGTAGAGCAGGCTCGAGGCGAAGATCACCGGGATGACGCCCGCCTGGTTCACCTTCAGCGGGATGTAGGTCGAGGATCCTCCGAACATCTTCCGGCCGACCATCCGCCGGGCGTACTGCACCGGGATGCGCCGTTGGGCCTGTTCAATGAACACCACCGCCGCAATGATCACCAGACCCAGCACGATCACGCCGGAGAACACCCACGGGCCCTTTGCCTTCTGGACGTTCCACAGCTCTGCCGGGAACTGGGCGATGACCTGGGTGAAGATCATGATCGACATGCCGTTGCCGATCCCACGGTCGGTGATCAGCTCGCCGAGCCACATGATCACTGCCGTGCCGGCGGTCATCACGACCACCATCAGCATTGCGGTGGTCACCTTGTTGTCGTACAGCAGCGGCCGGTTGCAGCCCTGCAACAGGTTGCCGGAGCGTGCCAGCGCGACGATCCCGGTGGCCTGCAAGATGGCCAGCGCCAGAGTGAGGTACCGGGTGTACTGGGTGATCTTCGTCTGCCCGGCCTGGCCCTCCTTCTTGAGGGCCTCGAGACGGGGAATCACCACGACCAGCAGCTGCAAGATGATGCTCGCGGTGATGTACGGCATGATCCCGAGGGCGAACACCGTCAGCTGGAGCAGGGCTCCGCCGGAGAACAGGTTGATCAGGCCGTAGACACCGCTGTTCTTCTCGGCGTTGAAACAGGCCTGCACGTTCGCGACATGTACGCCGGGAGTCGGGATGTGGGAGCCGAGCCGGAAGATCGCCACGATGAGCAGCACGAACAGCAGTTTTCGTCGCAGATCCGGGGTCCGGAAAGCGTTGGCGAATGCGCCTAGCACGTGCTCCTCTTTCTCAGCTCCGGGCTCAGGAAGGGCCCGCATCGTCGCGGGGGACGAGCCCGTGGAAGCCTAACAGGGCCCTAGGGCGCGTCCCGGGCTGCTGGCTTAGATCTCGGTCACGGTGCCACCGGCAGCCGCGATCTTCTCCTTGGCAGAGGATGAGAACCGGTGAGCAGTGACCTGCAGCGCGACCGAAAGGTCGCCCTGGCCCAGGATCTTGACAGGTTGTCCCTTGCGCGCCGCGCCCTTGCTGACCAGCTCGTCGACGCCCACCTTGCCCCCCTCAGGGAACAGGTCACCGATCCGGTCCAGGTTCACCACCTGGAACTCGACTCTGAACGGGTTCTTGAAGCCCTTGAGCTTCGGCAGCCGCATGTGGATCGGCATCTGGCCACCCTCGAAGGCGGCCGGGACCTGGTAGCGCGCCTTGGTGCCCTTGGTACCGCGGCCCGCCGTCTTGCCCTTCGAGCCCTGTCCGCGACCCACCCGGGTCTTCGCCGTCCGGGCACCCGGTGCCGGCCGTAGATGATGCAGCTTGAGGCTCACTTGGACTCGCCCTCTCCATCAATTTCGGTGACCGCCACCAGGTGACGGACGGTGTGGACCATGCCGCGGATCTCCGGGCGGTCCTCCTTGACTACCACGTCGCCGATCCGCTTCAGCCCCAGCGACCTCACGGTCTCCCGCTGGTTCTTCTTGCAGCCGATCGTCGACCTCGTCTGCTGCACCTTCAGCCGCGGCATCAGTGACCAGCTCCGGTAGGTACCTCGGCGCTAGCCCTCAGAAGTGCCGCGGGGGCCACGTCCTCGACCCGGAGACCGCGGCGCGCAGCCACCATCTCCGGCGACTCCAGCATCTTCAGCGCCGCGACGGTGGCGTGGACGATGTTGATCTGGTTCGACGAACCCAGCGACTTGCTGAGTACGTCGTGGATGCCGGCCGCCTCGAGCACCGCTCGCACCGGGCCACCGGCGATCACGCCGGTACCAGGAGCAGCCGGACGCAGAAGTACGACTCCCGCCGCCTTCTCACCCTGGACCGGATGAGGGATCGTGCCCTGAATCCGCGGGACGCGGAAGAACGACTTCTTCGCCTCCTCGACGCCCTTGGCGATCGCCGCGGGTACCTCCTTGGCCTTCCCGTAGCCGACACCGACCATGCCGTCGCCGTCACCGACGATCACCAGGGCGGTGAAGCTGAACCGCCGACCGCCCTTGACGACCTTCGCGACCCGGTTGATGGCCACGACCCTCTCGATGTAGGCGCTCTTGTCCGCGCCCTGGCCGCCGCGACGGTCG
>JALZBH010000075.1:7584-10846 GCA_030947625.1 Actinomycetota bacterium
GCCGGCGCGTCCGCGCTGGGGTCCGCTCATGAGTACTACCTCTTCCCTTGAAGTCTTCGGTCGATCAGAAGGTCAGTCCGGCGCCCCGGGCACCGTCGGCAAGGGCTGCAACGCGACCGTGGTACCTGTTGCCGGCGCGGTCGAAGACCACACCGTCGACCCCGGCCGCCTTCGCACGCTCGGCGACGAGCTCGCCGACCTTGCGCGCCTTGGCCGTCTTGTCCCCGTCGAAGCCGCGCAGATCGGCCTCCATCGAGGAAGCAGCCGCTAGCGTCTTGCCGACAAGGTCGTCGACGACCTGAACGGTTATGTGCCGAGAGGATCGCGTCACGACGAGGCGAGGACGCTCGGCGGTCCCTGCGACCTTCTTGCGACCACGCACCTGCCGCCGCATCCGTGATGAGGTCCGTGCGGCGGTGTGCTTGCCGGACCTGAGTGCGATGGCCATCTCACTTACCAGCCTTTCCAACCTTGCGGCGGATGTGCTCACCCGAGTATCGAACGCCCTTGCCCTTGTACGGCTCGGGCTTGCGCAGCTTTCGGATGTTGGCCGCAACCTCGCCGACCAGCTGCTTGTCGATGCCTTGGACCCCGAGGCGGGTGGTGCCCTCGACGGTGAACGTGATGCCCTCGGGCGCCGTGAACGTGATCGGATGGGAGTACCCCAGCTGGAACTCCAGCTGCGTCGGCCCCTTTGACAGGACCCGGTAGCCCACGCCCACGATCTCGAGCCGCTTCTCATAGCCCTGCGTCACGCCGGTCACCATGTTGGAGATCAGCGTGCGGGTCAGGCCGTGCAAGGCCTTGCTCTGGCGTTCGTCGTTGGGACGCCGCACCTCCAGGGTGCCGTCGTCGCCGCGGTCGACGGTGATGGGAGCGGCCACCGAGTGGCTGAGAGTGCCCTTGGGTCCCTTGACCGTGACCAGGCTCTGCTCGAGTGTGACGTCGACTCCGGTCGGAACCGTGACGGGGAGCTTGCCAATGCGTGACATGTGCGTTCCTCCTTCGGTTCCGGACTACCAGACGTAGGCGAGGACTTCCCCACCTACGCCCTTCGAATTGGCCTGGCGGTCAGTGAGCAGACCCTGGCTCGTGGAGATGATCGCCACGCCGAGGCCACCGAGCACCTTGGGCAATGCGGTGTGCTTGGCGTAGACCCGCAGACCTGGCTTGCTGATCCGGCGTACCCCGGCAATGGAACGCTCGCGGTTGCGGCCGTACTTCAGCGTGATCTCCAGGGTCTTGCCGACCGCACCGGGGTTGGTCTCTGCGGCCTCCCCAACCTGCCAGGAGGTGATGTAGCCCTCCTGCTGGAGGATCTCCGCAACTCCGGCCTTCATCTTGGAGTACGGCATCGAAACGGCGTCGTGGTACGCCTGGTTGGCGTTGCGCAGACGAGTCAGCATGTCTGCAATCGGGTCAGTCATCGTCATGGCCGGATCGGCCCTTTCTCGTTGTGGTTTCCATGAGGTTCACTCGTGGACCTTCGACGTCTCCTGGTTGTCATGAGCCAAGCCCTTGGTCGATCTCTCACCATGAGCTCTTGGTCACCCCGGGTAGCTCGCCGCGGTGCGCCATCTCGCGGAGGCAGATCCGGCACAGGCCGAACTTGCGGTAGACCGCCTTTGGGCGCCCGCAGCGCTGGCAGCGGGTGTACTCGCGCACCTTGAACTTCGGCTTGCGGGCTGCCTTCACCCTGAGCCCGGTTTTTGCCATGTCAGTCTCCTTGCTCTGCGCTTATCGCTGTGCGAAGGGGAAGCCGAGCTGCTTGAGCAGCGCGCGCCCCTCGTCGTCGTTGGCGGCCGTGGTGACGACCGTGATGTCCATGCCACGCGAGCGGTCGATCTTGTCTTGGTCGATCTCGTGGAACATGACCTGCTCGGTGAGCCCGAAGGTGTAGTTGCCGCGGCCGTCGAACTGTCGGTCCGAGAGTCCGCGGAAGTCCCGGATGCGGGGCAGCGCCAGGGCGAGCAGCCGGTCGAGGAACTCCCACATCCGGTCGCCGCGCAGGGTCACGTGAGCTCCGATGGGCATGCCCTCGCGCAGCTTGAACTGGGCGATCGACTTGCGGGCGCGGGTCACCTGGGGCTTCTGACCGGTGATCGAGCCCAGGTCCTTCACGGCACCCTCGATCAGCTTGGAGTCACGGGCGGCCTCACCGACGCCCATGTTGACCACGATCTTGGTCAGCCCGGGCACCTGCATGAGGTTCGGGTAGCCGAACTCCTCGCGCAGCGCGGGGACGATCTCCTCGCGATAGCGCGTCTTGAGCCGGGGCGGCGTCCTCTTCTCCGCCGCGGGAGCGGTCAGCTGTTCACTCATCAGATCTCATCTCCGGACTTGCGCGAGACGCGGACACTGCGCTTGGCCTTGTACGTCGAACCGTCCGAGCGGCGCTTGGACACCTCGACCCGTTTGAAGCCCACCCGGGTGGTGCCCTTGCCGTCGACCAACATCACGTTGGACACGTGGATCGGCGACTCGGTGGTGATGATCCCCCCGGTCGTGCCCGCGCGACCGCCCTGGTTCACCACCTTGGTGTGCTTCTTGACGCGGTTGACACCTTCGACGATCACCCGGTCGCGCTCACGGAGCACCGCAATCACCTTGCCTTCGGCGCCCTTGTCCTTGCCGGCGACGACGCGGACGGTGTCGCCCTTCTTGATGTTCAGGCTCATCTTCAGAGCACCTCCGGCGCAAGCGAAATGATCTT
The DNA here is from genome assembly GCA_030947625.1 of Actinomycetota bacterium. Classification (GTDB taxonomy): domain Bacteria; phylum Actinomycetota; class Actinomycetes; order Propionibacteriales; family Nocardioidaceae; genus Marmoricola. Next base: position 10,298 of record JALZBH010000075.1, read on the forward strand.
CATGAACCGCTTCTCACGAAGCTCGCGGCCCACGGGCCCGAAGATTCGCGTCCCGCGAGGCTCGCCGTCGCTCTTGAGGATCACGGCCGCGTTCTCGTCGAAGCGGATGTAGGAGCCGTCCTGGCGACGGCGCTCCTTGACGGTGCGCACGACGACGGCCTTGACGACTTCGCCCTTCTTGACGTTGCCACCTGGGATCGCGTCCTTGACTGTGGCAACGATGACGTCGCCGATGCCGGCGTAGCGCCGACCCGAGCCGCCGAGCACACGGATGCACAAGATCTCCTTGGCACCGGTGTTGTCGGCGACCTTGAGTCGCGACTCCTGCTGGATCATCGCCTTCTTCTCCTGGTTGTCGAGCCGGTTCTCATCCCGCGTCGGGGACGAGCCTTGCCGAACGTGTTGGTTTTGGTGCCGAGACGGCCGTCGTATGACGACCGAAGCGGCAAGTGCGCTACTTCGCCCTCTCGAGCACCTCGATGACGCGCCAGCGCTTGGTGGCCGAAAGCGGGCGCGTCTCCATGATCAGCACCCGGTCCCCGACGCCGC
>JALZBH010000197.1 GCA_030947625.1 Actinomycetota bacterium
TCGACTGGCTCATGGGGATCAACTTCTGGGGCGTCGTCCACGGCACCAAGGAGTTCCTCCCGCACCTGATCGAGTCAGGGGAGGGTCATATCGTGAACATCTCCTCGTTGTTCGGACTCGTATCGATACCGGGCCAGTCGACGTACAACGCCTCGAAGTACGCCGTCCGCGGCTTCACCGAGGCCGTCCGCCAGGACATGCTCATTGCCCGACATCCGGTCGGCGTCACCTGCGTGCACCCAGGCGGCATCAAGACCGGCATCGCCCGAAGCGGCCGGGTGACGCGCGGCGAGGACAAGCAGGAGCTGGCTAGGACGTTCGACCAGAAGCTTGCCAGGATGGACCCGGAACGCGCCGCAGAGATCATCATCGACGGGATGCTCGCCGGCAAGCCACGGGTGCTGGTCGGCGTGGATGCACATGTGGTCCATACGATCGGCAAGCTGCTTGGTTCCCGCTACCAGGACGTCTTCGCCGTCGCCGGCCGCCGGATCCTGCCGCACAGCTGAGCCCACGTGAGCGCCCACACCGTCCATGTCGCCTGCCGCAAGTGGCCGGACTCCCCGCATTGGGAGTACGACGCGATCCCGCTGGGCTCCGACACGCACGGACACTGGCTCGGCATCCACCGGGGCGCATGGTTGTCTCGTCCCGGCGCCAGCTTCGTGGCACCGTCGGACCACGTCACGCTGATCCCCCACCACGCCTGGAACCTGGCCACCTTCTACCAGGTCGGCGACCCCGACGCGCCCGTCCAGGTGTACGTCGACATCGCCACCCCGGCGACCTGGGCAGCAGACCAGAGCTCGGTCCGGACGGTCGATCTCGACCTCGACGTCGTCCGGGGCACCACTGGCCGGATCTGGGTCGATGACGAGGACGAGTTCGCGGCGCATCGCATCGAGCTCGCCTACCCCGACGACGTGGTCGCCGAGGCGCTACGCAGCTGTACGGACATCCTCCGCATGCTCCACGAGCGCAAGGCGCCCTTCGACGGCGCCGCCGACAGCTGGCTGTCCCGGCTGCGTTCTCTAAGCGAGTAGCGAAACGCGTTACTGGGCGCCCAGTGAGCGCCAGTACTCGTTGAGCGCCCCGTTGGTCTTCACGAACCAGATGAAGGGCCCGACGAATATCAGCGCACCCAGTGTCGCCCACAGTCCGGTGAGACCGGTAACAGGCGGCCGCTGACCGCGGTTGGAGTACAGCCGTCCGACCTCGCTCGGAGTGAAGAACGCCATCACGAAGCCGAAGAAGATGCCGAGCACCATCGCAGGGCCGCCGCCCAGACCCCGACCCGTATGCCGCTTCATCTCGTCGTGCGTGACATACCACCAGTACCACCCGTAGATGCCGAGTGTGACGATGTAGAGCAGCATCGTCACACCGGTCGGGCGGACCTTGCCGATCGGACCGTAGCCGGCCGGCAGCCCTGTCAGCCCAGGCTGGCCGTACTGTCCATAGCCCACGGGTTGCTGCTCAGGCTGGGCGTAGCCGGGAGGGCCGCCGGCACTTGGAGCGGGCGCAGGAGGGACGTTCGGCAGTGGGTGCGGCTCGGTCATCGCGATGCGTTCTTAGCGATTGTGGTGCCCCGACCGTGGAGCATCGTGATCAGCTGCACCAGCTGGTTGTCGGCCTTCTCTGTGCGGGCAAAGGAGGTGAGGGCCAGCACCGGCTTGAACCGCTGACGCGCGATCGCCTTGGCGTAGGTGAACTCCTTGAGACCATCGGCTCCGTGGATCCGGCCGAAACCGGAGTCGCCCACCCCGCCGAACGGCAGCGACGGGATCGCCGCAAACGAGATCACCGAGTTGACCGCAGTCATGCCGGACCGGATCCGAGAGGCGATGTCCATCGCGTTCGCCCTGGCGAAGACCGCCGAGCCGAGACCGTAGCGGGTTGCGTTGGTCAGCCGGACCGCCTCGTCCATGTCGGCAACCTTCTTGACGGTCAGCGTTGGGCCGAACGTCTCCTCCTGAACCGCCGACGACCCTTCGGGTACGTCGGTCAGGATGGTCGGCTGGACGAACCGGTCCCCCACCGCCTCACGCCCACCCAAGACCGCCTTGCCACCTTGGGCAATGGCGTCGTCGATGTGCGCGCCGATGATACCGAGCTGCTTGGGCATGGTGATCGGCCCGATCTTCGCGGACGGATCGTCCTCCGCCCGCAGGCCCCTGGCCTTGTCGAGGAGCCGGGCAAGGAACTCGTCGTAAACCCGCTCGTGGACGTAGGCCCGCTCCACGCCGATGCAGGTCTGGCCGGCATTGCTGCAGGCGCCCCACAGCGCGGCGTCGGCCGCGGCCTCGACATCAGCGTCGGCGTCGACCAGCAGCGCGTCCTTGCCACCCGCCTCGATCAGCACCGGCGTCAGCGTCTCCGCACAGGCCGCCATCACCTGCTTGCCGGTGGCCGTTGAACCGGTGAAGGCGATCTTGTCCACCACCGCCCGGCACAGTGCCGCACCGGTCTCACCGAGCCCGGTGACCACCTGGAAGACCGGGTGTTCGGGCACGACCTCGGCAAAGGTCGCGGCCAGCCAGGAACCGACACCGGGGGTCAGCTCCGAGGGCTTGAAGACCACGGCGTTGCCGGCGGCAAGGGCGTAGGCGATCGAGCCCATCGGGGTGAAGACCGGGTAGTTCCACGGCCCGATCACCCCGATCACGCCCAGCGGGTGGTACTCCACGGTCGCGGCCATGTTGGCCATCACCAGGCCGGGCGAGACCCGGTGCCGGCCGAGCACCTTGGGGGCGTGTTTCGCGGCCCAGGACAGGTGGTCGATGGCCAGCGCGGCCTCCAGGGTGGCGTCACTGTGCGGCTTTCCGGTCTCCTCATGTACGACGTTCGCAAGCTGGGCAACTCGGCGGGTCATCACGCCCTTCCAGCCGAGCAGCCGGTCTTCGCGCTCGGCATACGACAGCGCCGACCACCAGCGAGCTGCCTCCCGCGCCCGAGCGACCCTTTCGCGCACCTGCTCCTCGGTATGCACCGGATGGGTGCCCACGACGTCACCGGTTCGCGGGTCGAAGGAGTCGAAGGTCTCGACGTCGTGCTCGAGTGCGGTCATGAAGTGCTCCTGATCAGGTCGGCCGCCTTCTCCGCGACCATGATGGTGGGTGCGTTCGTGTTGCCCCTAGGGACGACCGGCATCACCGAGGCGTCGATGACCCGCAGGCGGTCCACCCCGCGGACCTTGAGCTCGGCATCGACGACGGCGTCCTCGCCGGAGCCCATCGCGCAGGTGCCGACGGGGTGGTACAGCGTCTGCGCCCATACCCTTGCGTGCTCGCTGAGCTGCTCGTCGGACGGGCTCTGCGGCAACGCCCACGGCTTGTCGAGGTGAGCCGCCAGCGATCCCTGGGTGCAGATCTCCCAGAGCCGGCGCATGCCGGCCACGACCGCGTCGAGGTCGGCCGGGTCGTCGAAGTAGCCGGCGTCGATCTCCGGGTGCCAGCGCGGGTCGGCCGACCGCAGCCGCAGCGCGCCCCGGCTCGCTACCGAGACCAGCGTGGGCGCTGCGGTGAACATCCGGCTGGTCGGCTCGTGCAAACCGTTGTCGTAGAAACCCGACGGCGCAACGTGGATCTGGATGTCCGGCGCCGTCAGCCCCGGGCGCGTGCGCCAGAATGCACCCCCCTCACCGATGTTCGACGCAAGGGGCCCGTTGCCACGAGCCTTCCAGCGGACCAGGTTGCGCACGTTGGATAGCTCCGCGAGGTCGCTGACGCCACGGGTGTACCAGAGCATGGGTACGGCGGGATGGTCGTGCAGGTTCTGGCCGACTCCGGCGAGGTCGACCCGGACGTCGATCCCGTGCTCCCGAAGGTGGGCGGCGGGTCCGATGCCGGAGAGCATCAGAAGCTGTGGCGAGTTGACCGAGCCGCCGCACAGGGCGATCTCCTTCGTCGCGGTGACGCTGACCTCCAGATCGCCCACTCGGTACCTCACCCCGGTTGCGCGCTCCCCCTCCAGCACGATGCCGGTCACGAACGCACCCGTCTCGATGCTGAGGTTCGTCCGGCTCCGAGCCGGCCGCAGGTACGCGTGGTCGGTGGACCAGCGGCGGCCGTTACGGCAGGTGACCTGGTAGAGCCCGGCGCCTTCCTGATCCTCAGCGTTGAAGTCGTCACGGGGCTTGAGCCCGGCGCTCACCGCACTGTCGACGAACAAGTTGGTCAGCTCGTGGGTGTAACGCCGGTCCTCGACGTGGAGCGGCCCGTGCTGACCGTGGTACGGCGAGCCGAAGCGGGTGTTTGCCTCGGACC
>JALZBH010000015.1 GCA_030947625.1 Actinomycetota bacterium
TCACCTGCGCTCCGCCTCCCTGCGAACGCTCGTCCCAAGGTCACCTCGTCGGCGTACTCGAGGTCACCCCCCACCGGTAGTCCACTGGCAAGTCGCGTCACCCGCAACCCCATCGGCCGGAGCATCCTGGTCAGGTACGCCGCCGTGGCATCGCCCTCGATGTTCGGATCGGTCGCCAAGATGATCTCGACGACGGTGCCGTCCTCGATCCGGCCGAGCAGCTCGCGAATGCGCAGCTGGTCGGGTCCGATGCCCTCCAGCGGAGAGATCGCGCCGCCGAGCACGTGATAGCGGCCGGAGAACTCGTGAGTCCGCTCGATCGCGACGACGTCCTTGGGCTCCTCGACCACGCAGATCTGGCTCGGGTCGCGTCGAGTGTCTCGACAGATCCGACACTCCTCCTCCTGGGCCACGTTGCCGCACGTCTTGCAGAACCGGGCCTTGGCCTTGACCTCGACAAGCGCATCCGCGAGCCGGCGTACGTCGACGGGATCGGCGGCAAGGAGGTGGAAGGCGATCCGCTGCGCTCCCTTGGGTCCCACACCGGGGAGGCGGCCGAGCTCGTCGATCAGATCCTGGAGGACGCCCTCATACAAGATGGCCGCCTGGGCTGTCAGGCGGATCCGGATCCTGCGGCCCCGACTCGGACAAGCCACCTGGTGCCCCACCCGCCAAGCCGCCCCCGGCCAGCGGACCCAATACCTGGGCGGCCATGGCATCGGCCTTGCCCTTGGCATCGCGGTACGCCGCGACCAGCAGATCGCTCAGATCTCCCAGCGACTCGGCATCACTGGCATCGAAGGAGTCCGGCTTGATCTCGGCGCCGACCAGTTCGCCGGTGCCGCTTACGGTGACGCTGACCAGGCCGCCCGCCGAGCCGTCGACGGTGGTCTCGGCCAGCTCCGCCTGGGCGTTCATCAACTGAGCCTGCATCTGCTGGGCCTGCTCAAGCATGGCGCCGAGGTCGAACCCGCCCTCGCCGAACGGGTTCTCCGGAGGGTCCTGCGTCATCACAGCTCCTTCATTGGTGGTGGATCTCGTCGATCACCGTGGCACCGAGCTCGCGTTGCAAGAGCTCGGACGGGTCGATCGCGACGCCATCGGCATCGGACTCGGCATCGGCATCGGCATCGTCACGGCTTGCCTCGGCGTCCTTGGTGTCCTCGATGTCCCTGGTGTTCTTGGTTGCCGTCGGCTCCTGCCCGGACGAGCCACGCCCGGTGGAGCTCGGCCTAGACCCAGACGCCTCCTCCACCGGCTCACGTACGGCCGCCCGGGTCAGCAACGGCGTCTCTTCGCCCGGTTGCGCGGAGGGGTCGACGATCGCCTCGACGACCCAGTCCGCGCCGATCGCCTCGATCGCAACCTGGCGGAGGATCTCGTCGTTGCCGCGGCCGAGGAACGAGTCACGAGCACCGGCGCTCTTGAAGCCGATCGTCACGATGTTGCCCTCCACGCCGATCACCTGGGCGTTCTGGCTCAGCAGCATCCAGGTGTAGCGGCGCTCCGCCTTGACCCGGTCGAGGAGATCCGGCCAGATCCGGCGTACGTCGGCCAAGCCGAGAGCGGGCGCGCCGGAGGGCGCGACGGCGTGGGCCTCTCGACTGGTCTCGACCGGCGCAGGGGTGGGCTCGACCGGCGCAGGCCCCTGCTCGACCGAACCCAAGCAGGCCCCAGCCGGCGGAGCGGCAGGATCGACCGGCGAGACCGCTTCCACAGAGCCCATCCCGACTCGCCGTTCGAGCCTGTCCATCCGGGCTGCAAAGCCCAGAGTGTCGTGGTCGGCGCCGGGAAGCAGCACCCGAGCACACACCAACTCCAACAGCAGCCTCGGAGTCGTCGCCCCGCGCATCTCGGTCAGCCCGGAGGCGACGATGTCGGCGGCCCGCACCAGGTCGGCCTTGCCAAAGCGAGCAGCCTGAGCAACCAGCCGCTCCGCCTGGTCCTGGGGTACGTCGAGCAGCCCGCTGGCCGACGCATCCTCCACGGCAGCAACGATCACCAGGTCACGCAACCTCCGAAGGACGTCCTCGGTGAACCGGCGCGGATCCTGCCCGCCCTCAATTACCTTGTCCACCACCCCGAACACACCTGCACCGTCTCCAGCCGAGAACGCGTCTATGACCTCGTCGAGCAGGTTGTCGGGGGTGTAGCCGAGCAGATCCGTCGCCACGTCGTACGTCACCCCGCCGGCTCCGGCGCCACCGATCAGCTGGTCGAGCACCGACAACGAGTCACGAACCGACCCGGCGCCTGCCCGCACCACCAACGGCAGTGCGGACGCGTCGATCGCGACGCCCTCTTTCTCGCACAGCCAGGACAGGTAGTCCGAGAGCACTCGGGGGGCGATCAGCCGGAACGGGTAGTGGTGGGTGCGCGAGCGGATCGTGGCGATGACCTTCTCGGGCTCGGTGGTGGCGAAGATGAACTTCAGGTGCTCGGGCGGCTCCTCGACGAGCTTGAGCAACGCGTTGAACCCCTGCGTGGTGACCATGTGGGCCTCGTCGATGATGTAGACCTTGTAGCGACTGTTGACCGGAGTGAAGAAGGCCCGCTCGCGCAGATCCCGGGCGTCGTCGACCCCCCCATGGCTGGCCGCGTCGATCTCGATCACGTCGAGCGATCCCGGGCCGCCGCGCTCAAGGTCGGCACAAGACTGGCACTCACCGCAGGGGTCGGCGACGGGAGCCTTCTCGCAGTTGAGGGTGCGAGCCAGGATGCGCGCGCTGGTGGTCTTGCCGCAGCCACGCGGTCCGGAGAACAGATAGGCATGGTTGACCCGGTTGTTCGCCAGGGCAGATCGCAGCGGCTCGGTGACGTGGTCCTGCCCGATCACCTCGCCGAACGACTCCGGCCGGTAGCGGCGGTACAACGCCCTGGTCGGGGCGGGGGTCGGCTCCACCCTGTGAACCCTAACCATGGCCGCCGACAGCCGGTAGCCGGACTCCGGCTCGAGAAGCAGAGGCCCCCCGTGCACCCGGAAGAGCCCACCTGCCCTTGCTGCCTTCCGGCCCTGGGGGAGTTCAGTGAGATGCCGCCGCACGGGGGGTTGCGCCGAGTCTAGGCAACGCCGCGCCGACCGAGCGACGTGGGTCGGCTCGATTTCTCGGTGCCCTCCGCCGCCCGGTAGCCTCTGCCGCGGAGGATTCGCCTAGTGGCCTATGGCGCTCGCTTGGAAAGCGGGTTGGGTTAACGCCCTCAGGGGTTCGAATCCCCTATCCTCCGCGGATCGCGGCTCGCAGGCGTGCTGCTTCCTGGCACCTGCTGCTAGGTCGGGGCGGTCAGCTCGGGTCGGCGCGGGCCCTGCGCCCTTCCAGCCCTGCCATCGCCCAGCGCACGGTCGCCGTACCTGCGGCGCCAGCCTTGCCGGCGGCCACGGTGCCGAGGCCAAAGACGGGGACTCTGAGCTCGCGGCGGGCCCAACCCGGCAGCAGGGCCACGCCCCCCGAGGCGAGCAGGCCGTAGCCCGGACGCAGCAGCAACGGAAGCGGGGGGTTGAGCAGCAGGAACCGGGTCGCCTCGCGCGCGGCCCGGGTGCTCTCGAGCTCGGGACGGTACGAGGAGAGCATCGACTTCAGTGCGGCCACGTCCTGCGGCAGATCGGTGACCCCGAGCCGGGAGGCCGCGACCCCGGTCTGGGCGACGTAGGTGTCCGCCTCGGCCGGTGTCAGCCGTGTCCGGGCGTAGGCCTGGTAGCCCGCCAGGAAGGAATACACCTCGGCGACGTGCACCCAGAGCAGCAGGCGCGGGTCGCGCGCGGCGTAAGGCCGGCCTCGTGGGTCCACCCCACGCACCCGCTCGTGAATGGCCCGGACGCGCAAGATGATCGCCTCGGCGTCCACAATGGTGCCGAAGGTGGTCACGGCAAGGTAGGAGCTGGTGCGTTGCAGCCGCCCCCACGGATCGCCCTTGTAGCCGCTGTGCCCTGCCACGCCGGCCATGGCCAGCGGGTGTAGCGACTGCAACAACAGCGAGGCGATACCGCCGGGAAACATCGAGGCGTCAGAGTGCACCCGCCAGATCGGATCGCCCTGGGAGAACCAGCGCTCACCTGGCGCGCCCCAGATCTGCGCTGCCCGCAAAGCCGCGTCGTCGCCCGCGACCCGGTCCCGCAGCGCGCCTCCGATCTGCCGGCGTACGGCGGCCAAGGGCTCAAGCAGCTCCACCCGACCGAGCCTATCCGGGCCCGGGCGGGGTCGCCTCAGCGGCGGCCAGTCTTGAACACGCCGCGGACGACCTCGCGGGCCGCCGTCCGCATCACCTGCTTGAACATCGAGGAGCCGACCACCTCTTCGACCATCGACTTCGGCGGGCTGGGTGCGTGTCCGCGCGGCGCTCTCTGCGGGGCAGGGATGTGCTGCTCGGCGTGGGCCGGGGCGTCGGCCTGGCTCTCCGCCTGCGCCTTGGCGGCACCTGCCTCCAGCCTGGCTGCCAGAATCTCGTACGCAGACTCGCGGTCGATGCTGGTGGCGTACTTGGCGTACAACGGCGAATCTTTCACGGTCTGCTCCATCGCCGCTGGGTCGGCCGGACCCATCAGCGACTCCGGCGCCCGCAGTCTCGTCCAGGCCACCGGAGTCGGCGCTCCACGCTCACTCATCACGGTCACAATCGCCTCGCCGATGCCGAGCTGCAAGATCACCTGCCCCAGGTCTGGGTACGCCGAGGTCGGGTAGGTGTTCACGGTCTGCTTGAGCGCCTTGGCGTCGTTGGGGGTTGCGGCGCGGAGCTGGTGTTGGACCCGTGAGCCGAGCTGCGCCAGCACCCTGTCGGGTACGTCGGTCGGCGACTGGGTCACGAAGACGACGCCGACCCCCTTGGACCTGATCAGCCGCACCGTCTGGGCGATCGAGTCCAGAAACGCCTTGGACGCGTTGTCGAAGAGCAGGTGGGCCTCATCGAAGAAGAACACCAGCTTCGGCTTCTCCGGGTCACCTACCTCAGGCAGGTCATGGAACAGGTCCGCGAGCAGCCACATCAAGAACGTCGAGAACAGCGTCGGACGGTCCTGGAGGTTGGGCAGCTCGACCAGCGAGATCAGGCCCTTGCCATCGGTCGTGGTCCGCAACAGGTCGGTGGTCAGGAACTCCGGCTCCCCGAAGAAGGCGTCGGCGCCCTGGTCGGAGAACGCGATCAGCTCGCGCAGGATCACTCCCGCTGTCGCTGCCGAAAGACCGCCGAGATCGGCCAGGTCGCTCTTGCCGTCCGTGGAGGTGAGGTGCTTGACCACCGCGCGCAGGTCGGCGAGGTCGAGCAGTGCGAGGCCGGCCCGGTCGGCGTAGTGGAAGACCAGTCCCAGGGAAGACTCCTGGGTGTCGTTGAGGCCGAGGACCTTGGAGAGCAGCGTCGGCCCGAAGGCCGACATCGTCACCCGGAGCGGGATCCCGGTGCCCTGGGCGCCAAGCGCGAAGTACTCGACGGGGAAGCCGCGCGCCGTCCAGTCCTCACCGACGGACTTGGCCCGCTCTACCACCTTGGGGTTCTCCTCGCCGGGCGTCGAGAGGCCCGACAGGTCACCCTTGATGTCGGCTGCGAACACCGGCACGCCCGCGTCGGAGAGCTGCTCGGTCAACAGCTGCAATGTCTTGGTCTTGCCCGTGCCGGTAGCGCCCGCGATGAGCCCGTGCCGGTTGAGCATGCTGAGCGGGATCTTGATGGGTACTCCGGCAAGGTCGGTCACATTGAGCATCAGGCCACCGAGCTCGAGAGCGGGGCCCTCGAACTGGTAGCCGGGTGCCACGGCGGCGCTGATCGGGTCCTGGGGCGCGGGCGGCGTCGCGGTCGGCTCTTGGGTCATGCGGGGCAGCGTAGCGCCGGTCACGAGGCCCTGGGCATGCACGCAGGCATCCCTATGATGGGCCGGTGATCTTCAAGCGGGTCGGCTGCGAGCGGCCCTATCCCAAGCATGGCCTGCAGCCTCGGGACTGGGCGACGCTTCCCCCGCGCCAGGTGCGTCTCGATGAGCTGGTCACCACCAAGGACACCTTGCAGCTCAATGCCCTTCTCGATGACGACTCCAGCTTCCTGGGCGACCTCTTCGCCCACGTCGTGGAGTGGCGCGACGAGCTCTACCTCGAGGACGGGCTGCACCGGGCATTGCGGGCGGCCCTCCAGCAGCGGCACGTCGTTCATGCCCGGGTGCATGTGGTGGAGACCTGAGATGACCAGCCGTCACCTGACCACCGCAGCGACCCTGGTCGTCCTGGTCCTGGTCCTGGTAGGCATGGCCTGGTGGGGGCTCAGAACGGTCTCCTCGCCGTTGCCCAGCCTGCTGCCAGCTGCCACCCCGACGACCTGCCCATCCGCCGCGAGGGTCGCGCAGCGGTACCTGCTGCGCAAGGAAGTGACCGTCAGCGTCTTCAACACCAGCAACCGCGCCGGTCTTGCCGCCAACGCGATGACCCAGCTCGAGCACGCGAACTTCCGGCCGGGCAGGGTGGGCAACGCCCCTAGCAACATCCATGTCTTCCGCGCCCAGGTCTGGACGACCAAGACCCACGACCCGGCCGCGCGGCTGGTTGCGCTGGCGCTCGGGAAGCACTCGTTGGTCGTTCATCGCAAACACCGGTTCGGCCCCGGTCTGGCCGTCTTTGTCGGCGCTGCGTTCTACCAGCTCGATCCCAAGGCGCCGCACCAGATCAAGCTGCGCAAGCCGATCGTCACCTGCGTGCAAGGGCAGTAGCCTTACTCCCCGTGCTTTCGAACCGGCCCCAGCCACTGAGCCAGCCGGCCCCCCCCCCGAGAGACCATTCGCAGGCGTCGTTCGGTCGCCATTCGGGAGCCTCGGGGGCTGACCACGAGGACGTCGTCCCCGCGCCGCAGGACCCTGTACGCCGTTCCGGCACCATCGTGTGACCGTCCCACCACCAGTGCGACCGAGACGCCCACGGGGAGCCGAAGCTCGCCGACCTCGACACCTGCATGAGCGACTCGGGCGAGATCGTGAGCTGGATCAGGTCTGCGGCGATGCGCTCCAGCGGAGCGGCCTCGACGTCGAGGTCGCGCGGTTCGCCTCGACGGATCACCTGGAACACGCTGGCGGCCAGTGGCAGCGTCGGACCGGTCGGTACCCTCCGACGTGGCCACCTGCCGCCCGGACCGTGGCCAGCAGGATGGCCGCCTTGAGGAACCCGAAGGTCACGTTGGCGACCAGGCCGGCGAGGGTAGCGAGGGGGTACGCCGAACGCATCCGGAACCCCGCGACCAGCCGTCGGTAGGTCCTCAGGCTCGCGCGCACAAACGCAGGAACCTACTCTCCCGCCAGAGGGATGGCTAGGTGACTAGCGGCTGCGGTCGAGGAACGCCGTCATCGCCTCGGCGGCTGCCTCGGAGCCGAACAGCCTTGCCGACAGCGCCGCCATCTCCTCGGAGTGGGCGTCCAGGTGGGCCAGCATCGGCCGGGAGAGCAGGGCCTTGGTCTCGCGCAGTCCTTGAGAGGGTGCCTTGGCCAGGTCCGCGCACACCTGCTCGACCGCGGTGTCCATCGAGAGGGCCGGCACCGCGCGGGTGACCAGGCCCATGGCGACGGCCTCGGCAGCGCCGAAGGACCGGCCGGTCAAGAACGTGTCGGCAGCGGCTCGGCTGGTGAGCCGCGGCAGCACGGTCAGCGAGATCACCGCAGGCGTGAGAGCCAGCCGTACCTCGGTGAAGGCGAAGCTCACCCCCTCCTCGGCCAGCACGATGTCTGCTGCCGCGACGATGCCGAGCCCGCCTGCTCGAACCGGCCCGTCGAGCCGCACCACGACCGGCTTGGGCAAAGCGAGGATCCGACGTTGCAACTCGACCAGAGTCCTCGTCCCTTGCTGCATCCCACCCGCGGCCGCCTCCGTCAGGTCGGCCCCGGAACAGAACACCGACTCCGAGGAGCCCAGCAGCACCACCTTCGCGGCGTCGGCCGCAGCCGCCTGGTCTAGCCGGGCGAACAGCTCGGTGACGAGCCGGCGAGACAGGGCGTTGCGGTTGGCCGACGAGTCGAGGGTGATCCGGGCGACCTGGTCGGTGAGCTCGTAGTGCACCAGCTGGCTCATCTGCGCTCCTGGGCTAGTAGGACTTCGGTAGGCCGAGTGAGTGCATGCCCACGAAGTTCAGGATCATCTCCCGGCTGACCGGGGCTATCCGGCCGGCCCGAGCGGCGACGAGGAGACCGGCGACGCCGTACTCCTGGGTGATGCCGTTGCCGCCATGCGACTGCACTGCCCGGTCGGCGGCGTCGCAGGCGGCTTCCGCGGCGGCGTACTTGGCCATGTTGGCCGCCTCGCCGGCACCCAGGTCGTCACCCGCGTCGTACAGCGCAGCGGCCTTCTGGGTCATCAACCGGGCCAGCTCGATCTCGATCTTCGACTGGGCCAGCGGATGCGCGATGCCCTGGTGGCTGCCGATCGGAGCGCCGAAGACCTCCCGCTCCTTGACGTACGCCGTCGCCCGGTCCAGCGCGTATCGGGCCAACCCCGTTGAGAACGAAGCTGCCATGATCCGCTCCGGGTTTAGCCCGGCGAAGAGCTGCCCCAACCCGGCGTCCTCGTCGCCGACCAAAGCGCCGGCGGGCAGGCGGACCTCGTCGATGAACACCGTGAACTGCTGCTCGGGACTGACGATCTCCATCGGGATCGGGTGGAACTCGAACCCCGGTGCATCCGTGGGTACGACGAACAGGCACGGCTTGAGTCTGCCGGTCTTCGCATCCTCTGCCCGCGAGACGACCAGCACGTGTTCGGACTCGTCGACTCCCGAGATGAAGGTCTTGCGCCCCTCGAGCACCCATCCGTCGTCATCGCGCCGGGCGGTCGTGGTGATGTTATGCGAGTTCGTGCCCGCGTCCGGCTCGGTGATGGCGAACGCCATCGTCTCGGTGCCGTCAGCGATCCCCGGGAGCCACCGCTGTTTCTGCTCGGGCGTCCCGAAGCGGGAGATCACCGTGCCGCAGATCGCCGGGCTGACCACCATCATCAGCAGCGGACAGCCCTGGGCGGCAAGCTCCTCACAGACCGCCGCGACGTCACCAATGCCGCCCCCACCGCCGCCGTACTCCTCAGGAATGTTGACACCGAGGTAGCCGGCCTTGCCGATCGCCAACCAGAGCTCGGTCGTCTTCTCCCCGCTCCGCGCCTGGTGGGTGAAGTATTCCCGTCCGTAGCCCTTGGCCAGCTTGGCGACCTCCCGGCGCAGCGTCCGGCGCTCCTCGGACTCGGTGAACGCGATCTGGCCACTCATCTGTTGCCTTCCCTCGTTGTCGACTCCTCGAGCCCGGTCGTCTGGTCGGACTCCGTCGCGACCACCGCCAAAACCTGGGCCGCAGCCACCTGAGCGCCTGGGAGTGCGCCGATCTGGGTCACCACACCGTCTGCGGGTGCCGCCACCGTGTGCTGCATCTTCATCGCCTCCAGGACCAGCATGGTCTGTCCCCGGCGAACCCGGTCACCGGTGCTGACCGCAACACTGACGACTGTGCCCGGCATCGGCGCGAGCAGCGAGCCGGCGCCGACCTGGGCCGCAGGGTCGACGAATCGCGGGACCTGTTGCAGCCGCACCGACCAATGCGGACCGTCGACGGTGAGCCCTCGCTGGGCCCCCCGGGTCACGTCCCAGTAGGAGCGCACTCCGCCAACTTCGAGCAGGACGCGGCTCGGACCGGCCTGGACGACCGAGATGTCGTCCCGGGTGGTGTGGCGGTAGCCGGCGCGGTCGGCGTACCAGTCGACGGTCAGCTCGTCGTCACCGTGCCTGAACACCGTCCGCTGTGGGGCGGACACCACGTTGCGCCAGGCTACGGGCAGACCGCGTTGCACACGACGGTTCGCCTTCTGCTGCTCCGCAAAGGCAATCGCTCCTGCGAACGCCGCGACATCGAGGTCCCCGATTCGCACCGTCCGGAGCTCCGGACGGCGTTCCAGCAGCTCGGTGCTCACTTCACCTCGAAGGACTGCGGGGTCCTTCAGCAGGTTGACCAGCAGGTCGCGGTTGGTGACCAAACCGTGGATCCGGGCCCGCTCGAGTACGCCGGCCAGGGTACGGAATGCGGTCGGCCGGTCCGGTCCCCAAGCGACGAGCTTCGCCAGCATCGCGTCGTAAAAGGTGCTCACCCGGTTGCCGGTGACGTAGCCGGCGTCGAGCCGGACGCCGTACGCCGAGAGCTGGTCGAACTCCGCCCGCACACCGGGTACCTCGAACAGTTCCAGCACTCCGCTCTGCGGTTGCCAGTCCACGGCGGGATCTTCGGCGTACAGCCGCACCTCCACCGCGTGGCCGCGGCTCGACACCGGCTCGGCAACGTCGAGCGACTCGCCCTCGGCGACCCGGATCTGCAGCTCGACGAGGTCGACGCCGAAGACCGCCTCGGTCACCGGGTGCTCGACTTGGAGTCTGGTGTTCATCTCCAGGAAGAAGAACCGGTCGCCGTCCATCAGGAACTCGACAGTCCCGGCTCCGACGTACCCGACCGCGGCAGCGACTGCCCCAGCGGCCTCGTGGAGCGAGCGTCGGGTGCTCTCGGACAGACCCGGCGCCGGCGTCTCCTCCAGCACCTTCTGATGGCGCCGCTGCAAGGAGCAGTCGCGTTCGCCGAGCACGACGATCCTGCCCGTGGAGTCCCCCACGACCTGGACCTCCACGTGGCGGCCGTGTTCGACGTACGGCTCGCAGAACACCGTCGCGTCATCGAAGGCCGAAGCCGCCTCGTCGGCGGCCTGTGTGACCCGCGTGTGAACGTCGTCCAGGTCACGAACCACTCGCATGCCCCGCCCACCCCCACCTGCGGAGGCCTTCACAAGCAGGGGGAGGTCCGCGGCGGTGACCGCAGCGGCGTCGAGCTCCGCCAGCACTGGCACGCCGGCGGCGGCCACCGTCTTCTTGGCCGCGACCTTCGAACCCATCGCCTCGATCGACTCGGCAGTCGGCCCAACCCAGGTCAGGCCGGCGTCAATGACGGCGCGGGCGAAGTCGGCGCTCTCGGAGAGGAACCCGTAGCCGGGGTGGACCGCATCCGCACCACTGCGGCGCGCCGCATCGAGGATCAGGTCTGCCCGTAGATAGGTCTCCACTGGGGCGTTGCCCGGCAGCCGGACGGCGAAGTCTGCCTCGGCGACGAACTGCAGCCCCGCATCGGCGTCGGAATGGACGGCAACGGTGCCGATCCCGAGCCGGCGGCAGGTCGCGAACACGCGCCTGGCGATCTCGCCACGGTTCGCGACCAGCAGTCTGTTGATCCTCATCTCACATCCTGAAGACGCCGAAGCTCATCGCGCCGGCGATCGGGCGGTTGCCGATCACCGAAAGGCAGATGCCGAGAACGGTGCGGGTATCCCGCGGGTCGATCACCCCGTCGTCGTACAACATGCCGGACAGGAAGAACGGCAGGCTCTGCTCCTCGACCTGAGCCTCGACGAACTCGCGCATAGCGGCGTCGCCGGCGTCGTCATACTCCTTGCCGTGAGACTCGGCTGCCGCGCGGGCGACGATCGACAGCACCCCGGCGAGCTGGGCGGGACCCATCACCGCTGACTTCGCGCTCGGCCAGGTGAACAGAAAGCGTGGGTCGAAGGAACGGCCGTTCATGCCGTAGTTGCCGGCGCCGTACGAGGCTCCCATGATGATCGAGAGGTGCGGGACGGTCGAGTTGCTGACGGCATTGAGCATCTGGGCGCCGTGCTTGATGATTCCACCCTGCTCGTACTCCGCTCCGACCATGTAGCCGGTGGTGTTGTGCAGGAACAGCAGGGGAACGTCGACCTGGTTGGCCAGCTGGATGAACTGGGTCGCCTTCTGGGCGTCCTCGCTGAACAGCACTCCCTGCGCATTGGCCAAGATGCCGACCTGGCGCCCGTGGATCTTGGCCCACCCGGCCACCAGCGACGGTCCGTACAACGGTTTGAACTCGTCGAACACTGCTGCGTTGTCCGCCGAGATGCCGTCAGCGATCCGCACAATCACATCGCGCGGGTCGAACGGCTCCTTCAAGTCCACCGGGATCAAATCCAGCAGCTCCTCGGGATCCCTCACCGGCTCGGCGTACGGCGCAGCGTCATACGAACTGGTCGCAGGAGCCGCCCGTTCGTATGACGTCTCGGTGCGCACCTTGCGCCAGTTCAGCCGAGCAACGATGCGTCGGCCGATCCGGAGAGCGTCGTGCTCGTCCACCGCGAGATAGTCCGCCAGGCCCGAAGTGCGCGCGTGCATCTCCGCGCCGCCGAGTGACTCGTCGTCGGACTCCTCGCCGGTGGCCATCTTTACCAGCGGCGGCCCCCCGAGGAACACCTTGGCCTGTCCCTTGACCATGACGGTGTAGTCGCTCATCCCCGGGACGTAGGCGCCGCCGGCGGTGGAGTTACCGAAGACCAGCGCGATTGTCGGCAGCTTGGCGGCGGACGACCGGGTGATGTCGCGGAAGAGCTTGCCGCCCGGGATGAAGATCTCCTTCTGCGTGGGCAGGTCGGCGCCACCCGACTCGACCAGGGCGATCGTGGGCAGGCCGTTCTCCTCGGCGATCTGCGACGCACGGAAGATCTTCTTCACGGTCCACGGGTTCGAGGCGCCTCCTTTCACCGTCGGGTCGTTCGCGGTGATCATGCACTCGACACCCTCGATCACTCCGATGCCGGTGACCACCGACGCGCCGACGGTGAAGTTCGACCCCCAGCCGGCCAGGGGGGAGAGCTCGAGGAACGCGCTGGCCGGGTCGATGAGCAGCTCGATGCGTTCGCGAGGGAGCAGCTTTCCTCGGGCGTGATGGCGGTCGACGTACTTCTCGCCACCGCCGGCAACAGCCTTGGCGTGCTCGGCGTCGAGCGCGGCCAGTTTCTCCTCCATGAACCTGCGACGTCTCCACGCGCCTTCGGTGCCGATCTGCGACGTCTCGGCGGTCATGGGGTACCGATCTGCGACGGCTCGTCGGTCGATGGGGCGAAGCCCAGGAGTCGGGCGGAAAGGTCGGTGAGGAGTTCGGTTGCTCCTCCTCCGATGCCGAGGACGCGGGCGTCGCGGTAGTGCCGCTCGACCTCGGTGCCGTGCAGATAGCCCATCCCGCCATGGACCTGGACTGCCTGGTCGACGACGTACGCACATGTCTCGACGGCTGTCTGCTTGGCCAGGCAGGCTTCCACGGTCACGGCTTCGCCGCGCACATGTCTCAACGCAGTGTCTCGGACGTAGCAACGCGCCACCCACACCTGTCGCTGCATCTCGACCAGCTTGTGCTGCACGACCTGCCTCGCCAGCAACGGCTTGGTAAACACCTGCCGCTCGCGCACGTACGACGCGGTGAGGCTCAGCGCCCGGGCGGCGATCCCATAGGCATGCACCGCCAGCGCGATCCGCTCGACCACGAACTGCTCGGCGATCTGGGCGAACCCCGATCCCTCCGCACCCACCAGGTTCGCGGCCGGCACTCGCGCATTGTCGAAGCTCAGCGTCGCCGTGTCCGAGCAGTGCCAGCCCATCTTTGCCAGCGGAGGGTCCACGGTGAAGCCAGGCGTGCCCTTCTCGATCACCAGCAGGCTGATGGCGGCATGCCCCGGACCGCCGGTGCGTACGGCAGTCGTCACGAAGTCCGCGCGTACGCGGGAGGTGATGAACGTCTTGACGCCGTTCACGACGTACTCGTTGGTCGCCGGGTCAAGACGCGCGGTCGTCCGGATCGAGGCAACATCGGACCCGCCCGTGGGCTCGGTGATGGCGAGCGCTCCGATCCTCTGCCCGTCCAGCACCGGCCGGACGAAACGCGCCACCAGCTCGGACGAGCCGTGCGCCACGATTTGCGGCAACGCAATTCCGCCGGTGAACAGCGCCGCGGCGAGTCCCGAAGACGCACCGCCTCGAAGAACGCCTCCTGCATCGCCACCGAGTCAAGCAACGTCCCGCCCTGGCCGCCGGCCGACTCAGGGAAACCGACGCCGAGCAGACCGGCTACGGCGGCTGCCCGATGGAGCGAGCGAGGCACCTCGCCGAGGTCCTCCCACTCCTGCAGGTTCATGCTCACCTGGCACTCGACCAACCGACCGGTGGCGTTCTGCAGGGCCGACTGTTCCGGTGGGTAGATCTCGGTCGTGGTCACAGCAGCTCCTCGGGGATGTCGACCAGCCGGGAACGCACCCATTCGCCGAGCGCCTTGGCCTGCGGGTCGAACCGAGTGCTGGCGGCCACCCCGTCGCCTAGCAGCCCGCGCATCAGCACGTTGACGCCGCCGAGGTTCGGCAGCGGGTACACCTCGACCTCGAGCAGTCGCGCCTCCGGCACCAGATCGCGGATCCGGCCGGGCGTCACCATCGTGAGCAGCCAGTCGACCCTGGCCTGCCATCGCGGGCCTTGTCGCACCCACAGGCCGAGGTTGGCATCACCACCCTTGTCCCCGCTGCGGGCGTAGACAAAGCTGCCGAGCGGCAGGCTCCGGGTCGTGGTGCTGGCAGGCGCGGAGGTCACGATGGTCTCGACCAACTCGCCCCGTGCGTCGGCGGTGACCGAGGGCTGGGCGACGGTGAGCACCTCGTCGCGGCCGATCACGTGCACCTCTTCGGTGACCTGCTCGCGGTCGACGTACTTCGCACGGAAGATGCCGTACGGCGTCCCGGCCCTCGGCGGTGCGGTCAGCGTGAAGCCTGGGTACGACGCCAGCGCAAGCTCGACCACCGAAGCCGAGAAGCCCTTGCCCACCACCTCAGCAGCGGCATCCTTGACCGTGCAGCGAAGAAGGCAGGAGGCGGCCTCCTCGGTGGCCGCGTCCTCTTCGGGAAGGCGACCAAGCGTCCACTCGACCGACGCCGGACGGGGCTGGAGCCGCGCGTCTAGCTGGCAGCGCACCCAGTCCGCTTTCGCATCGACGTCCATCCCGGCCAGCACCAGCTCCGTCTGGTTGCGCCACCCGCCGAGCTCGTTCAGACAGACCTTGAGCCGTGCGGGCGGTGGCTCCCCGAGGGCACCCGAGACGCGCACCCGGTCCGTGCCCGCATCGACCAGGGCGATCGAGGCCAGATCGAGGGTCACGTCCGGCCCCAGATAGCGACTCGACTGGACCTCGTACAGGAGCTGGGCGGTAACGGTGTCGACCGACACGATGCCACCGGTACCGTCGTGCTTGGTGATGATCGCAGATCCGTCCGCCGCAACCTCTGCAAGCGGGAAGCCCAGAGGCGTGCCGTCTCTCGCAAGGTCGAGAAAGCCGCTGAAGTTGCCGCCGGTCGCCTGGGTGCCGCATTCGAGGATGTGTCCGGCGGCGACCGCGCCGGCCAGCTCGTCGTACGACGTGGGCGACCAGCCGAAGTGGTGGACTGCCGGTCCCACGACAAGGGAAGCGTCGGCGACCCGGCCGGTGACCACGACATCAGCCCCGGCCCGGAGCGCCGTCGCGATGCCGAACCCGCCGAGATAGGCGTTGGCCGTGAGCGCGTCGTCCCAGCCCAGCTGTGCCGCCCGGGGTAAGAGGTTGTCCCCGCCAACCCAAGCAACAACCGGTGAGAGCCCAAGCCCGGTGGCGATCTCAGACAAACGCTCGGCCAGCGACTGCGGGTTGAGGCCACCCGCGTTCGAGACGATCCGCACTCCGCGCTCCACCACCAAGCCAAGGCAGTCCTCCGCCTGCCGCACGAACGTCCGCGCATACCCCAGGGACGGGGCACGCAGCTGATCTCTGCCGAGAATCAGCATGGTCAGCTCGGCCAGGTAGTCCCCGGTGAGTACGTCGAGCTCGCCGCCCTCCAGCATTTCGCGCATCGCCGAAAGCCGGTCACCGTAGAAGCCGCTGCAGTTCCCGATCCGGATAGGTCGGCCGATCGCCGTCGAGTGCTCACTCATCCGCGGCTACCCGTCCCGAACCGGCAGGCCCGGCAAACGCCTGGGCAATATCGAGCCATCGATCGGCGTCCGCACCGTCGGCGATCAGGTCGAGATCGGCCCGGTTCCTCCGCTGGGCGACCAGCAGGCAGAAGTCGTACGCCGATCCGCGCACCGCCTGGGCAGCCGACCGCGAGCCGATCTCCCAACGGGACCCCGAGGGCGCGACCAGGCTAAGACCGAAATCCTCGCTCGGCACCGGGAGGCCATGCATGGCGAACGCGTAGTCACGAGTGCGCACGCCGAGATGGACGATGTGCCTGATCGCGTCGGTCGGCTCCGGTGGCTCACCAAGTGTCTCGGCTACGTCGAGTCCGTGCGCCCAGGTCTCCATGAACCGCGCGGTCGCCATCGATGTCGGGTTCATCGGCGGTCCGTACCAGGGAATCTTCTGACCTGCCGGGTACCCGCTCAGCGCTTCGCGCAGAGCGGCCCGGGACCGGCGCCATCGGTTCAACAGCTGCGCCGCCGCCGCCGTCGTGCCCTCGGCTGCCGTGTCGTCGACGAAACTGTCCGGGTTGGCGACTGCCGCCGACACCAGTGCATCCCAAGCCACCGGGTCGGTTGCCGCCGCGGTCGCAGCCTCGTCCGTCCACGCTAGATGAGCGATCTGGTGCTTCACCGACCACCCAACCGCGGGCGTCGGGCGCTGCCAACCTGCCTCGTCGAGACCCGAGACGAGCCGCTCCAGCCGGTCGCCCTCGGCGTCGAGGTCGGCCAGCACCTCCTGGAGAACACCGCTCATCCACGCCTGCCCAGCCCGTCGTCCAGCGTCGTGGCCCACCGGTCCAGGATCTTCGTTCGTCGGGCAGTGTCGTCGTTGACCGTGGCCGCCAGACCCAACCCGCGGACCAGGTCGAGGGTCGCCTGCACCAGCTCGCGTACCCCGGGTCGGCTCTCGTCGGCCCGCAACAGCTCGACGGTCAGCCGGTGGGTCTCGCGGCCGACTCGCTGCTCCAGGGGTCCGACCGCGGCGTGCAGCTCTGGGTCGATGCGCGCTGCGACCCACAGCTCGAGCGCCGCAGTGAAGACGTCGGAGGTGAAGTGGTCGGCGAGCATCTCGAGCACGGCTCGGGTTCGTCGTACGCCAGTCGGCAGCCGGCTTGCCGCCTGCGAGAGTTCCGCCCCGCGAAGCTCGGTGAGATGCTCGACAGCGGCGAAGACCAGGTCCTGCTTGGTCGGAAAGTGGTGCAGTTGCGCGCCCCGGCTCACCCCTGCCCGAGCGGAGACGAGTGTGGTCGAGGTGCCCCTCCAGCCGTGCTCGACCAGACAGTCGACGGTCGCCTCGAGCAGCCGTTGCCGCATGGCGCGGGTTCGCTCCTCCTGCGGCACCCGGACAGCGGTCATCGGCTCATCCTGGTCGGTCACAAACAAACAGTCAAACCTGCTTGTTTCACTTCAATGGGTCGGCCAGGTCTCGTTCGTAGATCTGCCCGATCAAGTCGACCCCGAAACTTCGGTGTGGCTCCTCACTGATGGGCACGAACCCGCGCTGTCGATAGATCGCACGTGCGGCCGCCAAGGGGTGGTTGGTCCACAGCCTCATTCGTGCGTACCCAGCCTGGCGAGCGAACGCCACGCAGGTGTCCACCAGCAGGCCGCCCAGGCCGCACCCGCGTCCCTCGGGACGCACGAGCAGGATCCGAAGCTTGGCGGTCTCGTCGTCGTCGGTCACGCAGAAGACACAACCCACCCGGACGCCGTCGAGCTCGGCGATCCACGCTGCTTCTCGGGTCGGGTCGTGTTGCGCGGCGTAATCGGCGACGATCCTGGCGACCAACGCCTCGAAGGTGACGTCCCAGCCGAACTCCGCGGCGTACTGCTCGCCGTGGGCCATCACCACCCAGCCCAGATCGCCGGGCCGGTCCAGCGGCCGGATGACACCTCTCGTCTGGTCGGTCTCGTCCAAATCCCCGGTCTCCCGCCCGCATGCAGGCGACGTGTCTTAGCTGTGCTCGTGCCGTGGAGGATCGAGGACAACTCCATAGAGGAGGTGGTCGGCGAGGAACACCAGCCGCTCGACTGGTCGAGCCTGCTTGGCCTGAGACAGTCCCAGGATGGGAGCGGCTACCGCCTCGAAGCCGGTGAGTACGGCGAGCCCGTAGGCCGCTCCGGCCCATCGGAACCGGCGTACCGCCTCAGGGACGAGCCCATATCCGACGCCGGCCACGAATCCCATGGTCCAGTGCGCCAGTTCGGTGGCCGCCTGGTGCTTGCCCTTCGGGATCTTGGCCATCAACCCGCCAGCCTTCTGCTGCAACACCGCCTCTGGCGGAGGCTGGTGCACCCACCCCAGCGATGTCGTCAATCTCCGGGTGCCCGACATCGCCATGGCGGCGACCGTCCCCCGCATGCCGGAGTTCAACAACTGCTGCCCGATGCCCATGTGTCTACCTGTCGTCCCCGGACTCCTCGGTCCGCTTGGCTCATCCTGCGACCTCCGGGCGTGTGCATCAAGGCATCCGGACGAAGTTGGGCGTCGCGACGGATTACCCATGTGGATGCACGAGGCGCGAGAGCCGCTGCTCCCGGGCCGCAGGATGTGCTGCTCGCTGGCACGAGAACAGCAACCAAGTGTCGGAGCCGGCACCTACCCTGCTGACGTGGCACGACGGCACCAAGTCTGGCCGGGAGTGATCGGGGTCCTCCTGCTAGTCGCGCTGTGCTCACACCCGTCGTCGGCCCCGCATCGGCACGCTCCAGTGCCACAGTCGGTCCCGAAACACCCAACGACGCCGCCCAAGTCTCATCGGGCCCCGAGTCGGGCGCGACAGCTCGCGCGCCATCGGGGACACCATCGGGCCAAGTCACACCCAGCTGGGATCTACGTCTTGCTGCACCAGGTACGGATCGTCTCGACCGAGCCCCATGTCCCTGGCTACGACCGGTCCTGCTCGCCCGGGCATGCCTGCTCGTTCGGGCCTGCCTGGTCCGACGACACCACGGCTCCGGATGGACACAACGGCTGCGACACCCGCCATGACGTCTTGCGAGAGCAGCTGCACCACGTCGTTGTGGACAGCAATGGGTGCACGCTCGCGAGCGGCCTGCTGGTCGACCCCTACACCAGACGCCGAATGCAGTACGCCACCGAAGGGTCGCAGATCCAGATCGACCATCTGGTCGCGCTGGCGACCGCCTGGCGGATGGGCGCGGCCCATTGGCCCTTGTCCAGGCGGATGCGGTTCGCCAACGACACCCGGCTCGAGCTGCTTGCTGTCTCCGGGAGGGCCAACGAGTCCAAGGGCGACTCCTCACCTGGCCAGTGGCTGCCGGTCAACCGGGGTTTCCGCTGCAGGTTTGTGAGTCGCTACCTGCGAGTGGTGCAGGCCTACGACCTAGCGATCACGGGCAGTGACGCGGCGTCGATCCGGGTGACCGCCGGTGGCTGCTGACTGCCGAGCCCGGGACTGTGCCTCCTTGGCGATCTCGGCCCCGGTACGCCGCAATGTCGACCTCGATCGGGTGCAAGCCGATCCCCGGGACGCCATCACCTGGCAGGCCGTGATGACCGACGAGCCGGCTCTGGTGGTGCACGGCTCGGATGACGAGCCCCGCGTTGATGGGCGCACCCGAGGGAGCAGACCAGCACTGGCGCCTGAGCGCGTTTTTTCGGGTGGGGCAGACTGAGTCCGTGACCGACGCGGAGCTGGGACCAGCCATCCGGCTGAGGGAGCTCCGCAAGAAGTTTGGTCATGTCGTGGCCGTGGACGGTATCGATCTCGAAGTGCCTAGGGGGTCGGTGTACGGCTTCCTCGGCCCCAACGGCGCGGGGAAGACGACGTCGTTGCGGATCATGCTGGGGCTGATCCGCCCTACCTCCGGTGCCGCTGAGCTTTTCGGTCGTGATCCAGAGCGGGACGGGGTGGCCGCCCTGGACGGCGTGGCCGGTTTCGTCGAGACGCCGACCTTCTATCCCTACCTGTCTGGACGACGGAACCTCCACCTGCTGGCGGATCTCGACGGTGGCCAGAACCACGACCGCGTCGAGGACGTGTTGGGTGTGGTCGAGCTGGCTGACCGTGGCGGCGACAAGGTCGGCGGCTACTCGCAGGGCATGCGGCAACGCCTGGGTCTCGCCGGTGCACTGCTCAGACGCCCCCAGCTGCTGCTTCTCGACGAGCCGACCAACGGTCTCGACCCCGGCGGCATGCGAGACATGCGTGCGCTTATCGCCGACCTCGCCGCCGAGGGTCTGACCGTACTGTTGTCGAGCCACCTGATGGGTGAGGTCGAACAGCTGTGCAGCGAGCTGGCGATCATCGCTCAGGGCCGGATCAAGTTCGCCGGCACCCTCTCCCAGCTCCGCGCGCGCCACGGAGGGTACGACTACCGGTTGAGCGTCACCGACATCGTCCGTGCGCGGGCCAGCTGTGCCGACCTGCCGGGAGTCGAGGTCGCCAGCGGTGACTCGGGTGAGCTGCTCGTCCGGGCCGAACCCGAAGGGGTGGCCCGGTTGACGGTGCGGCTGGGCCGCGCCGGGGTGGGCATCTACTCGATGCTGCCGGACACGCCGTCTCTGGAGGGGCTGTTCTTCGATCTCACCGAGGGCTCGGCCATCGACACCGACGAGGGGACCGCGGCCTGATGGTGTACCTGTGGGAGCTGCGGAAGCTCTCCGCACAACGGCGTACGTTCATCGGTCTCGGGGCGGCGCTGCTGATCCCGGCAGCATTCGCCGTCGGCCTTGCGGTGAGCCCGGCCAAACCTCCGACCGATGGACAGCTTCCCGACGCGGAGGGTTTCATCACGCTGGCCTACAACAGCTCCGGTCTCGTGCTTCCCTTCATCGCGCTAACCTTCTCCTCCGTCGTCCTGCTGCCGCTGCTCGCCGCGCTGGTCGCCGGTGACATCGTTGCATCCGAAGACGGCAACCAGACCCTGAAGACAGTCCTGACCCGGTCGACCTCACGGTTGCGGCTCATCGGCGCGAAGGCGGCTGCCACGGCGACCTACGTGCTAGCCCTGCTGCTGGTCTTCGGCATCAGCAGCACGGTGATCGGCGCCGTCGCCGCGGGCGCGCATCCGGTGACCCTGGGTGGCGTGCCGCTGGCAGGAGGATTCACCTTCAACGCTCCGAGTATCAGCGTCGGCTCGCTTCTTACTCGCATTGCTCTGGGTCTGGCCGACTACGCGGCGCCGTTGCTCGCCGTGAGCGCCTGGGGGTTCATGTTCTCCACCGTCGTGCGCAACAGCGGTGCCTCGATCGTCGCCATGCTGGTGTTCAGCTTCGCTAACCAGATCATCGGGTTCTTGCCCAACATACCGACGTCGGTGACCCGATGGTTGCTGACCGACCAGTTCACTGCCTGGCAGGCCACGCTGGGCACCAGCATCGACGGGACACCCTTGCTGCGTGCGGTTGGTGTCAGTCTCCTGTACGCGGTGCCGCCTCTGCTGGTGAGCGTGTGGTGGTTCCGTCGCCGCGACGTACTCGTCTGACTCAACGCTGCTTCGATTCGAAGCTGAGCATTGGGGCGGCAGCCTGACGCGGATGAGCAGTCGGACGACGAATCGGATCGCGGGCACGCTTGCACCGCGGCCGCGGGACAAGAGGCTGTCGACGTTGTGGAGAACTGGCGACGCCAGCTGCAAAGAACGCCCTTGGCGCCTTCATCGACGTGATCACCGCCAAGGCCGAGCGTGGCCGCCTACGACCAGCATGGGGACGACGCCTAGCACCCGCCTTCGCCAGTGCCGAGGGAGTGGACGTTCCGCGGGTCAGGGGCGCTTCACTTGGCGCGCTCGGAGGGATTCGAACCCCCAACCTTCTGATCCGTAGTCAGATGCTCTATCCGTTGAGCTACGAGCGCATGGCCGCGAGGGGTAGCAGGCCGGAGTGCATGCTAACGCGCCGGGCGGACCCGGACGAAATCCCCCGGAGCCCGGCGCGCAGCGTCCCGTTCCCCGCGGTCGGCCTGCCAGGCTGGGATTCGTGCCCATAGCTCATCAGGCCGGAGTGAGGGCGATCGGCGTTGCCCTGGTCGGCGTACTCACGCTGAGCGCATGTGGGCACCCACCCGCCAAGCCCACGCCGAGACCGAGCCCGACCGCAGCAACGAGTCCCAGCCGGACACCGAGCCCCACGCCCAGGCCCACTGCAAAGCCGCCGGCGCCGACTCAGATGCCGACGCCCACCTCACCGGGCACTCCGCCGGTGACCACACGGCCGGCCGACCACCCGCGCCTCGGTCTTGCAGGAGTACGCCGGTCCGCCGCTGGCCACGGCTGCCGCCCCGCACCCAGGAGAGGCACCGCCTGCTCGTACGACGGTCGCTGGACCTACCGCTTCCATCCCGAGCAGCTCCTCATCGTGAGGACCACCTCGATCCGGATCGTCAAGAACGGCCCGAGGTTTGCCGTCGTGGTGCGTCTCGACGCCGTCGGCTCCTATCAGCTGAGCAACCTCACCAACAGCCTCGCCGGGCAAAGCGGCCGACTCGGCGTCTTCAACGCACGCGAAGTAGTCCTCTTCGCACCAGCAGTGCGAACCCCCCTGGACACGGGTGAGATCGAGATCTCCGGCTTTGCCTCGAGAGCCTCGGCAGGGAAGCTTTTCAAGCTGACCGGAAGCGGTTGATCGATCCAATAGGCCGCCTGCGCGATCCCTTGTAGATTCAGGACACCCCGAAAGCGCGCCGGCCTACCAGCTGGCATACTTTTCGCGGCAGACACGACGATTCGCCTGCAACGGTGCGGCGGTCGAGGACAGCGCAGGACTCAACGACACCTTGCCGTCGACCCGCTCGACGGCCGGCGAGTAGCTCCGAAATGGCTCGCTGCGATGCTCGAGAGGGGATCCGCCCATGGCCGCCGATACCACGTCCATCACCGATCGGACTACACCTGGATCGGTCCCTGCGACCCCCGAGGCGCCGACGAGCCACGAGGGCATCTTGGCGTTCGTCAACGAGACTGCGGCACTGACCAAGCCCGACAGGGTGCACTGGTGCACGGGGTCGGACGAGGAGTGGACCGAGATCACCGACTTCCTGGTCGCGACCGGTACGTTCACCAAGCTCGACGAGACCAAGAAGCCGAACTCGTTCTACGCCGCATCCGACCCTGGTGACGTAGCGCGGGTCGAGGAGCGCACGTTCATCTGTTCGGTCGACGAGAAGGACTGCGGCCCCACCAACAACTGGATGGCGCCGTCGGCGATGAAGAAGATCATGCGCGGCCTGTTCGACGGCTCCATGGCCGGCCGGACGATGTACGTGATCCCCTTCGTGATGGGGCACCTCGAAGCCGAGAAACCGATGTTCGGCGTCGAGATCACCGACTCGGCGTACGTCGTCGCATCGATGCGGGTGATGGCTCGCATGGGTTCGTCGGTGCTCAAACGCATGGAGGAGCTCGACGCTGCCTTCGTTCCCGCTCTGCACTCGGTCGGCGCGCCACTGCCCGAAGGCGAGCAGGACGTGCCCTGGCCGTGCAACGACACCAAGTACATCGTCCACTTCCCTGAAGAGCGGATGATCTGGTCCTTCGGGTCCGGGTACGGCGGCAATGCGCTGCTCGGCAAGAAGTGCTACGCCCTGCGGATCGCCAGTGTGATGGCACGCGACGAGGGCTGGCTCGCCGAGCACATGTTGATCCTCAAGCTCACCAGTCCCCAGGGCGTGACGAAGTACATTGCTGCCGCCTTCCCCAGCGCCTGCGGCAAGACCAACCTCGCCATGCTTGCTCCGACCGTCCCGGGCTGGGAGGTCCAGACGCTGGGCGACGACATCGCCTGGATGCGGGTGGGTGAGGACGGCCGGCTGTGGGCGGTCAACCCCGAGTACGGGTTCTTCGGAGTCGCACCCGGCACCAACGAACACACCAACCCGAACGCGATGAAGACCATCGACATCGGCAACTCGGTCTTCACCAACGTTGCGC
>JALZBH010000016.1 GCA_030947625.1 Actinomycetota bacterium
CGGCCCGGACACGTGTTCCCGTTGCGCTACTGCGAGGGCGGCGTGCTGGCCCGCCGCGGCCACACCGAGGCTGCGGTCGACCTGGCGACGCTCGCGGGGCTGACGCCGGCTGGCGTACTGGTCGAGGTGGTCAACGATGACGGCTCGATGCGTCGCGGCCAGCAGCTGCGCGACTTCGCCGACGAGCACGACCTGCGGCTGATCTCGGTCGAGCAGCTGGTGCACTACCGGCGGCGCACCGAGCGGCATGTCGAACGGGTCGCCGAGACCCGCCTGCCCACGTCGTACGGCGACTTCACCGCGGTCGGCTACCGGGTCACCGTCGACGGCTCCGAGCACATTGCGTTGGTGGCCGGCGACCTCGCCGGTCTGCGAGCCGCAGAGCCGGTGCTGACCCGGGTGCACAGCGAGTGCCTGACCGGGGACGTGTTCGGGTCGTCTCGTTGCGACTGCGGCCCTCAGCTCGGCGAGGCGATGGAGCTGCTGGCCGCCGAGGGCAGGGGAGTGGTGGTGTACCTGCGCGGGCACGAGGGCCGGGGTATCGGCTTGCTGGCCAAGCTGCAGGCCTACCAGCTCCAGGACGGTGGCCGCGACACCGTCGATGCGAACCTCGATCTCGGACTGCCAGCAGATGCCCGTCACTACGGAGCGGCCAGCCAGATCCTGCGCGACCTGGGCGTTCAGAGCGTCCGGTTGCTGACCAACAACCCGGACAAGGCCGCCGGTCTGGCGGCGTACGGCGTACCGGTGGTCGAGCGGGTGCCGTTGACGCCGCGTCCCAACGACCACAATTTGGCCTACCTGCAGACCAAGCGTGACCGGATGGGACATGTGCTGCCCGGGCTCGGCCCGGGTCGCGACGACGTGACCGGGAGGAGCCACCGATGAGCGGTGAGAGGGCGGTGAAGCCCGGACTGGCCGACTGTCACGAGCTGCGCGTGGCCGTGGTCGCCGCGAGCTGGCACGAACAGGTCATGGCTGGACTTCTGGCCGGTGCGGAGAGAGCGCTGCGTGACCACCGGGTGGAGGCGCCGGTCACTGTGCGCGTGCCGGGGTCCTTCGAGCTGCCGGTGGTGGCGAATGCCCTGGCCGGCAAGGGCTTCGACGCAGTCGTCGCACTTGGTGTGGTGATCCGGGGCGGCACGCCGCACTTCGACTACATCTGCTCTGCCGCGACCGACGGGCTGGCGCGGGTGGCCCTCGACACGGGCACGGCGGTCGGGTTCGGCGTACTCACCTGTGACACCCTCGAACAGGCGCTCGACCGCGCCGGACTCGAGGGTTCCCACAGCGACAAGGGGTACGACGCGGCCGGCGCGGCTCTTCTCACGGCCGCGACCTTGCGCCGGATCAGGCGCCGTGACGCCTTAGGCTGAGCTTCGTGAAGACGTTCGAGGAGCTATGGGTCGAGCTCTCCCGTAAGGCCGCTGAGCGCCCCGACGGCTCCGGCACTGTCGCCGCGCTCGATGCCGGCGTACACACGATCGGCAAGAAGCTGGTCGAAGAAGCCGCTGAGTCCTGGATGGCCGCCGAGCACGAGAGCCGGGACCGTGCGGCCCAGGAGCTCAGCCAGCTGCTGTACCACGCACAGGTGCTCATGCTCGCCACCGGCGTCTCGCTCGACGACGTCTACGCCCACCTCTAGGACACCCGAGATGCCTGAGCTGCTGCGGATCGCGATTCCCAACAAGGGCTCGCTGTCAGCGGCTTCCTCGGAGATGCTGCGGGAGGCGGGTTACCGCCAGCGCACGGACTTCAAGGAGCTCACGCTCGTCGACCTGGACAACGGCGTGGAGTTCTTCTACCTGCGCCCTCGCGACATTGCGCTGTACGTCGGTGAGGGCACCCTCGATGTCGGCGTCACCGGTCGTGATCTGCTGGTCGACTCCGGAGCGAAGGCCGAGGAGGTGCTCCGGCTGGGTTTCGGCAGGTCCAACTTCCGCTTCGCAGCCCCACCCGGGACGCTCACCGGGCTCGGCGATTTGGCCGGCAAGCGGATCGCTACGTCGTACGTCGGTGTGGTCCGGAGGTACCTGTCCCAGCACGGCGTCGAGGCGGAGGTGGTCCGTCTCGACGGAGCCGTGGAGACCAGCGTGCAGCTTGGGGTGGCGGACGTGATCGCCGACGTCGTGGAGACGGGCAGCACCCTCAACCGCGCCGGGCTGGAGATCCTGGGGGAGGTCGTCCTCGAGTCCGAGGCGGTGTTGGTCACCCGGTCCGGTGCGGCGAGTCCGGCCGGCCTCGAGGTGTTCAAGCGCCGGCTGGACGGCGTACTCGTGGCGCGTGCGTACGTGATGATGGACTACGACATCCCCACCTCGGCATCCGAGGACGCGCTTGCTCTGACTCCGGGCATGGAGAGCCCGACGGTCTCACCACTGCACCGTCATGACTGGGTCGCGGTGCGTGCGATGGTGCCTCGGGAGGGTGCCCAGAAACTGATGGACGAGCTGTACGAGATCGGTGCGCGGGCGATACTGCTCACCGACATTCATGCGTGTCGTCTGTGATGGCCGGGGACGCCGCCGCTCGCCTGCCGCGCACTTGGCGGCCGTTCGGTGCCCGCATCGTCGCCACCGTGCTCGGGCTGATGTTGGTGTTGGTGTGCGTGGTGACCTGGCTGGCCTGGGGACCCAGCATCCGGGCGTCGTTCACGCCACTGCAGCGGGTCACGCTGATCCTCGTCGGACTGCTCGGCTTCATCTGCTGGTTCGCGTTGGTCCGTTCGCGGGTCAGCGCCACCGAAGAGCGTCTGGTAGTGGTCAACGGCTATCGCAAACGGGTCTTCGAGTGGTCCCAGGTCGTCGGTGTCACGCTACGCCGCGGCGCGCCCTGGGCCAGCATGGACCTCTCCGACGGTACGACGATCTCGGTCCTCGCGATCCAGGGCTCCGACGGACGGCGAGCGACCGACGCCGTCCGTTCACTACGCACCCTGGTCGCCAGGCAGACGGGCCCCGTCCCCAACGACTAACGCCGACCCGGCTCTTACGTGCGGGTTTTGGACGCCGACCCGGCTCTTGCGTGCAGGTTTTGGACGCCGACCCGGCCCCTACGTGCGCCGGGTACGGCCCACGCCGAGCCCACCACTTCACCGGCATGCACGTTCGCGACGGGTGAACGTCAATGGCAGGCACGTTCGCGCCGGGTGGGCAGCTTTAAGAAGCACGTAAGAGCCGGGTCGGCGATTCAGGCGGCGCGGATGCCGAAGCTGCCGGACCAGGTCTGGCCGGGGGCGAGCTCGATCAGGTCGGACCCGGAGTTGAACGCGTCCGCCGGGGCCGTCATCGGCTCCACGGCCAACGCCTCACGGGCGCCGGAGGAGAGCGCGTCCCCCGTGAACACCTGGACGTACGCCCAGCTCTCGTCGAGCCACAGCTCGACGGCATGACCCCCACCCTCCAGTCGTACGACGGCCCGGCCGTCGCCGCCGCGCCGGAGGTCGGTGTAGGCGTCGTCGAGCACCAGATCCCCGATCCGGCGACCCGTGCCGAAGTCGTACTCGTTCGCGGCAGCCACCAGCGAGGTCGGCAGCTTCCGTTCGTCGACCAGCTGGCGCTTCCCCGCGGGAAGGGTGAGCACTGCCTCGTCGACACGCCCGCCGACGCTCAGGTAGGGGTGCATCCCGGCCGCAAATGGGACCGGCACGTCGGCCAGGTTCTCCGCCGACAGGGTCACGACCAGGCCGTCCGCGGACAACGAGTAGTCGGCCCCGAGATCGAGCGGCCACGGGTACCCCGACTGTCCGACCAGCCGATACCTCAGCCGCACATGCTCACGTCCCCACGAGTCCGGCCGCCACGAGCACCAGCGGACCAGCCCGTGGGTGGCGTTGTGCTGGTCCGGCTCGCTCAACGCCAGCTGGTACCCCGTCCCGCCGAATGTATAGGCGCCATCGCGGATCCGGTTAGGCCACGGGAGCAACACCTGACCGCGGCCGCCGGTGATCGTCTCGGACTGTTCGTAGGTGTCAACCAGTGGTCGGCCGGCGTACGTCAACGAACGCAGGCCACCGCCACCTTCGACGACGACTGCCTCGTAGTCGCCGCCGGTGATCGCGTACTGCTCTCCGGTCGGGGCGCCGGACCCCTTCGAGTCCCTCACGCTGGTCTCTCCACGACCCGAGCATATGGCGGGGTGCCACCGCGACGACCAGAGTCAACGAAGACAGTCACCGCGAACCGAGGTGGCTCCGTCGACGCGAAAGTCGGCGAGCTCACGCGTGCTCTGGTCGGCGAAGTGGCACGCCTCGTCGGCCATCCACTGCAGCCAGGCATCCCGCAGCTGCGCACCGTCGCGTTCGAGGCCGCGCCGGAGGCGCACCAGCGGCGGTGCCTCGACCCACACCAGAGTCGCCCGCCTGCTGCGCAGGTCCCTCGACCCCGAGCCGACCCCGTCGAGGATGAGCAGGTCCAAAGGCGCGATCAGGTGTTCCTCGGCGAAACGCTCGGTCGCCCAGTCGTAGCGGCGGTAACAACCCGGATGCCCCGACGCCAGCGGCCCGACCACATAGTTGCGCAACCGTGGCCCCAGACTGCCCAGCCCGGACCAGCCTTCGAGCAGGTCGTCCAGATGGAGTACCTGCGGCCTCTCCACACGGTCGGTCGCTTCGGCGAGCAGAGCATCGGCCAGTGTGGTCTTGCCCGATCCCGCCGGCCCGTCGATGCAGATCATCCAGCCGCCGCCGAGCAGCGGGGGCTGATCGAAGGCGTGCTCGAGCACCAGGCTGGGCAGGTTCACCAGGCCGGCCCGAGCCCCCGGTACGTCGGCACCGACTCGACTACGCGGTCTCCGGCCCGGAGATGCACGAGGTTGGTGTGCTCGGCCAGCTCGCAGGACAACGTGTGAGGGAACCAGACCCGGTCGCGACGCGCGAGCCGACGCCGTTCGACGGTGTCCAGGAGAGCCTGGTCACCGCTCACGAGATGTTGTGCCGGCGCAGGATTGCCGCGATCTCGTCGTCCACGTCGTCGTCGGTCGCCTTCCGCTTGCCCTTGGAGGGGGGCACCTGGCGCGGCTGCGCACCCTCGACCTCGCGGGAAGGCACCCGCGTCCCCAGGCCCCGGGCACGCAGCGTGGCGGTGACAACGAACAGAAGCGCGGACAGTCCGGCCGCGCTGATGCCGAGCCAGACCACCGGGCTGAACACCAAGTGCACCGCCCAGCTCGACACGTCGGCCGCGATCTCCACCACGAGCTTGAGCGTGCCGCTCAGCCACGCTGCGATCGGGATCAGCGTCCAGGCGACCCCACGCAGGCCGGCCACCGGCCCCCGGCGGCGCCAGGCCAGCCACGACAGCACGGCTCCCATCGCCGCGATGCCCAGAGCAAGGGCAGCCCAGGAGGCCGAGTCGAGAGGCATGGCACCAGCCTAGAAGGTGGCGCAGCATTCCGGCTGCGTGGACCTGCTCATCCGAAGGCCAAGGACTTGGGCCCGGCAGCACTTTTTTCGACACGGCCGACACGGTGGCGTATCCTGGACCTCGACCGGCCGGTTGCGCACACAACCGGTTCGACAAAGTGGAGGCCTCCTCCCACCCGCAGCGACGTACCTGGTCGTCGGGTCTGGTCCTAGGCGCTGGTGGCGTACGCCGTTGCCAGCGCTTGGACTTTGGGGCTCCCGCCGCGTCGGCACGGGGGCCCTACTGGTTCTCCGGTGTGGTCTGAAGCCGACTACCTCATGGAGGACCCATCAGCACAGAGCTGCGCATCAACGACCGGATCCGCGTTCCCGAGGTTCGGCTCGTTGGCCCCAACGGCGAGACCGTCGGCATCGTGCCGACCGACCAGGCGCTGAAGCTGGCCCAGGAGGCGGACCTCGACCTGGTCGAGATAGCGCCCATGGGCAAGCCGCCGGTCTGCAAGCTCATGGACTACGGGAAGTTCAAGTACGAGAACGCCCAGAAGGCACGTGAGACCCGCCGGAACCAGACCAACACGGTCATCAAAGAGATGAAGCTCCGACCCAAGATCGACCAGCACGACTACGAGACCAAGAAGGGTCACGTCGTCCGGTTCCTGCGCTCGGGCGACAAGGTCAAGATCACGATCATGTTCCGTGGTCGCGAGCAGCACCGACCCGAGCTCGGGTTCCGGCTTCTGCAGCGACTGGCCGAGGACGTGACCGAGCTCGGCTTCGTGGAGTCCTCTCCGAAGCAGGACGGTCGCAACATGGTGATGGTGCTCGGGCCGCTGAAGAAGAAGGCCGAAGCCAAGGCCGAGGTCAAGGCCGAGAAGCAGACCCGCGCCGCCGCTCGGGAGGCCGAACGTGCCGAGGAGCGTGCCGAGCGAACCACCGGCTCGACCCCGGCACCGAAGAAGGAGCGCGGCCGCTCGGAGAACCTCGACCCCGAGATCGAAGCCTGACCACCGCAGTAGCAACAGGAGAGAGAACCAAGATGCCGAAGAACAAGACGCACTCGGGTGCCAGCAAGCGCTTCCGGGTGACCGGCACCGGCAAGATCCGGCGGCAGAAGACCGGGATGCGCCACAACCTGGAGAAGAAGCCGTCGTCGATGACCCGCCGCATGTCCGGCACCACCGAGATCGCCAAGTCGGACCTGAAGAGGGTCCGCAAACTGCTCGGTCGCTGACCAACCCCGAACCTGGGAGATCCGGACCGTCTGAGGCGGTCCAGAGCACCCACGCGACACAACAAGGAGACAGACGTGGCACGCGTCAAGCGGGCGGTCAACGCCCACAAGAAGCGCCGGGTAACCCTCGAGCGCGCCAGCGGCTACCGCGGACAGCGCTCGCGCCTCTACCGCAAGGCGAAGGAGCAGGTCACCCACTCGCTGGTCTACAGCTACAACGACCGGCGCAAGAAGAAGGGCGACTTCCGCAGGCTGTGGATCCAGCGGATCAACGCCGGCGCGCGTGCGAACGGGATGACCTACAACCGGTTCATCCAGGGACTCAAGGCCGCCGGCGTCGAGGTGGACCGCAAGATCCTTGCCGACCTGGCCGTTAACGACGCCCCCGCATTCGCGGTACTGGTCGAGTCCGCCAAGGCCGCGTTGCCAGAGAACGTCAACGCTCCTGTCTCCGCGTAAGGTCGCCCCTGATCCCGAGATGCTGACTCAGCGCAGCGGTCGGGTGCGCGCGGCCCACCAGCTCACCCGCGGGGCAGCTCGCACGCGGCACCGGCTGTTCCTGGCAGAGGGTGCCAAGGCACTCTCCTCGGCACTGAGCGTCACCAGCTGTGTCGTCGAGGTCTTTGCGACCTCAGCCGCCAGTACGACGTACGCGGACGCGCAGGCGGAGGTCCGCGCAGTCGGGGTGCCCTGGCGGATCGCCACCGACGATGCGGTTGTCTCGCTGAGCGGCACGGTCACCCCTCAGGGCGTGGTGGCGGTCTGCCGCTTTCTCGACGTCACGCTCGAGTCGGTGGTCGGCCCCACGTCGGAAGCGGGCCATGGGGTGGTCGCGGTCTGCGCCGACGTACGCGACCCGGGAAACGCCGGCACGATGATCCGTACGGCGGACGCTGCCGGTGCCGCGGCGGTCGTCCTCACCGGCAACAGCGTCGACCTCTACAACGACAAGACCGTCCGGGCGACCGCAGGCAGCCTGTTCCACCTCCCGATCGCGCTCACCGCCGACCCAGCCGAGACCGTGCGCGTCCTCCAGAAGCAGGGGTACGTCGTCCTCGCCGCAGCCGGCACCGGTGAGATCGACCTGTTCGAGGCAACCCGCATCGGACTGCTCGACGGGCAGGTCGCGTGGCTGTTCGGCAATGAGGCCTGGGGGCTGCCGGGAGAGCTCGCGGCCCTGGCCGACCACCGGGTCTCCATCCCGATCTTGGGCAAGGCGGAGTCGCTCAACCTCGCGACGGCCGGCGCAGTCTGCCTGTATGCCAGCGCGGCCCGGACGATCGCCTAGCCTGAGCCACGTGGACACGCCGTACGCCGGTCCCCAGCTGCTCGACGACCTGCCCGACGGAGTAGTCGCTGCCGACGCCGCCGGTGCTGTGACCTTCACCAACACATGCGCCCAGCGGATGCTCGGCCTGTCCGGGACCGCGGTCGGAGAACCCCTCGGCGACGTGGTGGCGCTGCAGGACCAGGAGGGCGTGGACTGGATCAGCGTCAACGACCCGTACGGCGGCCTGTCCACCCGTTCCGCCCTGACCGAGCAGAGCTGGCTCGCCCCCGACGGCACCGAGGTGCTCGTCGCGGGTCGGCTGATCCGATCGCGACCGGGCCGGCCGGTCGAACGGGTGACGCTGGTGCTGCGCTCGGCGCGCGGACGTTCCCGACTCGACCGCGACCGCTCGGACCTGGTCGCGGCCGTCGCTCACGAGCTGCGCTCGCCGCTGACCGGGGTCCGCGGGTTCGTGACCACCTTGCTGAGCAAGTGGGACCGGCTCAACGACGAGCAGAAGAAGCTGATGCTCGCGACCGTCAACGCTGATGCAGAACGGTTGGCCCGGTTGATCACCGAGCTGCTCGACGTCGCCCGGATCGACACCGGCCGGCTACCGCTCTATCCCCGGGAGGTCGGGATCGTCCCGGCCGTCGCACGAGTGCTCGACTCCGCACGGATGGCCACCAGCCGCACCCTTCGGCAGGAGTACGCCGACCCGGAGGCGATCGTGTTCGCCGACCCCGACAAGCTCATCCAGGTGCTCATCAACCTGGTCGACAACGCGATCCGCCATGGCGAAGGCACGGTGACGGTCACCACCACCGTCGTCCCTGGCGGCGTGCGGGTCAGTGTCGACGACGAGGGCGAAGGCATCGCCGAGACGATCCGGCGACGGGTGTTCACCAAGTTCTGGAAGCACGGCACCCGCGGCGGGACCGGCCTGGGGATGTACCTGGTGCATGGCCTCGTCGCCGCGCATGCAGGCACGGTCGAGATCACCGATGCTCCCGGCAGTGGAGCGCGGGTGGTGCTGTTCTGGCCGAGCGAGGACCGGCGTACCCACTGAAACCGGCTCGCGGCCCCGGACCGGTGGTTCCTAGACTGCACCTGCGAGCCCGCGCCAGCCCGAACAGAAAGGCCGCGATGTCCGGCCCGAACTCCGACTACGATCCGGTCCAGGTCACCCCTCTGGGGGAGGCCGAGGTTGCCGCAATGCGCGAAGCGGCGCTTGCCGCCATTGGCTCGGCCGCAGACCTGGTCGCCCTCAAGCTGGTCCGCAGCCAGCACGCCGGCGACCGATCACCGCTGGGACTGGCCAACCGGGAGATCGGCGCGCTCCCGCCGCAGGCGCGCAAAGCCGCCGGGAAGCGGGTCGGCCAGGCCCGGTCGGCCGTCAACGCGGCGCTGGTGGCCCGGCAGGCCGAGCTCGACACCCAGGCCGAGGAGCGGATGCTGCTGGAGGAGACGGTCGACGTCACGCTGCCTGCCGATCGACGCAGGGTCGGTGCCCGACACCCGGTCACGACATTGTCGGAGCGGATAGCCGAGGTGTTCATTGCCTTGGGCTGGGAGGTCGCCGAGGGGCCCGAGATCGACGCCGAGTGGCTCAACTTCGACGCGCTGAACCTCGGCTCGGACCATCCCGCCCGCACGATGCAGGACACCCTCTGGCTGGAGCCGGCCGACGGCGGTCTGGTGCTGCGTACGCACACCTCGCCGGTTCAGGCGCGCACGATGCTGAGCCGCAAACCTCCGATCTACGTGATCTGCCCAGGTCGCGTCTTCCGCTCCGACGAGTACGACGCGACCCATCTCCCGGTCTTCCATCAGGTCGAAGGGCTGGTCGTCGACGAAGGCATCACGATGGCCCACCTCAAGGGCACCCTGGACTACTTCGCCCAGGCCATGCTCGGCACCGGGATCACCACCCGCTTCCGGCCGTCGTACTTCCCGTTCACCGAGCCCAGCGCCGAGGTGGATCTGCTCTGCTTCGTCTGCCGGGGCAGCGGAAACGGTGGCAGCAGTGGCAGCTCCAGCCCGGACGGGCGCGACGGGACGTGTCGCACCTGCAAGGGCGAGGGTTGGATCGAGTGGGGTGGCTGCGGCATCGTCAACCCGCGGGTGCTGCGGGCCTGCGGGATCGACAGCGAGCGCTACACCGGGTTCGCGTTCGGGATGGGCATCGACCGGACGCTGATGTTCCGCCACGGGGTGGCGGACATGCGCGACATGGTCGAGGGCGACGTCCGGTTCTCCCTGGCCTTCGGGACGGAGGTCTGATGCGCGCGCCGGTGTCGTGGATCCGCGACTACGCCGATCTCCCGTCCGGCGTACCCACAGTCGAGCTGGCCCGTCGGCTCACTGCGCTGGGTCTCAAGCTCGAGGCGATCACCGAGCCGGGGGCGGAGCTGACCGGACCCCTGGTGGTGGGAAGGGTGCTGGCCTTCGAGCCCCAGTCGCAGAAGAACGGCAAGACCATCCGCTGGTGCCAGGTCGACGTCGGCGACGGCAGCCGGGGGATTGTCTGCGGCGCCGCGAACTTCGTTGTGGGTGACCTGGTCGTGGTCGCGCTTCCTGGCGCCGTCCTGCCCGGGGGCTTCGAGATCGCCGCACGCAAGACCTACGGGCACCTCTCGGACGGGATGATCTGTTCGGCCCACGAGCTCGGGCTGGGCCACGACCACACCGGCATCCTCGTGCTCGACCCGCGGCACGAGGACGTCGTCCCGGGTGCCGATGCCGCGGAGCTGCTGCACCTGCGCGACTCAGTCATCGAGTTCGAGATCAACCCCGACCGGGGCTACGCCCTGTCGTTGCGCGGGATCGCCCGTGAGGCCGCCTTGGCGTACGGCGTCGCGTACCGCGACCCGGCGGACCGCACCCTGCCGGGGCCCAACGACTCCGGCTACCCCGTGGTGCTCGAGGACCCCGCCGGATGTCCGGTGTTCGTGACCCGCACCGTGACCGGCTTCGACGCCGGCGCCCCGACGCCACCCTGGCTAACGCACAGAGTGCAGCTGGCCGGTATGCGACCGGTCTCGCTCGCCGTCGACGTGACCAACTATGTGATGCTCGAGCTCGGCCAGCCCATCCACGGGTACGACGGCGACCGGCTGGCCGGCCCGATCCGGGTCCGCCGCGCGCGGCCGGGGGAGCGGCTGACCACGCTCGACGGCATCGAGCGAACGCTGTCGTCTGAGGACCTGCTGATCTCCGACGACTCGGGACCGATCGGCCTGGCCGGCGTGATGGGCGGACAGACCACCGAGCTGTCGGAGTCGACGAGCACGGTGGTGATCGAGGCAGCGCACTTCGACGAGGCAACGGTCTATCGCACCGAGAAGCGGCACAAGCTGCTGTCGGAGGCATCCAAACGGTTCGTGCGAGGCGTCGACCCGCTGCTTCCGGGGTACGCCGCCGACCGGGTGGCTGAGTTGCTCGTGGCGCACGGCGGCGGTCGCATCGACGACGGGGTGACGTACGCCGGATCCCCACCCAGCATCGCCAGCATCAGCGTCGACGCCGGCCTGCCGGCCCGCGTCACCGGCATGGCCGTCGACACCGAGACCACGATCACCCACCTGCAGCTGGTCGGCTGCGCCGTCGGCGTCGACGGGCTGGACAAGGACAAGCTGACGGTGCTGCCACCGTCGTGGCGCCCCGACCTCACCGACCCCTTCGACCTGGTCGAGGAGGTCGCCCGGATCGTCGGGTACACCGAAATCCCCTCGGAGCTCCCGCTAGCGCCGGCCGGTCGTGGGCTCACCAAGGGGCAGCGGCTGCGCCGTCGAGTGGGGTACTTGCTCGCGGGTCTCGGACTGGTCGAGGTGAAGACCTTCCCCTTCCTGGGAACGGCCGACTTCGACACCCTCGGCCTTCCGGCCGGCGACGTACGGCGCGACACGATCCGGGTGGCGAACCCGCTGTCTGAACAAGCCCCTGAGCTCGCCACCACGCTGTTGCCTGCCTTGCTGAGAGCCGCGGCACGCAACCGTGGCCGCGGGATCACCGACGTCGCCCTGTTCGAGACCGCCTCGGTGTTCTTCCCCACCCGCGATCGGTTGGCGGCGCCCATCCTCGGCGTCGACTGGCGCCCGGACGACGCCGACCTGGACAAGCTGATGGCGGCTATCCCGCTCCAGCCGCGGTTCCTGGCCGCCGTGCTCAGCGGTGAGATCTCCAACTCTGGCTGGTGGGGCGAGGGGCGTCCCACAACATGGGCCGACGCCGTCCAGGTCGTCCGCGAGGTGGCGCACGTACTCGGGCTGGAGGTCACCGTTGCCGCGGCAGCCTGCGCCCCCTGGCATCCCGGACGGTGCGCGCTGGTGCTGCTTGACGGAGCCGGGATCGGGCATGCCGGGGAGCTGCACCCGGCCGTCTGTACGGCGTACGGCGTGGCACCGCGCACGTGCGCCCTCGAGATCGACCTGGACGCCCTTGTCGAGGCGGCGCCAGGGCTGGTGCTGGCGCCGAGGTTCTCAACGTACCCAGTGGCCAAGGAGGATGTCGCCCTGGTGGTGCCGGCCGGCCTTCCCGCCGCGACACTCGCGGCGACTTTGCGCGAGGGGGCTGGGGAGCTGTGCGAGTCGGTGCGGCTCTTCGACGTCTACACCGGAGCCCAGATCGGAGATGGCCAGAAGTCGCTGGCCTTCGCGATGCGTTTTCGGGCGTCCGGCCGCACCCTGACCGACGCCGAGAGCGGCGCGGCCCGGGACCGGGCGGTGGCGTTGGCGCGTACGCGTCACGGTGCCCTCCAGCGCTGACCCGAGTTGTCTGGGTCCATGCGTTCGCGCGTATACTTATGCACATGCACAGCAGGATCAAAGCCTCGGTCGCGGGCGCCAGCGGATACGCCGGCGGTGAGGTGCTGCGCCTTCTGCTGGGACACCCCGACGTCGAGATCGGCGCGCTGACCGGTGGGTCGAACGCGGGGGAGCCGATCGCCGTCCTCCAGCCGCACCTGGTGCCGCTTGCCGACCGGGTGCTTGAGCCGACCACGGCGGACACTCTTGCCGGGCACGACGTGGTCTTCCTGGCGCTGCCGCACGGCCAGTCGGCGGCCGTGGCCGCCCAGCTCGACGCCGACACGGTCGTCATCGACTGCGGCGCCGATTTCCGGCTGCAGGATGCGGGCGCGTGGGAGCGGTTCTACGGCTCCCCGCATGCGGGGAGCTGGCCCTATGGGCTGCCCGAGCTGCCCGGCCGGCGCGAGCGGCTCATCGGAGCCAAGCGGATCACGGTCCCGGGGTGTTACCCGACCGTGGTCTCGTTGGCGCTTGCGCCCGCGGTGGCCGCCGGCCTGGTCTCGGTCGACGACCTCGTTGTCGTCGCCGCCAGCGGCACCAGTGGAGCCGGCAGGCAGGCCAAGCGGAACCTGCTCGGCAGCGAGGTGATCGGCTCGGTCTCGGCGTACGCCGTGGGCGGGGGGCACCGTCACGTCCCCGAGATCGTGCAGTGCCTTGCCGCCCTGACCGAGGCCCAGGTGCGGGTGTCGTTCACCCCGCTGCTCGTACCCATGCCGCGCGGCATCCTGGCCACCTGCACGGCGCCGACGAAGCCAGACGTCGACGTCGAGGAGGTCAGGGCCGGCTATGCCAAGGCCTATGCCGGTGAGCCGTTCGTGCAGTTGCTCCCCGAGGGACTCTGGCCACAGACCAAGTCCGTGCTCGGCTCGAACTCGGTGCACCTGCAGGTGGGCGTCGACAATGGGGCCGGTCGGCTGGTCGCCGTGGGCGCGGTCGACAACCTGGCCAAGGGGACGGCCGGGGCGGCGGTGCAGTGCATGAACCTGGCCCTGGGACTGCCCGAAGCCACCGGCCTGAGCGTTGTCGGGATGGCCCCGTGACCCCGACGTTCACCCTGCACCGGTCCCCCGAGAGGCTGCTCGTCGTCGGCCTTCCTCCGGGCGCCGAGATCCCGGCCTGGGCGGAGTCGTCCTCGCTGCTCTCGGTGACCGCGACCGCTACCGAGACCAGCCTGGTGTGCGCCGCCCGCGGCGTTCCGAAGAAGGCCAAGCAGGCCGGTCCGTTCACGGCGTTCGCGGTCCAGGGCCCCCTCGATCTCTCCCTCACCGGCGTCCTCGCCGAGTTGCTCGAGCCGATGGCGGCGGCCGGAGTCAGCGTGTTCACGATCTCGACGTACGACACCGACTGGGTCCTGGTCCCGGTCGAGCGCGCCGAGGACGCCGTGGAGGAGTGGGGCAAGCGCGGTCACCGGGTCGAGACAGCCGTGTCGGCCCCCATACCACCTCGAAGAGGTGGATCGTGAGTGTGACCGATCCTCGCGGGTTTCGCGCTGCCGGCGTCGCGGCGGGCTTGAGGACGACTGGTGCGCCGGACATGGCGCTGGTAGTCAACGACGGGCCCTCCGCTGCGAACGCCACCGTGTTCACGGCCAACAGGTGCAAGGCGAACCCGGTTCTGTGGAGCCAGCAGGTGGTCAAGGACGGTGTAGTGCGTGCAGTCGTGATCAACGCCGGCGGGGCGAACTGCTACACCGGCCCCGAAGGCTTCCAGACCACGCATGCGGTCGCCGAACGAGTGGCTCAGGGTCTCGGCGTCGGCGCAGCCGACGTGGTTGTCTGCTCCACCGGCCTGATCGGGATGACCAACCCGCGCGGAGCGTTGTTGTCCGGTGTCGACAACCTGGTCGACGCGCTCGAGAAGACCGGCGGCCCGGATGCTGCCGCGGCGATCCTCACCACCGACACCGTCACCAAGCAGGTCGTCGTCGATGGTGGGGGCTGGAGCATCGGCGCGATGGCCAAGGGGGCCGGGATGCTGGCTCCGGCCCTGGCCACCATGCTCGTCGTACTCACCACTGATGCGGAGGTCGACGCGAGCGCCCTGGACACCGCGCTGCGGGCGGCCACCCGGGTCAGCTTCGACCGTCTCGACTCCGACGGCTGCATGTCCACGAACGACACGGTGACGCTGCTCGCGAGCGGTGCCAGCGGCATCGCGCCGACTCCTGAGGACTTCACCGCAGCGCTCATCCGGGCCTGTTCGGACCTGGCGGGACAACTGCTGGCCGACGCCGAAGGGGCCGAGCACGAGATCGCCATCAGCGTTGTCAACGCGGCCACCGAGGACGACGCCGTGGAGGTCGGCCGGAGTGTTGCGCGGAGCAACCTCTTCAAGGCTGCCGTCTTCGGCAAGGACCCGAACTGGGGTCGGGTGCTGGCCGGGATCGGTACCACGAGGGCCGCGTTCGAACCGGCCGACCTGGACGTGGCGATGAACGACGTCTGGGTCTGCCGGAACTCCGCTCCGGCCGAAGACCCGGGCAGGGTCGACCTCACCGGCCGGCACGTCGGCGTCACCATCGACCTCAAGTCCGGGGACGCGCGGGCCACGGTCTGGACCAACGACCTCACCCACGCCTACGTCCATGAGAACAGCGCGTACTCCTCATGACCCGGACGCCGACGGCCACCACGCTTTCCGCGGCTCTGCCGTGGCTGATGAAGTACCACGACAAGGTGATCGTGGTGAAGTACGGCGGCAACGCGATGTCCGACGAACTGCTGAAGCGAGCGTTCGCCGAGGACATCGTGTTCTTGAGGTACGCCGGGTTCAAGCCGGTCGTCGTCCACGGTGGCGGTCCGCAGATCTCCACCATGCTCGACCGGCTCGGCATCGTCAGCGAGTTCAAGGGTGGCATGCGGGTCACCAGCGACGAGGCAATGGACGTCGTCCGGATGGTCCTGGTCGGCCAGGTCCAACGCGAGCTGGTCGGACTGGTCAACAAGCACGGCCCGCTGGCGGTCGGG
Organism: Actinomycetota bacterium; assembly: GCA_030947625.1. Lineage (GTDB taxonomy): Bacteria > Actinomycetota > Actinomycetes > Propionibacteriales > Nocardioidaceae > Marmoricola. The sequence goes on from JALZBH010000016.1 coordinate 15,638, forward strand.
CTCTCCGGTGAGGACGGGGGTCTGTTCACCGCCCGCCGCACCGGCACGGTCGTCGACGGCGAGGAGGTCGACCTGGGCCTGGTCGGCGAGGTGGTCAAGGTGCGTCCCGAGGCGGTGCTCGACGTGATCGAGGCCGGCCGGATCCCGGTGATCTCCTCGGTCGCCCCGGACTCCGCTGGCGCCGTACACAACGTCAACGCCGACACCGCCGCCGCAGCTCTGGCGGTCGCGCTGGGTGCGGAGAAGCTGTTGGTCCTCACCGACGTCGAGGGGCTGTACCGCGACTGGCCCTCCAGCGACGACGTGATCGGCGAGATCGGTCCCGAGGCGCTGGCCGAGCTGATGCCGAGCCTGGCCAGTGGGATGGTGCCGAAGATGTCGGCCTGCCTTCAGGCGGTCACTGGCGGGGTGCCGCGAGCCACGGTGGTCGACGGCCGGGAGATGCATGCCGTACTGCTGGAGATCTTCACCGCCGACGGCGTCGGCACCCAGGTCCTGCCGGGAGTCGCGACCAAGACCAGGAAGGCTCGGGAATGAACGACAGGCGCAGCCGGTACGCAGGGGCGCTGATGAACACCTTCGGACCTCCCAAGCTGGTGCTGACCCGGGGACAGGGTGCACACGTCTGGGACGAGGCCGGCAACGAGTACCTCGACCTTGTTGGCGGCCTCGCCGTCAACACTCTCGGGCATGCGCACCCACGGCTCGTCAACGCCGTCACCGAGCAGCTGGAGACGCTGGGCCACGTCTCGAACTTCTTCGCGACCGAGCCGCAGATCGAGCTCGCCGAGCGGCTGCTGGAGCTGCTCGATGACCCTAGGTCGGGCAGGGTGTTCTTCGCGAACTCGGGCACCGAGGCCAACGAGGCCGCCCTGAAGCTGACCCGGCGCACCGGGCGTACCCATCTGGTCGCCGCCGAAGGGGCCTTCCACGGCCGCACGATGGGCGCGCTGGCACTGACCGCGAGGGCGGCCTACCGCGACCCGTTCGAGCCGTTGCCCGGCGATGTCACGTTCGTGCCGTACGGCGATGCCGATGCCCTCGCCGGTGCCGTCTCCGAGCGGACCGCCGCCGTCGTCCTCGAGCCGATCCAGGGGGAGGCGGGTGTCGTCGTACCTCCCCAGGGGTACCTGCGGACAGCACGCAAGATCACTGCCGAACACGGCGCGCTGTTGTGGCTCGACGAGATCCAGACGGGGGTGGGCCGCACCGGCAGCTGGTTCGCGGCCGCCGACGAGGTGGGTCCTGATGTCGTCACGCTCGCCAAAGGGCTCGCGGGTGGCTTTCCGATCGGAGCCTGCATCGCTGGGGGACCGGCCGCAGAGCTCCTCCAGCCCGGGGACCACGGGACGACCTTCGGCGGCAACCCGGTGGCGTGCGCTGCCGCCCTGGCGGTCCTCGAGGTGATCCAGAGCGACGGGCTCCTCGAGCACGCCACCGCGCTGGGCCGGGTGCTTCGAGAGGGGCTCGGTGCCGACCACCGGGTGAGCAGCGTCAGAGGCGAGGGCCTGCTGATCGGGCTCGACCTCGTTGCTCCCTGCTCTACAGAGGTGGCCGCTGCTGCTCTTGGCGCAGGGTTCATCCTGAACAACCCGACCCCGCACGCCATCCGGCTGGCGCCACCCCTGGTGCTGACCGACGACGACGCGCAGAGGTTCCTGGCCGCTTGGCCAGGCATTCTCAACGCAGCCTTCAACGAGGCCTGATGAGCACCCACTTCCTTCGCGACGACGACCTGAGCATCACCGGCCAGGCCGAGGTGCTTGCGCTGGCTGCGCACCTCAAGGGGGCCCCGTACGACGCCCAGCCGCTGGCCGGGCCGAAGACGGTCGCGGTGATCTTCGACAAGCCGACGCTGCGCACGCAGGCCTCGTTCGCCGCCGGGATCGTCGAGCTTGGCGGCTATCCCATGGTGATCGACGGCAACCTGGCCAAGATCGGCGTCCGCGAGTCGGTTGCCGACGTGGCCCGGGTGCTCGGGCGGCAGAGCTCGATGGTCGTCTGGCGGACCTTCGAACAGTCCCGTCTGGACGAGATGGCCGAGTACGCCGGCGTGCCCGTCGTCAACGCACTGACCGACCAGTTCCACCCGTGCCAGACCCTGGCCGACCTGCTCACGATCATCGAGCACCGCGGTCCGCTCGCCGGCCAGACGGTCACCTTCCTCGGAGACGCAGCGAGCAACATGAGCCACTCCTACCTTCTGGCGGGGACGCTGGCCGGCATGCACGTGCGGGTCAGCGGCCCCGCCGGTTTCGAGCCGGACCCGGCGGTCCTCGCGCGGGCTCAGCAGCTGGCTGGTGCCTCCGGAGGATCGGCGAAGCTCGTCGCCGACCCGGCAGACGCGGCCACCGGGGCCGGCGTACTCGTCACCGACACCTGGGTCTCGATGGGCAAGGAGGGCGAGGCAGCCGATCGAGCCGAGATCTTCGGTCCGTGGCAGCTCAACGCCGACCTCCTTGCCCTGGGTGACGATGCGATCGTGCTGCACTGCCTTCCGGCCTACCGCGGCAAGGAGATCACCGCCGACGTCATCGACTCACCCGCCAGCGTCGTCTGGGACGAGGCGGAGAACCGCCGACATGCGCAGAAGGCGATCATGACCACGTTGCTCGGCGGTGCGAGGTGACCGAGAGTGCGCAGATCCCGTTGACCAAGAGCGCGCGCCAACAACGCATCGTGGACTTGCTGGCTACCGCGCAGATCCGTTCGCAGACCGAGCTCGCCGACCTACTCGGAGCTCACGGGCACACGGTCACCCAGGCCACGTTGTCCCGCGATCTCGTGGAGCTCGACGCGGTCAAGGTTCGCAGCGCCTCCGGCGCGCTGGTGTACGCCGTCCCCGGCGAGGGCGGTGATCGGACCCCCGTCGTACCCCGCGAGACCGCGGCTTCGCGCGACCGGCTCGCTCGGCTCAGCGCCGAGCTGCTCACCAGCGCCGAAGCCAGCGGGAACCTCGTCGTCCTGCGAACCCCTCCCGGAGCCGCCAGCTTCCTTGCCTCGGCCATGGACAAGGCCGAGCTGCGTGACGTGCTCGGCACGATCGCCGGCGACGACACCGTCCTGGTGGTCGCCCGCAACCCAGTCGGCGGGGCAGCACTCGCGGGGCGGCTGTTCGACCTGGCCACCCAGCACCGCGGTGGACCCGACAGTTCAGCCCATCCAGCTCCTGCAGCCCATGCAGCTCATGCAGACCCAACCCCGCCAGACCAGCAGAAGGACAACCAGTGAGCACGAACAGCAGCATCGACCGCATCGTCTTGGCCTACTCGGGCGGACTCGACACCAGCGTTGCCATCGGCTGGCTGGCCCAGGAGACCGGGGCCGAGGTCGTGGCTGTCGCGATCGACCTCGGTCAGGGCGGTGAGGACATGGACGTGGTCCGCAAACGGGCCCTGGCCTGCGGAGCCGTTGAGTCGGTCGTGATCGACGCCAAGGACGAGTTCGCTCGGGACTACTGCGTGCCCGCCGTGCAGGCGAACGCGCTCTACATGGACCGCTACCCGCTGGTCTCGGCGCTCTCTCGACCGCTGATCGTCAAACACCTCGTAGAGGCGGCCCACGAGCACGGTGCGAGCGTCGTCTCGCACGGTTGCACCGGCAAGGGCAACGACCAGGTCCGGTTCGAGGTCGGCGTCGGCGCGCTGGCGCCGTACCTGCGGGTGATTGCGCCGGTCCGTGACTACGCCTGGACCCGTGAGAAGGCAATCGAGTACGCCGCCGAGCACGACCTGCCGATCGACGTGACGAAGAAGTCGCCGTACTCCATCGACCAGAACGTCTGGGGCCGAGCCGTGGAGACCGGCTTCCTCGAGGACATCTGGAACGGGCCTGTCGAGGACGTCTACTCCTACACCCAGGACCCGGCCACACCGCGTGACCCCGACGAGGTGACGATCTCGTTCACCGCCGGTGTCCCGACCGCACTCGACGGCCGGGCGGTCACCCCGATGCAGGCGATCCAGCAGCTCAACCAGCGCGCCGGCACCCAGGGGGTGGGCCGGCTCGACCTGGTCGAGGACCGGCTGGTCGGCATCAAGAGCCGGGAGGTGTACGAGGCTCCCGGCGCGATCGCACTGGTCGCCGCCCATATGGAGCTAGAGAACGTCACCGTCGAACGCGACCTGGCCCGCTTCAAGCGTGGTGTCGACCAGCGCTGGGGTGAGCTCGCCTACGACGGCCTGTGGTTCTCACCGCTCAAGCACGCCCTCGATGCGTTCATCGCGGTCACCCAGCAGCACGTCACCGGCGATATCCGGATGACGCTCCATGCCGGCAAGGCCACCGTCACCGGCCGCAGGTCGGGGGTCTCGCTCTACGACTTCAACCTGGCCACCTACGACGAGGGCGACGTTTTCGACCAGTCGCTGGCCAAAGGCTTCGTCGAGCTCTGGGGCCTGTCGTCCAAGATCGCCGCCAAACGCGACCTGAACGCGGGATGAGTGGACTCCGGGGCCAGCCCCACCGGGTAGACCTAGGAAGGCAGCCAGCGTGAGCAAGCCAGCGAAGACGGATCCCGGCAAGCTCTGGGGCGCTCGGTTCACCTCCGGTCCGAGTCCCGAGCTCGAGGCGCTGTCGCGCTCGACGCACTTCGACTGGAGGTTGACGCCCTACGACCTGGCGGGTTCGCGCGCGCACGCCAACGCGCTTCATCGTGCCGGCCTGCTGGACGAGCAAGACCTTGCCGAGATGCACCGGGGGCTGGACACGCTTGCGGAGAGGTACGCCGCCGGCGAGCTACGTCCCGACCCGAGCGACGAAGACGTCCATGGTGCTCTGGAACGGCTGCTGCTCGCGGAGGTCGGTACCGAGGTCGGCGGCCGGCTGCGAGCCGGGCGGTCCCGCAACGACCAGGTGGCGACGTTGACGAAGCTGTTTCTCCGCGAGCATGCCCGCACTCTCGCCGGTCTGCTCCTCGACCTCGCCGACGCCCTCGCGGAGCAGGCCGAGCGGCATTTCGGCGCGATCATGCCTGGCCGGACACATCTGCAGCATGCCCAGCCGGTGCTGCTCTCCCACCACCTGCTGGCGCACGCCTGGCCGTTGCTGCGGGACGTGGACCGGCTGCGCGACTGGGACGACCGGGTCGCGGGCGACTCGCCGTACGGCGCCGGCGCGCTGGCCGGCTCCAGCCTCGGCCTGGACCCGCGGCCGGTGGCCCATGAACTCGGCTTCACCCAGAGCACCGCGAACTCCATCGACGGCACCGCCAGCAGGGACTTCGTCGCCGAGTTCGCGTTCGTGGCCGCAATGAGTGGGGTGGACCTCAGCCGGCTCGCCGAGGAGGTCATTCTCTGGGCGACGCGGGAGTTCGGGTTCGTCCGGCTGCACGACGGGTACTCGACCGGCTCGAGCATCATGCCGCAGAAGAAGAACCCCGACATCGCCGAGCTCGCCCGCGGCAAGGCCGGCCGGCTGCTCGGCAACCTGACCGGCCTGCTGACCACCCTCAAGGCGCTGCCGCTGGCCTACAACCGCGACCTCCAGGAGGACAAGGAGCCGGTCTTCGACTCCGTCGACACCCTTGAGATGCTGTTGCCGGCATTCACCGGAATGATCGCCACGGTGGAGTTCGACACGGACCTGATGGGGCGGCTAGCCCCTCTCGGGTTCTCGCTAGCCACCGACGTCGCCGAATGGCTGGTGCGGCAGGGGGTGCCGTTCCGCGAGGCGCACGAGGTGGCCGGAGCCTGTGTACGCCGGTGTGAGGAGCGCGACCTCGAGCTGCGCGACCTCAGCGCGGACGAGCTAGCCGCGATCGATTCGAGACTGGCCCCGGACGTCCGCAGTGTGCTGACCGTCGAAGGCTCGGTGAGCTCCCGCACCGGCCGCGGAGGTACGGCGCCCGAGAGGGTCCGTGAACAGCTGAGCGAGCTGCGCGCGGTGATCTCCGAACACCGGGTCTGGCTCGCCTGACTCCTCCAGAGCCGCCGGAATGAACACGTCCGTTGCCATCGGTGAGCAGCCGACCTACGGTGAAGCGGACAGGCGGGACGGACCATGCACGAGCTGGCGATCGCGGAGAGTGTGGTGTCGTCGGTGCTCGAACGCACCGAAGGACACCACGTGAAGGTCGTCCGCCTGCGCATCGGGCGACTGGCCGGCGTGGTCCCCGACGCGTTGACGTTCTGCTTCGAGCTGGCGGCTGCCGGAACGCCGCTCGAGGGCGCGACCCTCGAGATCGAGCAGGTGCACGGCCGGGCACAGTGCCGCTCGTGCGGGGACGAGTTCGGTCTCGTCGACGCGTTCCTCTTGTGCGAGTGTGGCAGCGCGGACGTCCAGCTGCTGTCCGGCAGCGAGCTTTCCGTGACGTCGGTGGAGGTGGCGTAGGCGATGTGCAGCACCTGCGGTTGCGGGGAGGGCGACGTACGGCTGACCACGCTGGGTACGACGGCGAGGCAGACCCAGCGCGGACACGCCCATGAGCACGACCACAGCCACGAGCACGGGCACGGCCACGAGCACGTGCACCTGGAACCGGACGCGGAGCTTCGCACCCACACCATGGAGCTCGAGGTGGCGGTCTTAGCCAAGAACGACCGGCTCGCCGGGCGCAACCGGGCGTGGCTCGCCGAACGCGGTATCAAGACCGTGAACCTGATGAGCTCGCCGGGCGCGGGGAAGACCACGCTGCTCGAGCGCACGATCGCGACGGCTTCCCGGCCGGTGAGCGTGATCGAAGGTGACCAGGAGACGCTCTTCGACGCCGAGCGGATAAAGGCGGCGGGTGCGCGCGCAGTCCAGGTCAACACCGGCGCCGGCTGTCATCTCGACGCCACCATGGTCGCGCGGGCGCTGGAGGAGCTGCGGCCCGCCGAGGGCAGCGTGCTGTTCATCGAGAACGTCGGCAACCTGGTCTGTCCAGCGCTGTTCGATCTCGGCGAGACGAGCAAGGTGGTGGTCATCTCGGTGACCGAGGGCGACGACAAGCCGCTGAAGTATCCGCACATGTTCGCGGCCGCCGATCTGGTCGTGCTGAACAAGATCGACCTGTTGCCTTATGTCGAATTCGACCCCGAACGGCTCACCCGGGACGCCCGCAAGCTCAACGCCCACGTCGAGGTGCTGCCGATCTCCGCGAAAACCGGCGAAAACCTGGACGCCTGGGTCTCCTGGCTGGGCTGATCGGCCGAGTGTTTCCTAAACAAGCGCTGAATCCCGCCATCACCTGGCCCCGACCCTTGACAGCGAGTGTGACGTAGGTCTCTGATGGGTCCCGGGAAGATACAGGGGCTCTCCACTGGCCCGAAGACACCGACGGGGGCCGCATTGACGGCCCCGGAGAGCGGGCCTGGATGCCCACAGCCGAAGCAGTAGAGGCCGAGAAGGCCCTCATCCATGTTCTGTGGATCAACGCGGGACTGAGCTGCGACGGCGACTCCGTCGCTCTCACCGCAGCCACCCAGCCCAGCATCGAGGAGATCGCGCTCGGCGCGCTCCCGGGGCTTCCACAGGTGGCGGTGCACTGGCCGCTGATCGACTTCGAGTGCGGCCCGAACGGCGGCGCGGACGACTTCCTCGAGTGGTTCTTCAAGGCCGACCGGGGCGAGCTCGAGCCATTCGTACTTGTCGTCGAGGGTTCGATTCCCAACGAGCAGCTGCACGACGAGGGTTACTGGTGCGGCTTCGGAAACGACCCGGCGACCGGTCAGCCCATGACGACCAGCGAGTGGCTGGACCGGCTGACCCCGAAGGCCACTGCGGTAGTTGCGGTCGGCACCTGTGCGACGTACGGCGGGATCCACGCCATGCAGGGCAACCCGACCGGCGCGATGGGCGTTCCCGACTACCTCGGATGGGACTGGAAGTCCAAGGCCGGTATCCCGATCGTGTGCGTTCCGGGCTGCCCGATCCAGCCGGACAACCTGTCGGAGACCCTGACGTACCTGCTGTACATGGCGACCGGGCAGGCGCCGATGATCCCCCTGGACGAGGCGCTGCGGCCGACCTGGCTGTTCGGCCAGACCGTCCACGAAG
>JALZBH010000198.1 GCA_030947625.1 Actinomycetota bacterium
ACGTTGCGCGGATCGTGCCCTTCGAGGACGGCCGGATGCCAGGCGAGCTCGCGCAGCCGCTTGTCCTTGAGATGGCGCAGCGCGTACTTGTGCAGCGCCGTTCGCGTGCCGAGCAGGTCCCGGGCTTGCTTGCTCGCATGGTCCATTGACCACGGGCGCTCCAGCCAGTCGCGGCGCAGCGCGTCCCAAACTTCGCCGAAGGCGTCGACGTACGCCGTCCACTCGGCCCCGCGTCCGGCACCAAGGGCCTGGTCCACCGCTTCGATCTGAGCAGCCCGGCTTCCTCCCGGAAGGTCGAGAACGGTGCCGTCCTCGAAGCGGTGCTGGTGCGCCGGCTCGACGGGCAGCAGCTCGATCTCCTTCTCGGCTGGCCTGCCGGTCTTGCGGAACAGGTCGCGGATGACCGCAGGAAGCAGGGTGGCGGTCGGACCCGCATCCCAGCGGAAGCCGTCCTCCTCGACGTACGACAGCGCGCCCCCGAAGCGGTCGCTGCGCTCGACGATGGTGACCTCGTGACCCAGCTTGGCGAGCCGAAGAGCGCTGGCCAGTCCGCCGAAACCACCGCCGATGACGACCACGTGCGACATGGGCTCACCCTAACGACGGGCCACGACGCGCACGTTCACGCCGGATCGGCGTACCAGAGCTGCACGTACGAGCCGGGTGGGCGTACTAAACCTGCACGTTCACGCCGGGTCGGCGGTGGGGCCTCGCCGCGAGCGAGTCTTGCGTCGGTCGTCCGGGCGACCCTTCCACCGTCGCCAGCCCCGGCGGACGGCGCGCATCAGGTAGCACAACATCACCAGGCCGACCACCAGCAGGACCGCCGAGACGACCAGGGCGGCCCACGGGTGGTGGATGGCCAGTAGGACCACCCCCACGACCAGGCCGTCCTCACCCAGGCTCGCCCCGATGTTCGAGAACGGCTCGGGCGAGGTGTTGATCGCCAGTCGGGAGCCGGCTTTGACCGAGTGGCTGGCCAGGGCGGTGCTGCCGCCGAGGACGGCGTACCCCGCCTGCTCCAGCGAGCCCGCGTGCCCCGAGACCAGAACCGCGATTACGGCCGCGATCGTCGGCCGGATCGCCGTCGAGATCGCGTCCCAGGTCGAGTCCAGGTAGGGGATCTTGTCGGCGACGAACTCGATGGCATAGAGCAGCCCGGCCCCGATGAGTACGTCGGTCCGCCCCAGCGCATTGGGGATCTGCGCGAAGTGCCCGAACCGGTCGGCGAGGCCGAGCACCAGCACGACGAGGTAGGAGTTGACCCCGCTGGCCCAGCCAGTCGAGAACACCAGGGGGACCACGTTCACCCGGCAGATCCTAAGGCGAAGGACGCCCACGTTGCGCCCGTGGACCGACAGGACACCTATTCGACGTCGATCTCGGCAGCGCCGGTGAGCCGCCGAAGCCCGTCGTAGGTTGTCGAGAAGACAGCGGCGGGATGTCCGGCCGCTGCCCAGATCACGTCGTACCTGCGCAGCCAGGAGTCCAGGTAGGTGGGTACCGCGTGCGGGTGGCCGATCGGGGACACCCCGCCGATCACCTGACCGGTGTGCGCGCGGACGAAGTCGGGCTTGGCCCGGCTGAGCTCTTCGAAGCCCAGCTCGGCGGCGACCAAGGCGGCGTCTACCCGGTGCGCACCCGAGGTGAGGATCAGCACCGGCGCGCCGCCGGCGTCGAAGAGCAGGCTGTTCGCGATCGCGCCGACCTCGCAGCCGAGGGCGTCGGCGGCCAGCTGGGCGGTGTGCACGGAGTCGGGAAGTACGACGATGCGCTGGTCCTCGACCGTTCCGCCCTGGAGCCGGGCCAGCTCGCCGCGGAAGTGCGTGATCGAGGGGTGCTCCACCCGGCAGACCATAGTGGTGTGCGCAACAGCGTTCTCGCCTATGGGCGATTCAGAGGACCCGAGGGGCCTGTCGGCCGAGCAATGGTTCTGCAGGCGTCAGGTGGTGACCGTGGGGTCGCCGACCCTGCCGAGGAACAGAACCAGCTTGGTCGGTACGTCGTACAACGCGAACAGGAAGGGCCGGTCGGCGCGGACGCTGGGGACCGGGCCGGCCTGACCCGACATCGCCTGCATCACCACCGCCGTGGCGGCTGCGGCTTCGGTGCCGTGCTCGTCGACTGCGACGAACGCCCGATGCGCGACCGCGCCGATCCGCAACCGTTCGTCACGGCACATGGCGGTGAAGTCGGCCTGCGAGCTGAACGCGGTCGGCATCCCGAGCTGCTTGAGCGGACCATCGAGCCGGGCATTGGTGGTGAAGCTCCAGCGCGGCATGGCGACCTTCACCACGGGGTGGGGGGAGAGGTGATCCAGCAAGGCGGCCAACCCGCCTCCGGACATGGCTTGGTGGACTTTCGGCAGGCCATCGACGGCGTCGGGTACGACGATCGCCAGCGCCAGGTCGCGGCCGGCGTACGGCAGGCTCGCGGCCTGCCAGCCCGGTCCGACGGCGTACGACGCAGGGGTAAGGTCCCGGCTCATCATCGGCACCCGCACCCTGCCGCCAGCAGCAGTGTGGAACTCGGCCGGCTTGGTCAGGTGCGGGTCGAAGACCTCCTCCCACGGCGCCTTGAGCCAGATCGCGTTGACCAGCACCATCCGGGTGTACCGGTCGAGGAGGCCCGGCGGCACGATCTGCTTGACCCGGCCCCGGGTGGTGGTCGCGGTCCACTCGTTGATCGCCTTGGCTGCGGCGTCGCCCGCATGGATGAAGTCGACCAGGTTCATCCCCGCGCCGTAGCGGCCGGCCAGCTCCAGCAGGAACGCCCGGCGCCACCAGGTGCCGTGCTGGGCCCACACGGAGTTCGCGGCGTCGATCGAGACGGTGCCGAGGGTCTGGTCGACCCGACGCCGCCTGCCGGTGCGCTGGTCGAGGGTGAGCCGGAGGCGGCTCATCCCGTCGGCGAGTGCACCGGGACCCGTGGCGTGCAGGACGTGGTCGATCTCCTGCCCGGTGCTGCCGCGGGCGCCGGCCCGGGTCATCGCCAGACCGGCCGCCACGGAGTAGGGCGAGCAGACCAGGTTGGTCGTGTCGGTGCCGGCGCCCGACAGGGCGGCGTACAGCTCTGTGGTGAAGGCGGACAGGGAGCGGGCGGTCGTGGTGGCACTTGCGGGGCTTCCGACCATGGCGGCGACGTCGTCTTGGAGATACCCGGCTCGGGTGTACGCCGCGGGTACCGGGTCGGCCTTTCGGCCGCCTCTCGTCGTACAGCCCGACAACAGCGGGCCTGCTGCCGCAGCGGTGCCGAGCGCACCCGCGTCGCGGAGCAGGTCTCGTCTGGTGAGCATGCCGGTTCGACGTCGGCTGCTGCGGAACGGTTCCTCGGAAGGGCTTGACGAACTGTCGGCGGACAGGTGTACCTTGAAAGTAGTTCGAACAAACGTTCGACTCGCGCCAACCTCGGTGGGCCCGGCGGAGGGTGACCTCGACCCCCATCCTCCGCCGAGCCCCCTGAGGTTGGCCCTGAGATTGCTGAGTCGACCTTGACCGGACGGGGTCGTGCGTCCTAGCGGTTTCGAGGAGAAGGAGCTTGTTCGTGCGACGTTACGACGACCCCGTAGAGGTGCGCCGGGGAGCCACCGAGGGGCCCGAGCAGTTCTTGTGGCGGGGCCGGTTGTGGCAGGTGCGTGACGTGGTCGCGCACTGGGTGGAGACCGGGGCCTGGTGGGTCCGCCCGGCAGCCACTGTCAGTCCTGAGCGTGGTGCGGGGCCGAGTCCGGCGCCGAGCCGGGGAGACCTGCTGCGCGAGCGCGAGGTCTGGCGCGTCGAGGCGGCCCGCGGCCGGGCGGTCTCGGCCGAGCACGACCCCGGCTTCGGGGTCTTCGACCTGGTCTTCAGCTGGTCCGACGGCAGCTGGCGGCTGGCCCGGGCCCTGGACTGAGGGGGACGAAGATGAGCCACGCACCGCACTATCTTCCCGACTATCTGCCCGCGGCCACCCATTCCTACCTCGACCGGGCGACCGAGTCGCTGCACGCGGCGGTCACCGACAACGAGGTCTCGGCCCGTTATGCCCATGCTCACGTTGCGGCGTTGCGGGCGACAGCGGCGTTGCTGGCCGCCCGCGCCCAACCCGCACCGAGACGAAGGCAGAAGAACGCCTGGGTGCTGCTGGCCGAGGTGGCTCCCGAGTTCGCCGAGTGGGCCGCGTTCTTCGCCGCTGGTGCGCAGAAGCGGGCCGCAGCCGAGGCCGGTTCCCGGCGGG
>JALZBH010000199.1 GCA_030947625.1 Actinomycetota bacterium
TCTGGGAGGAGGCCGACCCGGCAACCAAGGCCAACCAGCGCCTCCACTTCTTCAAGAACCTCTCGTTGCTCGGCGGCGTCCTGTTGGCTTCGGTCGACACCGAGGGCAAGCCGGGCGTCGCGTGGCGGGCACGCCGGGCGGCGCACGACGTCCGCAAGGGGACCAAGCACCAGCTCAGGACCGCGGGGCTGGAGGCCAAGCTGGCGGCCAAGTCGGTGCACTGACCGCGTCTAAACTTCGGGGCGTGGCTGCGCCCGCTGCTCGACTATCGCCCGCTGAGCTCGACCCGTGGCCGGCTCCGGTGGCCGATGGACCTGTGGACGCAACGGTGCTGCTTCCGGGGTCGAAGTCGCTGACCAACCGGGCGCTGGTGCTCGCCTCCTTGGCCGACGGCCCGTCCGTCGTACGCCGAGCCCTGCGCTCGCGAGACACCGAGCTGATGGCCGCGGGGCTTACGGGTCTCGGCGCTGAGGTCGACAGCTCTGGGGTGGACTGGATCGTGCGACCAGGCACCCTGGTGGGTGGCACGACCGTCGACTGCGGGCTGGCTGGGACCGTGATGCGGTTCGTGCCTCCGGTGGCCGCGCTGGCCGACGGCCCGGTCGAGTTCGACGGGGATCCCCGCGCCCGGGCCCGGCCGATGGCCGCGATTCTGGAGGCTCTCCGCAGGCTGGGTGCAAGCATCGATGACTCCGGGCGCGGCACGTTGCCGTTCACGGTGCACGGCGCCGGGTCGATGCCCGGTGGCCGGGTGCTCCTCGACGCCTCCGCTTCGAGCCAGTTCATCTCGGCGCTGCTCCTGGCCGGGGCGCGTTACGACGACGGCGTGGACGTGGTTCACGAAGGAAAGCCGGTCCCGTCTCTGCCACACCTGGACATGACCGTTGCCTCGTTGCGCGAGCACGGTGTCGAGGTCGACGACAGCGACCCGAACAGGTGGCGGGTACATCCCGGTCCGGTGCGTGCCGTCGAGGTGAGCATCGAACCGGACCTGTCCAACGCGGCTCCGTTCCTGCTGCTGGGGCTCACGAGCGGCGGCACTGTCCGGGTGCCCGGCTGGCCGCGGTCGACAACGCAGGCCGGTGACCGGCTGCGCGAGATCCTCGAGCGCCTGGGGGCTGAGGTGCGCCTGGATGAAGGTGGCTTGACGGTGTCCGGTGGGGCGGGGATCCGCGGGATCGACATCGACCTGCACGACGCCGGGGAGCTGACCCCGGCCGTTGCCGCGGTGTGTGCACTAGCGGACGGTCCGGCGTACCTGCGCGGGGTGGGACACATCCGGGGCCACGAGACCGACCGGCTGGCGGCGCTGGCGACCGAGCTGCGCGGGCTGGGTGCGCAGGTGAGCGAGCACGCCGACGGGCTGTCCTTCGAGCCGGCCCCGCTGCACGGGGGGGTGTTCCACACCTACGCCGATCATCGGATGGCACATGCCGCGGTGCTGGTCGGCTCCTCTGTGGACGGGGTGCTCGTCGAGGACGTAGCCACCACGGCGAAGACGTTCCCGGGTTTCGCCGAGGTGTGGGCAGGGCTGTTCCCGAGGTGACCAACCGGTACGGCGAACACGACCCGGAAAGCTACGAGCGGCCGCGCCGCCATACCCGTCCAAGGACGAGGGACCGACCGGCGTACGCCGGCGCACTGTCAGGGGTCGTAGTCAGCGTCGACCGGGGCCGGTACACCTGCCGGCTGGAGGACCAGCCGGCTCTCGTCACCGCGATGAAGTCGCGCTCGTTGGGCCGCCAGGGAGTGGTCGTGGGTGACCGGGTCCGGCTCGTCGGCGACAGCTCGGGTGCCGGCGGCTCGTTGGCTCGCATCGTGACCGTCGACTCGCGGGCCACGGTGCTGCGGCGCACGGCGGACGACTCCGACCCCGTCGAACGCGTCGTGGTGGCCAACGCCGACCAGCTGGTCGTGGTCACCGCGCTGGCCGACCCCGAGCCCAGGCTGGGGCTGATCGACCGTGCCCTGGTGGCGGCGTACGACGCGGGCATGGTGCCGCTGCTGTGTCTGACCAAGGCCGATCTGGCCGATCCCGAGCCGCTGCTGGCGACGTACCGGCCGCTCGGGGTGCCGTACGTCGTCACCCAGCGCGACGCCGACCTTGCCGCCATCCGCCACCGGCTCGCCGACACCACCAGCGTGCTGCTCGGCCACAGCGGAGTCGGCAAGTCCACGCTGGTCAACGCGCTGGTGCCCGATGCCTACCGGGAGACCGGGATCGTCAACGCGGTCACTGGCCGGGGACGGCACACCTCGTCCAGCGCGCAGATGCTGGCCCTGCCCGGCGGCGGCTGGATCATCGACACCCCTGGAATCCGGACGTTCGGCCTGGCCCATGTCGAGCCCGACCAGCTGATCTCGGCCTTCCCGGACCTCGACGAGCTCACCCTGGACTGTCCGCGCGGCTGCACCCACGCGACCGGAGAACCCGAATGCGGACTCGACGAGGCCGGTCCGGACCTGCGCGACCGGGTGGCGTCGTTCCGCCGGCTGCTCGACAGCCGGAACGCGGTCGTCTAGCGGCCACCCCAGACCCACGCGCACCGGAGTCGCCTGTCAGGTACACCGACCACAACGTCGCCGCGGCCCACCCGACCACGACCATGCCGACCAGAAGCCGGGGTGCGTCACTACCGCCGCGACCAGCAGTACGACGGCCAACGCACGCTCAGCCGCCACCGTGGCACCAGCGCCCAGACGATGCCTGCGAGGGCGGCGAGCGGGGTGAAGACGACCGCGTCAGGCACCACCAGCGGAGGTAGCGGGTTGCCGTTCAGGGTCATGGACGAGACGCTGGTTGACCAGGCTAGGAGCCAACTGGGAATAGCCTGAGCGACATGGCCTCCGACTTCACCGACGACCTCAGGCTGGCGCACGTCCTGGCCGATGACGCCGACTCGCTGACAATGTCGCGTTTCAAGGGGCTGGACCTGCATGTGATGACCAAGCCCGACCTGACCCCGGTCACCGATGCCGACGACATCGTCGAGGACGGCATCCGCCGGACTCTGTCCCGGGCTCGGCCACGCGACGCCGTACTCGGTGAGGAGCAGGGGTCGACCGGGCACAGCCAGCGCCGCTGGGTGGTAGACCCGATCGACGGCACCAAGAACTTCGTGCGCGGCGTACCCGTGTGGGCCACATTGATCGGCTTGATGGTCGACGACGAGGTGGTCGTCGGGGTGGTATCGGCTCCGCAGCTCAACCGGCGTTGGTGGGCCTCGCGTGGGTCCGGCGCCTGGACCGGCAAGTCGCTGTTGCGAGCCGCCGCATGCCAGGTCTCCGACGTCTCCCGCATCGAGGACGCGTCACTGTCGTACTCCTCGCTGAGCGGGTGGGACGAGCGCGGCCGGCTGGACGACTTCCTCTCGCTGTCGCGGCGCTGCTGGCGCACCCGGGCATACGGCGACTTCTGGTCCTACACGCTGCTTGCCGAAGGAGCCGTCGACATCGCGGCGGAGCCCGATCTGGAGCTGTACGACATGGCCGCGCTCGAGGTGATCGTCCGCGAAGCCGGCGGCCTGTTCACCTCGCTCGAGGGCGAACCCGGTCCCAACGGCGGGAACGCGCTGGCCACCAACGGCAAGCTGCACGACCAGGCGCTGGCGTTCCTGGGGTCGCTGCCCGACGGAGCCTCTGGGTCCCCCGCCGGAGGCTCACTTCACGACCTCAGCTCGCGGAGGCGACCCGACCCCGATCCGTAGTGAACCAGCTCTGCCGAGGACGTCCACAAGCGCGTGGGCCCGCTCGCCAAGCAGGCGGCTGAGCACTACATTTCGAACCACATCGAGACCGTACGACGGAGGGCAGATGAAGATCAGGGATGTGATCGCCGCCAAGCCCACCCATGACGTGGTCACGATCGGTCCGGACGCGACCGTACGCGAGCTGCTGGCGGTGCTGGCCGAGCACAACATCGGCGCGGTGATCGTCAGCACCGACGGGATCTCTCTCGCGGGGATCGTGAGTGAGCGCGACGTCGTACGCAAGCTCAACGGGCACGACGAGGTCCTCGACTCGCCCATCCAGGAGATCATGACGGCCGTCGTCCAGACCTGCGAGAGCGACCATGACGTCGACCGGCTGATGGCGCTGATGACCGAGCACCGGATCCGGCATGTCCCGGTCGTCGACGGCGACCGCCTCACCGGTGTGATCAGCATCGGCGACGTGGTGAAGAGCCGCATC
>JALZBH010000017.1 GCA_030947625.1 Actinomycetota bacterium
AGCTTCACTCCGGTGACGTGATGAAGGTCGCTGAGGTCGTGCGTGACCTGTGGCGCCGCGAGCGTGACCGCGGTCTCTCGGCAGGCGAGAAGCGGATGCTTGCCAAGGCCCGCCAGATCCTGGTCTCTGAGCTTGCGCTGGCCGAGCACACCAACGAGGACAAGGCCGAGGCCATCCTCGATGAGGTCCTCGCCTCCTGAGCTCGTCTGCCTTTGTCGCGTCGGGCCCCCTTAGCACTTCGGGGGGCCGACGTATCTGCACAGCTGTCGAGGAGGACCAGGCCTCGCTGGGCATGGTGCCGGTCCAAGGGCCCGCGGGTGCGCGAGGGGGCCTGAGCACGTCACGGGGCACCCACCAGCACTGCGGTCGGGATCCCGGAGAACACCTTCAGCGCGTCGTAGCGCCGATGGCGCATGTAGTCCTCGTAGAACCCGACGACGGTTGCGGGCGGCGAGCTGAGACACGTCGACGGTCAGCGCAGAGTCGGCCAGCCGGATCGGCCGGCCGAACACGAACCGGCGGACCACCTGGCGCTCGATCACCCGCACGAAGAGCTCCGGCCGCTGCTCGGCCAGAGCCAGGATGGTCATCGCGCCTATCGAGTGGCCCGCCAGCAGCAACGGGCCGGACGGGGCCAGCTCCTCGCTGAGCGCCGCCAGGTCCCGGGCCAGGTTCTCGGTCGTGCAGGCCGCCTTGGCGCAGGCTTCGGACCGGCCGTGGCCGCGGTGGTCCCAGGTGACCACGCGTACCCGATGGCCGAACTCCTGCTGCAGAGCCCGCACCGGGTAGTGCCAGTCCTCCTGGTCGAGCATCCAGCAGTGAGCCAGGGAGATCGTCAGCGGTGCCTCCGCCGGGCCGTACTCGGTGACGAACAGCTGCAGCCCGTGGCAGTCCTCATGCCTCTCCTCGCTGCAGCAGCGCGGTGGCAACGGCCGCCAGACCCTCGCCGCGTCCGGTGAGGCCGAGCCCGTCGGTGCTCGTGGCCGAGAGGGAGACCAGGATCTGGTGCCTCTCCTCGATCGCCCGCTCGGCCCGCTCGCGAGACGCCCCGAGGAGCGGCCGGTTGCCGACCAGCTGGCAGGCGGCGTTGACCACCGACCAGCCCTCCTCACGCACCCGGCGCAACGTCTCGGCGAGCAGTTCGTTGCTGTCGGCACCGGACCAGCGGGCGTCCGAGGTACCGAAGTTGCTGCCGAGGTCGCCCAGACCCGCGGCGGAGAGCAGCGCGTCACAGAGGGCATGCAGGACGACGTCGCCGTCGGAGTGGCCCGCGGGCCCGGACGTCTCGTCGGGAAAGTCCAGCCCGGCAATGCGCATCGGTCGCCCCTCGACAAGACGGTGCACATCGGTGCCGATCCCGATTCGCAGGTCCACGGGGTGATCATGCCGGACGAGAGATGGCCCGTGAGTTGGCAGGGTGCGCGAGTATGGGTAGGTGAACGCCAACCCGTCCCGTCGGCGTCTTGCGGCGGCCGGCGTACTGACCGGGCTCGCCGGGATTGCCACGAGCATCGCTGCCGCCTGGCTGCTGCACACGATCAACCCGGTCGTCGCGGTGGCCAGCGCTGTCCGCGACGCCGTTCCAGGACCGCTGGCGATCAAGCTGATCCACCTGGTCCAGCATGCCGACAAGCCGCTGCTGGTGGCCGGTACGACGTTGGCACTGCTCGTCCTCAGCGCGTACGCCGGCACGCTGACCCGCCGCTCCGACGTGTTGGCCGCACTCGTCTTCGTCGCCATGGCGGTGCTCGGCGTCTTCGCCGAGCTGCGTCCGCCCGGCGGAGGCTCGACAGGCGTGCTCACCGTCGTCGTCGGGCTGGTCACCTGGCTGGTGGTGCTGCCCCTGCTGACCAGTCCGGTCGCTCATCCGGCGAACGGTTCTCGTCGCGCCTTCCTGGCCCGGTCGGGCGCAGTCGTTCTCGGCGGAGCGGTAGTGCTGGCCGCGGGCCGGGCGGCCGGATCTGGCCGCCGGGCGGTCGAGCAGGCGCGAAAGAGGCTGCGCCTTCCGGTCTCCCACGGGCAAGCACCCGTCAGTGCCGATCTCGGGGTGCCCGGCATCGAGCCATGGCGAACGCCGAACGCGCAGTTCTACCAGATCGACACTACGATCTCGGCCCCCTCGATCGAGCCGAACAGCTGGCGCCTGAGGGTGCACGGGATGGTCGACAAGGAGATCACGCTTACCTACCACGACCTGGTCCGCCGGCGGCTGATCGCGGACTGGGTGACGATCTGCTGCGTCTCCAACGAGGTCGGCGGCCCGTTGATCGGCAATGCCCACTGGTCCGGCGTACCCATCCGGACGGTGCTCGCGGAGGCCGGCGTACATGCCGGGGCGGACGCGGTGCTGCAGACCTCGCACGACGGCTGGACCGCCGGTACGCCGTTGTCGGCGCTCACCGATCCCAAGCGCAGCGCGATGCTGGCGATTGCGATGAACGGCCAGCCGTTGCCGGTCAACCACGGGTTCCCGGTGCGGATGATCGTCCCGGGCCTCTACGGCTACGTCTCGGCGACCAAGTGGCTGGTCGACCTCGAGGTGACCCGGTTCGACCAGTTCCAGGCCTACTGGACACGGGAGGGCTGGTCGGAGAAGGGTCCGGTCAAGACCGAGTCCCGGATCGACGTACCCCGCGACGGGGCGAACGTGCACGCGGGGCCGGTCCCGGTCGGCGGCAGTGCCTGGGCCCAGCACACCGGCATCGACCATGTCGAGTACCAGCTGGACGGCCAGCCCTGGCGCCGGGCCCGGCTGGGGGCCGTCCCGGGTGTGGACACCTGGGTGCAGTGGACGGCGACGGCCCAGGTCAAGCCCGGGAACCACACTCTCGCCGTCCGCGCCACGGACCGTTCCGGCTACACCCAGACCGCGGTGCGGGCCGGGGTGCTCCCCAATGGCGCGACCGGCTGGCACACGGTCGGCTTCACGGCGAGCTGAGCTCCTCCAGAGCTGGAGCGCTACCAGTTCCTGCCGACGTGCGCGGGCAGCCGATGCGCGGCGTCACTGATGACGTAGACCATCCCGCCCGAGCCGGCCAGGAGGGCGTGCTCGAACTGGGCCCGGTTGTAGGTGCGCCGGACGGTGGCGTCACTTGACGCCGCGGGGTCGTTGACCACCACGTTGCCCGCCTTGGTGAACCCGACGATCACCAACAGATGGCCGGGCGAGGAGCTGATCGGAGCCCCGGTGAGCTGGCCCCGACCGAAGGCGATCGAGGCCTCCAGGGGGATCCCGGCGTAAATGAACCGCTCGGCGTCGCGCAGGTTGCCCACCCGGGTGACGAAGGCGGTCGGCAGGTACACCGCGGCATAGCCGGTGTTGAACGGCCAGTTGCCGGTGCCGTGGTAGCCGTAGTCGTAGACCAGCCGGGCCACGTGGTCGACCCACGGATCGGCGTACGACCTGTTGACCCAGCTGTAGTTGGTCGGGCTTGGTCGTTTGCCGAAGTAGCTCAGCACCATCGCCAGGGACGTCGGTGAGCACCATGCCTCGCCGCCACCGCCGAACTCGGGGTACTGCCCCCGGTGGATCATCTGCGAGTACGCCGGAACCGGAAGGATCCTGTCCGTGCGGTACAGCGGCGTGGAGGACCGCGGCGTGGCAGGAAAGAGCGAGGCCACCGCGCCGAGGGAGGCGATGCTCGGAGTGCCGACGACCTTGCTGGGGTCGGGGCTGCTGGTCAGCCGAAACAACCGGATCCGGAGCTGGTAGGAGTCGAATTGCACCCCCGGGTCGGCGATCAACGTGTCCACCCCGACATGGGCGAGCCCGTCGTCCTGGGAGTAGCTGCTGGTCCGCTTGAACTCAGCGTCGCGCGTCGACCAGCGGCCCAGGTCCTTGAACGAGGTCAAGGTGCCGTCGGCCCGGTGCGCTCGGACGAACACCTGGATCCAGGTGCCGTACGGCGTGTTCGCCGCCCAGGACGGGATCAGCTGGGTGAACGAGACCGAGGGGTTGACCCAGGTGGAGGTCCACTGCGAGTAGTCGTAGGTGGACTGGGAGTAGGTGAGCCGGCCAACCGGCGTACCCATCGTCAACGACCCGGCCTGGGACACCGTTCCCTCAGGGACGCCGGCCTGCCAGTCGGCGTCGCTGGTGAGCTGGTGGTAGCTGTTCTGGCCGACGGTCAACGCGGCAAGCTGCGCGGTGTCCGCCCCGCTGGAGTGTCGGTAGGCGACCACCCCGATCGGCACACTGACCACGGCCACCGCCGCGAGTGAGGCGATGACGCGAGGCCAGGGGACGGGCCAGCGGGCAGGCCAGTGGACAGGGGTGCGCACGGTCAACAACGATAACCCCAACTTCCCCATAAGTACGCAGAAACCACTCTGCTGTGCCGATCCCGCGGCGCTCCTCAAGGCTTCCGCCCCTAGAATCTCGACAGTGACCCTGCGCCTGTACGACACCGCCGCGCGCGCGGTGCTCGAGTTCATCCCCCTCGAGCCGGGCTCGGTGGGCATCTACGTCTGCGGGCTGACCGTGCAGTCCGAGCCCCATGTGGGGCATGTCCGCTCGGCCGTGAACTTCGACGTGCTCCGGCGCTGGCTGCTCGCCTCGGCGTACCAGGTGAGCTACATCCGCAACATCACCGATATCGACGACAAGATCCTGCTCAAGGCAGCCGAGCAGGACCGGCCGTGGTTCAACCTCGCCTACGACATGACGCGCGAGCTCGGCCGCGCGTACGACGCGTTGAACGTGTTGCCGCCGACCTATGAGCCGGCGGCTACCGGCCACATCCCCGAGATGGTCGAGCTGATTGGCGAGCTGGTGGCGCGCGGACACGCCTATGAGAGCGGTGACGGCTCCGGCGATGTGTACTTCGACGTCGGCTCCTGGCCGGCGTACGGCGAGCTGACTCACCAGTTGGTCGACGACATGGAGGCCGCCGCGGATGCCGACCCCCGGGGCAAGCGTGACCCTCGGGACTTCGCGCTGTGGAAGGGCCACAAGAAGGAGAGCGAGCCGGAGACCGCAGCATGGCCTGCGCCGTGGGGGCCGGGACGACCGGGCTGGCACATCGAGTGCTCGGCGATGGCGGGGAAGTATCTTGGCCCTGCGTTCGACATCCATGGGGGTGGCGTCGACCTGCGGTTCCCGCATCACGAGAACGAGCAGGCGCAGTCCCGCGCTGCCGGCAGGCCGTTCGCGTCGTACTGGCTGCACAACGCCTGGATCACCACTTCCGGGGAGAAGATGAGCAAGTCCCTGGGCAACTCGTTGCTGGTGGGCGCGGTGCTCGAACGGGTCCGGGCGATCGAGCTGAGGTACTACCTGGTCTCGGCGCACTACCGCTCGCACGTTGAGTTCTCCGACGAGGCACTCGACGAAGCAGCGGCAGGGTTCCGACGGATCGAGTCGTTCCTGGAGCGGGCTGGGACGGCGGTGCTGCCGCCGTCTGCGCATGCGGGGCTACCTGAAGACTTCGTGGCGGCGATGGACGACGACCTGGGTACGCCGGCCGCGATGGCGGTCATCCACAACACCGTCCGCCGCGGCAACACGCTGCTCGCTGGCACGCCCCCGTCCGCCGAGGTCGCCGGGCTCGCCGAGCAGGTGCGGCTGATGCTCGACGTGCTCGGGCTCGACCCGGCGGATCCCCACTGGGCGACAGGCGAGGACACCGAGAAGCTGACCCATGCGGTCGACGTACTGGTAGCCGGGCTGTTGGAGCAGCGCGAGCAGGCGCGGGCGACAAAGGACTTTGCCAGCGCGGACCGGATCCGTACCAGGCTGGCGGCGGCCGGGATCGAGATCGAGGACACCACGTCCGGACCGAAGTGGAGCCTGTGATGGCCGGCAACTCCGAGCGCCGCGGCGCGGTCAAGAAGACCGGCAAGGGCAACCCGACCGCCGGATCGGGCGGCCGCCGCCGGCGTGGGCTGGAGGGCAGAGGACCGACGCCCAAAGCTGCCGATCGGGAGGGTCACGTCGCCCATGACCGCAAGGCGCGCGCTGGACGTTCCACGGCTGGTACCAGGCGCGGCTCCGGGTCCGGCAGCTCGGAGTGGATCGCGGGTCGGAACTCGGTCGTCGAGGCGCTGCGCGCGCAGCTGCCGGTGACGGCGGTGTACGTCGCCGAGGGCGCCGAGCGTGACGGGCGGCTGCGCGAGGTGTTCGCCTCGGTGGCCGACCGGGGGGTCTGGCTCCAGGAGGTTCCGAGGGTCGAGCTGGACAAGATGACCGGGGGCGCGGTGCACCAGGGCCTGGCGGCCCGGTTGCCGGCGTACGAGTATGCCCACGCCGACGACCTGCTCGACGCTGCCGCGGCCGCGGGGGAGCCACCGCTGATCGTTGCGCTCGACTCAGTGACCGACCCGCGCAACCTCGGCGCCGTCGTTCGCTCCGCGGCTGGGTTCGGTGCCCACGGCGTTGTCGTTCCCGAACGACGGGCAGCCGGGATGACGGCCTCGGCCTGGAAGAGCTCTGCAGGGGCCGCCGCCCGGGTTCCGGTCGCCCAGGTCGTCAACCTCACCAGGCAGCTCAAGGCCTACCAGCGGGCCGGTTGCATGGTGGTCGGTCTCGCCGCGGACGGTGAGGTCTCGCTGCCGGCCCTCGACCTTGCCAACGGGCCGCTCGTGCTGGTCGTCGGCTCGGAGGGGGAGGGGTTGTCGCGCCTCGTCGCCGAGACATGCGACCAGCTGGTGTCGATCCCGATGGCCAGCTCAACGGAGTCGCTGAATGCCGGGGTTGCGGCCGGGATTGCGCTGTACGCCGTGGCCGAGGCCCGGCGCCGAGCCGCGGGCTAGTTCCCGCCGAGCCTCGGGGCTCGTGTCCGAATGGCCGCTTGCGGCTCGTCCGACCATGCCTCCCAACCGGAGTTGCTGAGCTGATCTTGCGGACGACGATCACGTGCCAACCGTGCTCGCGCGACCACCTCCTGCTGGCCCCTCATGGGCTTGTCGGCCGTCTGCGTGGAAAACCTCACCGTCGTACTCGACCGCGATGAAAAGGGGCCGGCCACGAGAGGTCCAACCGGAGAGTTGGAACTTCGTCCACCCCGAGCCCGGCCCGGGGGCTAGATGCCGACGGCCGGGAGGCGCTCGTCCGGACGAGTGGCCAGCTGGGAGGAGATGTAGTCGCGGGCGGTGTCGAAGATGTCCCACTCCCGGTCGTCGCGTTCGGACAGCAGCCATCGATGCACGAGGATCTCGTGGAAGATCTCGGCCGGCTGGAGCCTTCCGCGCAGTCCCGCTGGCACCAATTCCATGATCGGGTCATAGATCTCGGTCAGCCACCGGTTGGCCACCAGCTGTCGCGACTCCCCACCGATCTCGTGGTACGCCGTGTACGAGGCGAGGTCGTTGAGCAGCCGCCGGGCCTGGTTGTCCTCGACGTCGAGACCGGTCAGCTCCTGCAGCTCACGAGCGTGATGCCCGGCCTCCACGACCTTCGGCTGGATCTGCACGCGGTCACCGTCCCAGTCGGTGACGATGTCGAGCTCGTCGACGTCGAAGCCCAGCTCATTGAGTCGTTCCACCCGCCGTTCGATGCGCCACATCTCCTCGGTGCCGAACTCCTCGGCATGGGTCAGCTCGGCCCACAGCTCGGCGTACCGGGCCTGGACCATGTCGATGAGCGAGCGCGGTGAGACGTGCTGCCCGAGCAGGTTGCCCGCCTGCAGGTCGAGCAGCTCGCCAAAGACGTTCTCGCAGCCCACCTCAACGTCGTACTCGCGCATCTGCCGAGACAGGCTCGCCGCAAACTCGCCGGTCTCCGCATCGACGAGGTAGGCCGCAAACGCTCCGGCGTTGCGCCGGAACAAGACGTTCGACAACGACACGTCGCCCCAGTAGAAACCGCTCAGATGCAACCTGACCAGCAGCACCACCAGCGCGTCGACGACCATCGGAAGGCTGTCCTCGCGCACCCCGTGGGAGAACAGCGACCGGTAGGGAAGCGCGAACTCCAGATGCCTGGTGACCAGCATCGCCGGGAGCTCGTTCGGACGGTCGGCGACCACCCCTTGAGGTACGACGGCCGGCAGCCCGGACCGCTGTAGGTCGCGCAGGAGCCGATACTCCCGAAAGGCGACCTCCTCCTGGGTCTCCTTCACCGCATACACGTTCACGCCGAGCCGGACGATCCGGACCACGTGCCGCGACAGGCCTCGCGGAAGCGGTACGACGTGCTCCGCCCACTCCTCCAGAGGGAGATCCCATGGAAGGGCGAGCAGCGCCGGATCCGGCCGGCTGGCGACGATGCGCATCGTCCTCAGGCTAACGCCGCAGGGGAGCAGTGGACCTCGCTCGGGCGGTCGGACCAACGCAGCGCCGATAGCATGATCCGGCGGGCCGAGTCCCGCTCGCCGCGTTAGCTCAGCTGGTAGAGCACTCGCCTTGTAAGCGAGAGGTCGTCAGTTCGAACCTGACACGCGGCTCCCGAGATTCGTGGTCTTTGGACGGCTTGGCTAGCCTGAGCGCGCAACGGGTGCTTGGCATGACCGGTATGCCGGGGGGCCGGCAGACGTCGACAGGGGAGAACGTGCGACCCAAGCGCCTGGCGCGCCTGATGTCCCTGCTGGTCCTTGCCCTGCTGCTGGTGGCCACTGGCTGCTTCGGGGGCTCAACCCACCATCCCCCCAAGCCGGCGGTCGTTCCTCCCGTCACCGCGACCACCACCGAGCCGCCGCAGTCCCGGCCCAACATCTTGGTCATCGAGGCCGATGACATGCGCACCGACGAGCTGAGGTTCATGCCCAACGTCCGTGCCTACATCGAACGGACCGGCCTGAACTTCGCGAACTCGTTCGCGCCCTACCCGCTTTGCTGTCCGTCGCGGTCGAGCTTCCTGTCCGGCGAGTACGCCCACAACCACGGCGTACTCGGCACCAGGGCGCCGTTCGGGTTCCAGGCGTTCAACGACAGTCACACCATCGCCACCGCGCTGCAGGCGGGCGGTTACGACACCGCTCTGGTCGGCAAGTACCTCAATGGCTATGGCCAGCAACCGATCCACGGCACCAACCGGTCCTCACTCCACTATGTGCCGCCAGGATGGACCGACTGGATGGCCGGCTCGGACCACCTCTGGAAGCCCGGGCAGAAGTTCCAAGGGGGGACCTACAACTACTTCCACCTGACCCAGCTGATCAACGGCACGCTGCGGCAGTTTCCGAATCGCTACAACACCACGGTGCAAGCTACCCAGACCCGCGGGTTGATCAGCAAGTACGCCGCCAGTCCCAAGCCCTGGTTCATCTGGTGGACCCCGATCGCCCCGCACTACGGCAACCCACGGGAGAGCGACGACCCGCCGCCGATCCGCCAGGACAACGGCCGGACCATCAAGTTCGAGACGCCGGCCCGACCCAAGTGGGTCAAGGGGATCTACGACAAGCAGATCACCCACGGTCTGGGCGTGCCGCCGGGTCATCCTGCCGAGGCGAACATGTCCGACAAGCCGTTGTACCTGCGCCGGCAGCCGCCGTTGAACGCGCAGGAGAAGGCGGCCCTGACTAACGTGTCGCGGCAGCGAGCCGAGTCGCTCTACGTGCTGGACCACCAGATCGGGATCACGCTGAACCGGCTCCGCAGCACCGGTCAGTACGCCAACACCGTCTTGGTGTTCACCTCCGACAATGGCTACTACCTGGGCGAGCACCGCAAACGCCAGGGCAAGATCAACCTGCACGAACCGTCGCTGCGGGTGCCGTTCCTGATCAGTGGGCGCGGAATCCCGCATGGGGTGCGGTACGACCCGATCACCACCGTCGACCTGGCCCCTACGTTCTTGAACCTCGCCGGTCTTCCCGCCATGCCGCGCACCGACGGCATCAACATGGTGCCGGTGATCAAGCACGGTGACCGTGGCTGGAAGGTCCCGGTGGTCACCGAGGGCATGATGTCCGCATACCCCACGGGCGTGCGCCGGTGGGGGTTCAACTCCCAGCTCAACACCCGCGGGCTGCGTCTGGGCCGCTGGAAGATCACCAGGTACCAAACCGGTGAGGTGGAGCTCTACGACCTCCAGAAGGACCCGCTCGAGCTCAACAGCCTGCAGGCCAACCCCAAGTACGCCGGCGTCCTGCGGATGATGCGTCGCCTGGAGCTCCAGTACATGAACTGCAAGCAGGCGCAGTGCCGCAAACCGCTACCGAAACGGTGGCAGGTCAGCGTGGCTGAGGAGCGCTCGATAACCCTCCACGAGCTGGCCCGGACTGCGCAGTACTACGACAGCTGAGTGACCTGGACCACCGGTGGGACTGCGATCAGGTCCTGCCCGGCAACGAGCTGGATCTCGCGCGTGCCGGCGGCGAGCGTGAGTTCCAAGATGCCGAAGACGGTGCCCGCGACGTTTCCCAGGGCCGTCGCGGTAGCGCGTCCGAGCAGGAGGTGTGCGAGAAACAGCGCCGAAGTGAGGTCACCGCAGCCGTTCGGCGTGATCGGTAGCAACGGGGTGGTGACCAACCATGCGCCTGCGTCGTCGACGGCGACCATCGTGAGCGTTTCGGGCGCTGTCTCGTCGGTAAGGACGCTGGTCACGAGCACGGTCCTGGGGCCTCGTTCGCGCACCGTGTCCACCGCGTCGAGTACGTCAGCAAGGGTGCGAGTCTCGCGACCGGCCAGGAAGTCGAGCTCGAAGTGGTTGGGCGTAAGGATGTCTGCCTCACAGACGACGCGCTCGCGGATGAGCTCCGGGATGCCGGGAAGGACGAACATCCCACGTCCCACGTCCCCCATCACGGGGTCGCAGCAGTAGACCGCCCGCGGGTTGAGCTCCTTGACCCGGCGTACGGCTTGGAGGATCACCTCGCCCATGTCCGCCGCACCCTGGTACCCGCTCAGTACGGCGTCCGCGTCGCCGAGGACGCCACGCTCCTCGATCCCGGTCAGCACTTGGGCGACTTCATCGGCCGCCAGGAGCGGACCACGCCACTCGCCGTACCCAGTGTGGTTGGAGAAGTGGACGGTGTGCACCGGCCAGACCTCGACGCCCAACCGCTGCATCGGGAAGACCGCGGCGCTGTTGCCGACATGTCCGTAGGCGACCGAGGACTGAATGGACAGGACCGTCGGTCGGGCGGTCATCTCAGGCAACCAGCAAGGACCGTTTCGACAGGCCCATCCAGTAGCCGTCGATGAGCTGCTCAGCGGGTTCCTCGACCTCGGTCGCTGCACCGAGCGTGATGAAGAGCGGAACGAAGTGCTCGACGGTGGGATGGGCGTACGGCATGCCGGGGGCACGGTCCCGGTACGCCGCAAGCTCCTCGACATCCCCGCGGCTCAAGGCTTCCGCGGCCCAGGCGTCGAAGTCGGCCGACCAACTCGGCACCGCAGCGGCGATGCTGAAGTCGGTGAGGAATGGCAGCCCGTGGGTCAGGAATCCCGAGCCGATGATCAGCACACCCTCGTCGCGCAGCTCGCGCAGCCGGGCACCGAGCGCGATCAGCTGGTAGGGCTGGTCCGTGGGCAGGGACATCTGCAGGATCGGGATGTCGGCGGCCGGGTACATGATCCGCAACGGCACCCAGGCGCCGTGGTCAAGGCCGCGGGTGGCGTGCTGATGCACCGGCTCGGTGGCCGGCATCAGCGCTGAGATGCGCCGGGCCAGCGCGGTGGCGTCGGGCGTTGCGTAGGTCATCCGGTAGTACCTCTCGGCGAACCCGCCGAAGTCGTACACCAGCGGTACTCCTGGCCCGCTCGCGGTGAGGGTCAGGGGCGCCTCCTCCCAATGGGCGCTGACGATCAGGATCGCTGTGGGACGGGGCAGGTCCTCGGCGAGCTGGCGGAGCTGTCCCGACCAGACCGGGTCGTCGAGAAGTGGCGGAGCTCCATGACCGAGATAGAGCGCCGGCATTCGGGGGTCGGTCATGACACCATGGTACGTGGTACAAGATTCAACCAATTTATGCTACTCGCCACACCGTCTCGCCTCGTCGTCGAGCCGCCACTCGGTTCCCGCCGAGCCGCGAGTTGGTCATGGAAGCCGCCAGTCGACCGGCGTACCGCCTTGCTCGGCGAGAAACCGGTTGACGCGACTGAAGGGACGCGACCCGAAGAAGCCGCGATGCGCCGACAGGGGGCTCGGGTGCGTCGACTCGACCCAGGGAACTCGTCCGAGCGTTGGCTTGAGCGTCTGCGCGTCGCGTCCCCACAGGATCGCGGAGAGGGGACCCGCGCGATCGGCGAGCACCCTGATGGCGTGATCGGTGACTGCTTCCCAGCCGTGGCCCCGGTGTGAGGCCGGCTCGCCAGGCCGCACGGTGAGACACCTGTTGAGCAGCATGACTCCCTGGTCCGCCCACGGCGACAGGTCACCATTCGAGGGATACGGAAGGCCGAGGTCGGACTGAAGCTCCTGGAAGATGTTCGCCAGGCTCTTCGGGATGGGGCGTACGCCGGGAGCGACCGAGAAGCTCAGACCGATCGGATGCCCCGGTGTGGGGTAGGGATCCTGGCCCACGATCAAGACCTTTACCTGCGCCAGGGGTCGCTGGAATGCCCTGAGGATGTCATCTCCGCCTGGGAGGTAGCCGCGTCCCTGAGCGAGTTCCTGGCGCAGAAACCTGCCCATGAGGTGGATCTGCTCCTCGACCGGAGCGAGCCCCTGGGCCCAGTCCGGCGCTATCAGGCGCTTGTCCACCAGCTCGGTCAACGCGCCCACTCACCGACCCTAACCGCGACTCCGTGTCCCTGGGCCGGTCGCGGTTCGGCGGGAAGTGGGTCAGTGGCCGGCGGCGAGGTGTTCGACGAGATGGGCGACTGCCTGTTGCTCGCGAGCAAACGGATGCAGAGCCGCGGCCGCGCGAGTGTCGGTGTGAATCCCGTTCACCCACGGCACCAGCGCGCAGATGTCATGGCCCCGGGAGGCCGAGTAGACGTCGACAAAGCCAGCGCCCGCCGAGTGAGCAGCCGCACGCAAGGCACCGTTCAGCTCCCGGTTGATCCGGACGACAACTCTGAGATCGGCCGGTCCCAGACGCGGGAGCTGCCTGCAAGTGCCATGGTCCGGCGCCAGCTGCGGGTAGCCGACAAGGAGCACCTTGGCGTGCGGAGCGGCGTCCCGGATGGCCCGCAGGTTCCGGGTCACCGCCGCCCGGACGTGGCCGATACTGCGCTGCAACGCCGGGACCTGGGCCGTCAGCCGGCACCCGCGGTCGCGACAGCCGCCGAGCATCCGGGCGAAAAGGCCGTCGTCGTTGCCACCGATACCGAGCGTGACGAGGGCGGTGGTACGTCGTACCGCGGCCAGCTGGGGCGGCTCCCGGAAGCTGCCCGCAGTGTGCTGTCGCCCTTCGATGTCGCGACTGCGTGCCGCCGAACACGAGACATCGTGAAAGTGCTTGATCCTCAGTGCCTTGGCGACCAGGGAGGGGTAGTTGCCACTCGAGCGGAGGCACCCGTTGGCCAGGTCGGTGACCGGCACGAAAGGGGCAGCGGTGTAGGAGTCGCCCAGCGCCACGTAGCTCGGGTACGCCGGTCGGCCGCCGGTGAACGCCGACGTACTCGGCCGCTGGCCGGCTTGACCACCGGTCGCGGAGCCGCCCGTCGTCCCCGCGCACCCGGCGACCAGCAGCAACCCGAGAAGCGCAAACATGGCTGGTCCGGGGAGTCGCTGCACCCTCCCACGGTAGGAGTGGGCCCAAACCGCGGGCGAAAGCCTGACCCAACCCGAACATCGTGCTGACGGACTTCGAACCCTCGGCACGGACACTGGACCGAGACCGGGATGGCAAGCATCCCCATTCTCAGGAGGACACCATGCTCGGTTGGAAGCTCGTCGCCGGAGCAGCCGTCGCCGCCACCGCGTTCGGGGCCGGCACGTTGGCGGTCACCCCGTCCTTGGCGAACCCGTCCGCGGCCAGCCCCTCGCCCAGCCCGTCGCCGAACACGCATCCGGGCAAGGTCCACGCGCACGCCAAGCACGCGGGCTTCCGCCATGCGTTGATGAGAGCTCGCCGGATCGTGCACGCCGAGTGGGTTACCCGCGACGGCGTCCATCACTACGCCATCCGCGGGAAGGTCATGGCCGTGTCGCCGACCTCGATCACAGTGCTGGCCCATGACGGCGTGCGGGAGACCTACCTGGTGAGCTCCGACACCGCCGTACGGTTGCTCCGGGACGGCCACAAGGGCAAGGACGCGATTGGCGAGGTGACCGCGGGGGAGGACGCACTCGTCGCCGGCAACGGCACCCCGCACCACGCCAAGGTGGTCGTAGCCATGAAGCCGAAGCCGGCCGCCAGGCCCCAGCCGGCCGCCTGAGCCAAGGCCGGCTCCTCCGCGAAGTTCCGTTAGTCGGGGGAGTGGCGAGGCAGGCGCACCGTGAACCGAGCCCCTCCTTCGGGAGCGTGCCCGGCCTCGATGTGCCCGCCGAGCCGCTCTACCAGCCCGTGGACGATCGCCAGACCGAGCCCGGTCCCCGACGGCCGCACCCCGTGGTACCGCTCGTAGAGAACCCCGGGACGAAAGGCCTGGGCCACGTCCTCGGAGGTCAGACCCGGGCCGCCGTCCCGGACCTCCAGTACGACGGCCGCCGGCTCGAACCGAGCCGCCAGGACGAGCTCCCCACCGGACGGGGTGACGCGCAACGCGTTCTCCAACAGCCCGTCCAGCACCTGACGAACCCGCCCAGCGTCGGTGGTGACCAGTGCGCCGAGCAACGTGTTGTCCACCCGGAGTGGCACGCCGACGGCTCGGCAGCGGGAGGCCCAGGCCACCCTGGTTGCCTCGACCACCGAGCCGAGGTCGGTCTGCGCCAGCTCCACGCGGAACCTGTGGGCCCCCAGCCGCGCCAGGTCGAGCAGATCGGCGATCAGCCGTTCCAGACGCTCGGCCTCGGCGGTCATCACCCGGGCGACCTGCGGCACCTCGTGCGGAGTGACCAGACCGGCGGCCATGGACTCGGCGTACCCGCGCAGCGCGGTGAGCGGCGTGCGCAGGTCGTGCGAGACCGACAGAAGGAACGAGCGTTGCTGCTCCTCCGAACGCTCCAAGGAGGCGGCCAACGAGTTGATCGCCGAGGCGACGTCGGCGACCTCCTCCGGACCCTCGACGGGGACGCGGACATCGCGCCGGCCGCCGGCCATTGCCCGTGCACCGTCGATGGTGTGGCGCAGCGGCCGAGCCAGCGCGCGGGAGACGACCACACTGGCGGGTACGGCGACCGCGATCCCGACGAGCAGGGCCAGCAGCATCCGGCGGATTGCGTTCTCGCCCGTCGCCACCGCCTCGGAGCGGGGCTGCACCAGTACCAGCCCTCCGGCGGAGGTCGGCCGAGCCTCGACGAACGCGGCCGTCCCGTGAACGTCGCGCCGCAAGGACAGCGACCTGCCCGACAGCACGGCATTCACCTCGTCCGGGGTCAGCACCCGACGCACTGCCGGCCTCGAGCTCAGCAGCCGTCCGCGTCGGTTGAGCAGGGCGTACTCGACACCCAGCGGCCGCAGCACGCCTCGCACCCTGACGGTCCCGGCGAGCGTGTCGGTCCGGTTGGCGCGCGCCTCCGCTGCATCGGCAAGCTGGGCAAGCTGGCGCTGAGCCGAGGTCGAGGTTGTCTGCCGGACCAGCTCCGCTGCGAGCACGCCGGCAACGGCCGCGGTCACCGCCGCGACCGCGATCACCAGCAGCGCAATGCGGCCGGCGAGCGTGCGGGTCACTTCTGCGGTTCCACGCTGTAGCCCACGCCGCGAACGGTGCGGATCGGGCTGGCCGCGCCGAGCTTGGACCGCACCTGGGCCACGTGTACGTCGACAGTCCGGACTCCCGCGATGGCCGAGTATCCCCAGACCTGGCTGATCAGCTGCTCCCTGGAGAAGACCCGGCCAGGGCTGCGCATCAGCTGGGCCAAGAGGTCGAACTCGGTCGCCGTCAGTGAGATCTCACCGTCCTCGACGTACACCTTGCGCTGGGTGGGCTCGACGCGGACAGACCCCGCCACCAGCGCGGTCTCGCTGGTCGTCCCTGAGGTACGACGCAGCACACCGGCCACCCGAGCCACCAGCTCGCGGGGCGAGAACGGCTTGGTGACGTAGTCGTCCGCGCCCAGCTCGAGAGCGAGGATCCGGTCCACCTCGTCGTCGCGGGCGGTCACGAACAGCACCGGTGTCCAGTCGCCGGCGCCCCTGAGCCGGCGGCACACCTCGACGCCGTCCATGCCAGGCAGCCCCACGTCGAGGATGACCGCGGCCGGGCGCAGCGAGGCGATGTCGCGCAGCGCCGACTCGCCGTCGGCGCACAGGTGGACCCCGAACCCGGCGCCGGCGAGGTTCAGCCGGATCACGTCGGCGATCGCGGACTCGTCCTCGACAACCACGACCAACCCGCGTGCCTGGGGAACGGTGTGCACGTCGGCAGCCTAGGTTTCCCTTGCGACCGTGCGCTCGGCGGACACGTCAGGGTTGTGTTCGAGATTCACCCGCAGGCCGCCGCTTCCGGGCGAGGTCGCGCGAGGGGCCGGAGGTGAACCTGCGCTCGGCGTTCGACCCGATCTTGGACCGGCTTGGGGAGACCTGGACAGCCGGTGGCGGCTTCTTGGCAACCTTCTTCGCCGTCTTCTGTGGCGCCGGCTTCTGGACTGGGCGGCTGCGCGGTTGGCTCTTGCGCCGAGGTGTCGTCGGGCGGTCCTCGGGAGTGGAGTACTGCGCGATCCACTCGTCCATGATCACCCAGGTGGTACGACGAGCAGCCCGGCCGGTGAGCATGCCGAGATGGCCGCCGGGAACGATCTCGAAACGCACCTCAGCTGCCTGCGCCAGCAGTGTGGTCAGTCGCCTGACCGACTCGATCGGAGCGATCCCGTCGGTGTTGCCGGCGAACACGATCACGGGCGCGGTCACCTCGGCCACCCGCACCGTTCGGCCGTTGACATCCACGACCCCGGACTGCAGCTCGTTTGCCTTGAGCGTGCGGTGGTAGAGCTGCCCGAAAGTGCGACCGGGATAGGCGATCATGTTCGCGGTGAACCGGTCAACGGCCTCGATCTGGGCAAGCCACTCGGCGTCATCGAGGTGCTGCAAGGTGGCCAGCGGCTTGGTGATGATCTTGGCACCGGAGCTGAGCTGAAACACGCGGCGCACCAACGGTTTCGGGGCACCACCGAGCGCACGGTACAGCTGCGTCACCACGCCGCCATCGGTGATCCTCAGCAGCGGACGTAGCGGTGCCACCAGGGGCACCTTGGTGACGTCGAACGGCGAGCCCACGACCGTAAGCGACGCGATCGGCAGCTGCGGCTGGTCGGCCGCGGTGAGTACGGCGAACACCCCGCCGAGGCTCCAGCCGACGACATGCACCGGCCGGCCGCCAGCGTGGTTGCTGACCATCTTGATCGCCTCGGGGAGCACTTCCTCGATCCAGTGCTCCATGCCGATCCTTCGGTCCTTGAACGAGATCTCGCCGTACTCGACGAGGTATGTCGGCCGCCCCTCCTGGACGAAGTGCTCGACGAGCGAGCAGCCGCGCCGTAGGTCGAAGCACAGTGCCGGCGCGGCGAGCGGGGTCACCAGCAGGATCGGGTCGCCGGTCGTGCGGGTCTGCTTCTGCGGACGGTAGTGGTAGAGCTCGCGCAGCGGTCCATCGTCGATGAGCGTTCGCGGCATCGGTCGGAGATCTGCCAGACCGCCGTACAGCATCTTGTGAGCGACGTTGCTGGCGGCGGAGACGACCTGGTCCGGCTTGGGGATCAGATCCATGATCAAAGAAACTACCAACGATCCGAAGGCTGGCGCTCCCAGCCTGCACGCAAGCGCCGGGTCGGCGTACTAGAGCTGCACGTAAGAGCCGGGTCGGCGTACTAAAGCTGCACGTAAGAGCCGGGTCGGCGAAGTCAGGTGCGTTTGGCCGGGCGGACCCGTTTGGCGTGACCGATGCCACTGATGCCGAGATCGGCCAGGAACGTGTTGGCCCAGTGGCGTACGTCGTGATCGGAGACGGTCTTGCGCATGGCCCGCATCCGTCGGGTCAGGTCGGCCGGCTCTGCTCGGTGGGCCTCGAGCATCTTCGACTTCATCCCGTTGATGTCGAAGGGGTTGACCAGGAATGCCTGCCGCAGCTCATCGGCTGCCCCGGCGAACTCGGAGAGGACCAAGGCGCCGTCGGCCTCGTAGCGGCAGGCGACGTACTCCTTCGCTACCAGGTTCATCCCGTCGCGGAGTGGCGTGACCACCATGATGTCCGCAGCGCGGTACAACGCGGCCATCTCCTCGCGGGGGAAAGACGTGTGCAGATACGAGATCGCGGGTCGGCCGATGCGGCCGAGATCGCCGTTGATGCGTCCGACCAGCCGGTCGATGTTGTCTCGCATGATCCGGTACTCGTCGACCTGCTCACGTGAGGGGGTGGCCACCTGGACGAACATGGCGTCGTCGACGGTCAGGTCGCCGTCGCGGATCAGCTCGCTGAAGGCGCGCAGCCTCGCGTAGATCCCCTTGGTGTAGTCGAGCCGGTCGATGCCCAAGAAGACCTTCTTCGGCTCGCCCAGGTCCTTGCGGATCTGTTCGGCCCGCTCGCCCACGGATGTGGAGCGGGCTAGCTTTTCGAACGAAGCGGAGTCGATCGAGATCGGGAACGCCTTGGCGGTGACGGTCCGGCCGTCGGGCAGGTACACGGTGTCTCGGTGGGTTTTGTGGCCCACGCGCTGGCGGACCAGCCGGACGAAGTTCTGGGCACCTCCCGGCAGCTGGAAGCCGACCAGGTCGGCGCCGAGCAGCCCCTCGAGGACCTGCCGGCGCCAAGGCAGCCGCTGGAAGAGCTCGGCGGGCGGGAACGGGATGTGCAGGAAGAACCCGATGCGCAGGTCCGGTCGCAGCTCGCGCAGCATCGCCGGCACCAGCTGCAGCTGGTAGTCCTGAACCCAGACGGTGGCGTTCTTGGCGGCTGCCTTCGCCGCAGCTTCGGCGAACCGCCGGTTGACGGTCACGTACGACTCCCACCACTCCCGGTGGAACTCCGGGCGGGCTACCACGTCGTGGTACAGCGGCCACAGGCTGGCGTTGGAGAACCCCTCGTAGTACTCCCGGTGCTCCTTCTCCGTGAGCGAGATCGGGACCAGGCTCAGCCCATCGTCCACGAACGGCTCGACTTCGGAGTCGGTGTCACCCGGCCAGCCGATCCAGGCGCCGTCGTTGGCCCGCATCACCGGTTCGAGCGCGGAGACCAGGCCACCGGGAGAGCGCTGCCATTCCGTTCGACCGTCGGCGCCGACGACGCGGTCCACCGGCAGCCGGTTCGCCACGATGACGAGGTCCGCTGACTTCCGAGGGGCGCCTCTGCTCACTCTGCTGACCCTAGTCGCTTGCCTAGCCCCTCCCGTTTCGGCGGTGGCCGGGACAATCCACCTCCCGCAGGCGGCGAGCCCGAATGACATCGGTGTAGTTCCTTGCCTACGATGCCAGATGAGTTCTGCAGCCATGCCCGGAGGAGTCCACAGCGAATGGTCCCCACACCAGCCGCCCACCACCCGTCATCCGATGAGTCGGCCTCGTTGTCCCTGCGCGACCAGGAGATCCTCGACTTCGAACGGCAGTGGTGGAAGTACGCCGGAGCCAAGGATCAGGCCGTCCGCGAGAAGTTCGACATGTCCTCGACCCGCTACTACCAGGTCCTCAACGCGCTGATCGACCGGCCGGAGTCGCTCGTGCACGACCCGCTGCTGGTACGCCGGCTGCGCCGGCTGCGTGCCGCCCGCCAGCGCCAGCGCTCTGCCCGCCGGCTCGGCTTCGAGATCTAGGACATCGGCGATGAACCTGCTGCTTCGCGACGAGCGCGGCGTCGTACTTCCGACCCGCCTGATGGTGCTCAGCGTCTCGGTCATCGCCATCGCAGGAGCGGCGTACGCCGTCACCGCGCCGCCGCAGCACCTGCATCGGGCCCAGACCGTGCACTCCCGGACGCATCTCAGCAAGCCGAAAGTGACCTCGCATGCGAAGGCCAAGCCCAGGCACAAGGCACCAGCGGTCAAGCGCAACGACGTCTACGTCGCGGTGTACAACAACTCCGCGATCCACGGACTCGCCGCCCAGACCGCCGCCAGGGCTGCCGGCGCGGGGTGGAAGGTGGTCGGTTCGGACAACTGGTACGGCACCATCCCGGTCAGCACTGTCTACTACCCGCCCCGGCTCAGAGCGGCCGCGAAACAGCTCGCGCGAGACCTCGGCATCACCCGGTTGATGCCAGCCGTGCCGCCGATGCAGTTCGACCGGCTGACGGTGATCCTCACCAGCAGCTACCACTAGCCGACCGGCGGCTGGTTGAGTGCTCGCATGGTGTTTCGCTCTCCCCGGGCCGAGCAGCGGTACGCCGCGCTGGTGGGTGCCGGCGACGCTCTGGTCGTAGGTCTGGACTTCGACGGCACCTTGGCGCCGATCGTGGATGACCCCGAGAGTGCTCACATCCACCCCGACGCATCCAAGGTGCTGGTCGCGCTCGCCGGGCAGGTGCGGGCCGTTGCGGTGGTCACCGGCCGGCCGGCGCGACAGGTGCTGGCCCTCGGCGGCCTCGACGAGGTCGGCGACGCGATCGGCCAGGAGGGACGCGAGCTGTTCGTGCTGGGCCAGTACGGCGACGAGCGCTGGTCCTCGCTGCATCGGCGGGTGATCTCCCCCGAGCCGCCCCGGGGGCTGGCCAGCCTGACCCGTGAGCTGCCCCGGCTGTTACGCGACGCTGACGCCGTCGGCGCGTGGGTGGAGGAGAAGGGACTGGCGGTCGCGGTACACACCCGGCGGCTGGCCGACCCCGACGGTGCCTTCGACCGGTTGGTGCCGCTCCTCACCGAGCGGGCTCACGGCCACCACCTCGAGGTCGAGCCAGGGCGACGGGTGATCGAGATCCGGGCGGCGGGGATGGACAAAGGCCGTGCCGTGCGGCTGCTCGCGAAGGAGCTCCAGGCCCGGGCGTTCGCGTTCGTCGGCGACGACCTCGGCGACCTCGAGGCGTTCAAGGCGGTCCAGGGGCTCGGCGAAGCAGGCCTGCACACGTTGACGGTCTGCTCGGCGTCCGACGAGGTGACCGCCTTGGTCGAGATGGCCGATGTGGTCGTGGACGGACCAGACGGAGTACTCACGCTGTTGCGGCAGCTGACCACGGACATCCGGGCCGCTCGGGGCTGAAAACGGGCGTCTCGGATAGCGGACCGTGCGTGCACATGCTGAGACGATTGCCTAGGCTCGGGCCTGCTCATCAAGAGGGGCAGAGGGAACCGGTCCGCTGAAGCCCCGGCAACCCGTCACCAGCATGGCTTGGTGACCTGGTGCCACTTCCGTCCCGTGCCGAAGGCCGGCCGGGGAAGATGAGAAGGAGGCTTCCTTGAGCACGGTCGCCGAGTCCGCCGCGGACGGAGTCCGCCCGCACCTGCGCCAGGGCGCCTTCGGCAACGCCGTCGGCCTCACCTGTCGCGAGTGTGGCGCGACCGAGGAGCTCGGCCCGCACTACGTCTGCCGCGAGTGCTTCGGTCCGCTGGAGGTCGCCTACGAGCTCCGCGCGGTGAGCCGCGCGGAGATCGAGGCCGGGCCGCCGAACATCTGGCGCTACAAGGCGCTGCTGCCCGTGCCCGACGACATCGAGACCTCGCCGAACACCGAGCCCGGCTTCACCCGGCTGCTGCGCGCGGACAACCTGGGCCGCGAGCTCGGCATCGACCGGCTCTGGGTCAAGGACGACTCTGGCAACCCGACGCATTCGTTCAAGGACCGCGTCGTCGCCTGCGCCCTCTCCGCCGCGCGCGAGCTCGGCTCGACGGTGTTCGCCTGCCCCTCGACCGGCAACCTTGCCAACGCCGTCGCCGCCGCCGGCGCCCGGGCGGGGATGCGGACCGTCGTGTTCATCCCGGCTGACCTGGAACGGCCCAAGGTGGTCGCTTCGGCGGTGTACACCGACTCGCTCGTCGCCGTGCGCGGCAACTACGACGACGTGAACCGGCTGGCCTCGGAGATCGCCGCCGAGGAGGAAGGCTGGGCGTTCGTCAACGTCAACGTCCGGCCGTACTACGCCGAAGGCTCCAAGACGCTGGGATACGAGGTCGCCGAACAGCTCGGCTGGCGGTTGCCCGACCAGGTGGTGATCCCGGTCGCATCCGGCTCGCAGCTGACCAAGGTCGACAAGGCGTTCCGAGAGCTGGTCGAGCTCGGACTCGTGGAGGACAAGCCGTACCGGGTCTTCGGCGCCCAGGCCACTGGATGTTCCCCGGTGGCGACAGCGTTCAAGAGCGGGCGAGACGTCGTTCGGCCGGTGAAGCCGGACACGATTGCCAAGTCACTGGCGATCGGGAACCCGGCCGACGGCCCGTACGTGCTCGATGTGTGCCGGCGTACCCAGGGCGCGGTCGAGGATGTCTCGGAGACCGAGATCGTCGAGGCGATCCGGATGCTGGCCCGCACCGAGGGCGTCTTCGCCGAGACCGCCGGCGGGGTCACCGTCGGGGTGCTGAAGAAGCTCGTCGAGACCGGACAGCTCGACCCCGCGAAGGAGACGGTGGTGTTCAACACCGGTGACGGCCTGAAGACCCTCGATGCGGTCGCCGACCTGGTCGGCCCTGCTGCCACAATCGACCCCACGTACGCCGCCTTCGCCCAGACCCAGATTCGCTGACCCGGCTCTTACGTGCCCGAATTTCACGCCGACCCGGCTCTCACGAGCACGAATTTGACGCCGACCCGGCGCTAGCGTGCATACCGCCCCACCCGAAGGAGTCCCGTTGAGCATCTCGGTCCGCATCCCGACGATCCTGCGCACCTACACCGACAAGCAGTCCGAGGTCGACGCGACCGGTGCGACCCTTGCCGACGTACTCGACGACCTCGAGTCCCGCCACCCCGGGATCAGGGCGCGAATTCTCGACGACGGAGGGGAGATCCGCCGGTTCGTCAACGTGTACGTCGGCAACGACGATGTCCGCTTCCTCGACGGTCTCGCCACCCCCACGCCCGACGGCACCCAGATCTCGATCATCCCGGCCGTCGCCGGCGGCTGACTCAGACCCCGGGCTCAGAGATTCAACGCAGCAACCGGTAGTGCGGGTGGGCTCTCCAAGCCGTCGAGCAGCCATTCGCCGACGCCCAACACAACGGGCACGACGTGCACCACCAGCTCGTCCAGAAGAGCGGCTCGAAGGAACTACCGGATGGTGGCCGCTCTCCCCCGCATGGGCAGCGGCGCCCGCTCTTGATTTAGCGACCACGAACACCGACGCGTGGTACGGCGGCCCTTCGCTGCTCTTCCCCCGACGTTTGCACTCACCTGGTGCGAGTGCTAGAAATGGAGTTAGCACTCTCCTGGTGAGAGTGACAAGTTCAGACCACAACGGCAGCCGAAGTCGCGGTCCGAAGGCGCCGACGGGAAGGGTCCGTCGGGTCAAGCCCGGACTGTCCGTCGCGGGCGACCAGGCCGCCATCCGAACTCTGCTGCGTGAGGAATCGCTGAGTCATGGCAAAACTGATTGCTTTCAACGAGGAGGCCCGGCGCGGTCTCGAGCGTGGCATGA
>JALZBH010000018.1 GCA_030947625.1 Actinomycetota bacterium
TGTGGATCAGCATTGCGGCGATGAACAGCATCGCGGACCAGTGATGCATCTGGCGCATGAGCAGTCCGGCGCGTACGTCGAAGGAGATGTTCAGCGTCGACGCATAGGCCTCGGACATGGGCAGCCCACGCAGCTGGTCGTAGGAACCGTTGTAGGTCACCTCGGTCATGCTGGGCTTGAACCAGAAGGTCAGAAACACACCTGTGAGAAGGAGTACGACGAAGCTCCAGAGCGCGATCTCGCCGAGCATGAACGACCAGTGGTCCGGGAACACCTTGCGGAGGTTCTTCTTCGCCATCGCCGCGAGACCGAGGCGCTCGTCCGCCCACTCGGCCACCCCGTCAGCCTTGCCCGGCTTGCGAGCAACCGCAGGCCTGGTGCCGTTGGTGCTAGCCCCGGCTCTGGTCGAACTCATTCAGCTCACCCTCGTTCCCAGTAGCTCGGGCCGACCGGCTCGTAGAAGTCGTGCGTGGCAATCAGGTAGCCGGCCGAGTCGACCGCAAGCGGCAGCTGCGGCAGCGATCGAGCGGCGGGACCAAAGATCACCTTGCCGTTGTCAGCAAGGTCGAAGGTCGACTGGTGGCAGGGACAGAGCAGGTGATGGGTCTGCTGCTCCCACAGCGAGATGGGGCAGCCTACGTGGGTGCAGATCTTGGAGTAGCACAAGATCCCCTCGACCCCCCAGCTCTCGCGTCCCTTCGCCGGCTTGATGTCGCTAGGCAGCATCCGGACGATGATCACGGCCGCCTTTGCCGTGGCGGCTAGGAGCTCGGTGCCTTCGATCTTGGGCTGACCGTCGGGCCGCTTCTCGAAGAACAGGGCCGGCTCGCCGTTGACGAGCTGGCCGACCTCCATGTCCGAGGGCTTGATCGGCGACCCGTCCACGTCCTGGACCACGCGCATCCCCTTGCGCCATACCGTGTGTGCGAGCTTGTTGCCCGGCAGTGGTCCCAGGTCGCGCAGCCCCACCAACAAGGGCAGCCCGAGGAAGGCCATCGCGCCGATCAGGGAGTTGCGCACGAGTGGCCGGCGACCGATGCCGGACTCCTCGGTCCCGGCACGCAGCGCCGCGATCGCCTCGGCGCGGTCTTCTTGGCTCGAAGCCGCGGAGTGGCGCATCTCGACGAGCTCGTGGTCGCCCATCAGCTTGCGGGCCCACTGGATCGCGCCGATGCCGATGCACAACAGCGACAGGCCCAGGCACAGCCCTAGTACCACGTTGGAGGCACCCAGACCGAAGATCGTGCTGGGGTTCCTGCCGACGTTGAACACGAAGTACGCCACACAGAAGAGCACCGCGAACACCGAGGACAGGCCGAACAGGGTGGCCACCTGGCGCTCGGCACGTTTCTCCATAGCCGGGTCGACATCGGTCGGTCGCGGCTGGTGGGGTACCAGGCCCGGGTCAGGGATCGGGTCGCCCTGGACGGTCTCGAGCTCGCGCTGGTCGCTCATGAGGGATCAGTCTTCCGAGTTGCCCGGGCAGTGTGCGCCGCAATCCAGACCGCCGCCCCCACCAGCGCGCCGATGCCCACCAGCCAGGCGAACAAGCCTTCTGAAACGGGGCCGATCGAGCCGAGGGTGAACCCACCGTAGTTGGGGCTGGCTTCGGTCTTCTTCAAGAACGCGATGATCTCGCGCTTGTCCCGGGGGGTGAGCACGGCGTTGGAGAACTGGGGCATCTGCTGAGGTCCGATGAGCATCGCCTCGAACATGTGCTTCTCGCTGACGCCCTTGAGGCTTGGCGCGAACCTGCCTTGCGGCAGCGCGCCGCCATGCCCGGCGAAGTTGTGGCAGGCCGTGCAGTTGGTGCGGAAGAACGCTCCACCTCGCACCATCTCGGGGTTGGTCACTCCGGAGATGTCGTACTGGCCCTTGCTGGGGATCGGCGGACCGGGACCCAAGGAGGCGACGTACGCCGCAAGCGCCTCGATCTCCCGCTGGTCGTACACCGGCTCCTTCTGCAGCGCCTGGACGCCGGGCTGGGCCATCGGCATCCGGCCGGTGCCGACCTGGAAGTCGACCGCCGCCGCGCCCACCCCGATCAACGGCGGACCGTACTGGTTGTTGCGCGCGGTCACGATGCCCTCGCCGTTCTTGCCGTGACACGAGGCGCACCCGACAAGGAACAGCGCCCGGCCCTTCGCAACCGAGGCCGCGTCGCTGGTCCGGCCGTTGGCGTTGGCGGGAGCCAACGCGGAGTAGAGGCCCCCGGTCACCAGCAGGCCCAGGATCAGCACGACCGGCGCGGCGACGCGGCTACGCCGGCGCGTGGAGAGCCGCGCCGACAGCTTGTGGGTAAGAAGTCGCACCACTGGTCCTCTCCGCGCCGGTTACTTGATGAGGTAGATGGTCGCGAACAGGCCGATCCAGACCACGTCGACGAAGTGCCAGTAGTACGAGACGACGATCGCGGTGACGGCTTGCTCGTGGGTGAACTTTCGCGCCAGGAAGGTGCGTCCCAGCACGAACAGGAAGGCGACCAGGCCACCGGTGACGTGCAGGCCGTGGAAGCCGGTGGTGAGGTAGAACATCGTGCCGTACGACGAAGCGGGGATCGTGATGCCCTCGTGCATCAGGTTGACGTACTCGAAGGCCTGCCCCGCGATGAAGACCGCGCCCATGACGTAGGTCAGCACGAACCATTCCCGCAGACCCCACCCACGCACGTCTAGCAGGCCGCCGGCGCGTCCGACCTGACCGCGCTCCGCTGCGAACACGCCCAACTGGCAGGTCAGCGAGGAGAGCACCAGCACGGTGGTGTTTGCGGCGGCGTACGGGATATTGAGGTGGCTGGTCGACTGATGCCACAGCGGCTGGCTGACCGCACGGATGGTGAAGTAGGAGGCGAACAGCGCGGCGAAGAACATCAGCTCGCTGGACAACCACACGATCGTGCCGACGCTCACCATGCTGGGCCGGTCATGGTGCCCGTGGAGTCGAGAGGCCGGGATAGCCGTTGCTGTCGCCACGCGCCCATTATGTAGGTACGGCCTGGACCCGGCACAGGCGACCCCCGGACTTTCACCGACGGTTTGAGGGCGCTGCCGCATCCGGGCCGAATCCGGGCCGGATCCGGGCCGAATCCGAGCAAGGAGCCGGACAGGTAGCATCGTCTCGGTGAGCTCAGAGAACGCGGAGAACCGACAGCGAGTCGCCACCGTGCTGGTCTACAGCGACGATGCGGACGTGCGCACCGATGTCATTCTCGGTCTCGGCAAGCGGCCGCATCCCGACCTGCCCGAGCTGCAGTACGTCGAAGTGGCCACGCTGGCGGTCTGCCTGCAGCAGATGGACGCGGGCGGGGTGGACCTGGCAATCCTCGACGGCGAGGCCGTGCCAGCCGGTGGCATGGGCATCGCCAGGCAGCTCAAGGACGAGATCTACCGCTGTCCACCGCTGCTGGTGCTGACCGGCCGTCCGCAGGACAACTGGCTGGCAACTTGGTCGCGTGCCGACGGCGCGGTCTCCCATCCGCTGGATCCGGTGGAGCTCGCCGACGCGGTGACCCGGCTGCTCAGGCAACGGGTCCCGGCGACCCGCTGATCCGGTCGAGCCCGTGACAAGTACGCCGACCTGGCCCGAGGTGCTGACCGGCCTGATCAGCGGCACCGACCTGTCAGGGGCCCAGACCGCGTGGGCCATGGAAGAGATCCTCAGTGGGGAGGCGACCCCGGCCCAGATCGCCGGCTTCGCCGTCGCGCTGCGTGCCAAGGGCGAGACGATCGAGGAGGTGCAGGGCCTCGTCGAGGCGATGTACGCCCATGCCACGCCACTGAGTGTCCCGGGCCGGGTGCTC
This sequence comes from Actinomycetota bacterium, assembly GCA_030947625.1. Taxonomy (GTDB): domain Bacteria; phylum Actinomycetota; class Actinomycetes; order Propionibacteriales; family Nocardioidaceae; genus Marmoricola. The sequence goes on from JALZBH010000018.1 coordinate 3,800, forward strand.
GACGTTGTCGGCACCGGCGGAGACCGGTCGTTCTCAGTGAACATCTCCACGATGGCGGCGATCGTGGCAGCCGGGGCCGGGGTGACTGTGGTCAAGCACGGCAACCGTTCGGCCTCGTCGCAGGCCGGGAGTGCCGACGTACTCGAGAAGCTCGGGATCCGGCTCGACCTCTCCGCAGCGGCGGTGGCGCAGGTCGCCCGGGAGGCCGGGATCACCTTCTGTTTCGCCGCTGCCTTTCATCCGGCGCTGCGGTTTGCGGCAGTGCCGCGGCGCGAGCTGGGGGTGGGTACGACGTTCAACTTCCTGGGCCCGATCGCCAACCCAGCTCGGCCCGAGGCGCAGGCGATCGGGTGTGCCGACCTCCGGATGGCACCGGTGATGGCAGGCGTCTTCGCACAGCGAGGCGTCGATGCGTGGGTGTTTCGCGGCGACGACGGGCTCGACGAGCTGACCACGACCACGACCTCGCGACTCTGGATGGTGCACGACAGTCAGGTCACCGAGGCCGTGCTCGACCCGTCCACCATGGACATCCCGGTAGGGACGGTGGAGAGTCTGCGGGGTGGCGATGCCAGCCATAACGCCGACGTCGTACGCCGGCTGCTGGACGGGGAGACCGGCCCAATTCGAGACGCCGTACTCCTCAACGCCGGGGCGGCCCTGGCCGTGCACGAGGCTGCGGAAGGCTCCGTCGAGGACCGGGTCGCTGCCGGCATCGCCCGTGCCCTCGAGGCTGTCGACTCGGGTGCCGCGGCGGCAACCCTGCATCGCTGGGTGGCCGCCAGCGCCTGAGGCGAGAAGCGTGGTCGGCCTGTCGGTCACACCCGACCGACGGTCCTGCTCACGATCCATGCGTGCTTGCCCACCTGCCCGCCGCGGGTGAATCCGCAATCCTCGAAGAGCTCGACGGTCGCGCTGAACAGGAAACGGCCCGGCGCCTCGCGGCCGGCGGTCACCTCAGGGACGGCCTCGACGAGGCCGCCGCCGGCATGAGCGATCTGGTCGAGCGCGCCTTCCAGTGCCGCCCGTGCGATGCCCTGGCCACGATGCAGCTTGTCAACGTAGAAGCAGGTGATCCGCCAGTCCGATCGTGGCGGCGGGTCCTTCTCATACTCGCGCTTGTGCTTGATGCCCGAGAGTTCTTGGGGGCTGCCGTACTGGCACCACCCCTGCGCGCCGCCGTCCACATCGAGGACGAGGGCGGCGTGTGCGCGATCCGCCCGGACCCGCTCCTCATTGACCGCGCGATGGCTGATCCCCTCTTGGCCGCACTCCGGGTGATATAACCGATGCACCAGCACCCGCCGAAGACGCCGTTGTTGCGCTCGACGAGCTCCGCGAAGGCATCCCATGTGGAGGCATCGAGGGGTCGGCACGTGAAATGACATCGTCGACCCCGTCTCCTCGAGCGATCCGGCCCCCGGATGCGGCATCATCTCAGGCCGCGGCAGCCGCGGCAGCAAGGAGCTGAGCGAGCTCGACCGGCACGGTGGCCATGGGCCAGTGGCCTGAGTCGATGTCGACGAACTCAAGATGCTTGGCCCTGGCGAGCTCGGGAACCTCACCAGCGCCGATCCACTCCTGAGCCTGGGCGGGGGTGAACTCGGGGCACACGAGAACTACCGGGACGTCGAACCGTCGCTGGTCCACCAGACGCACCACGCCCTTGGTCACCCCCTCGGGGACGGGGATCGCAGCAGAAGCGAAGCTGCGCCTGGCCTCCTCGTCTAAGTCAACAGAGTCCGGCCCCTCGAACGGGCCCCAACCGGGAAAGGACATCACGCCGTCAACTGGTTCGAAGAGGTCGGCGTAAGCCTCCCCGTCGGCGGACGGGAAGCCGCCGATGAGAGCGACTTTGGCCACCTTCCGCGGTCGCGCGTCGGCGGCCAACCATGCCAGCGTGCAGGCGGCGGAATGCCCTACCACCATGGGCTTTTCGGACGCTGAGTCCACGGCGGCGAGCACCGTCGCCACCTGGTCGCCGAGCGTGGCGGACGTAGATCCGTCACCTTGACCCGGGAGAGTGAGCGGCACGGGACGATGGCCGAGTGCCTCGAGCTCGGGCGCGACATCGTCCCATGCAGATCCGTCGAGCCACAGGCCAGCGATGAGCAGGATTTCCATGCTCAGCGCTCCTTCTCCAGCGCGGTCAGATCACGTTCGGCATAGAGCCGGTGCTCCCATTCCTCGTTGAGGACGATGCGGAGACACTCCTTGACGGGGAAGTTCTCCTCCTGTGGCCAGCCGGGCTCGGTGCGGCTTACCGTCGAGCCGAGTTGCGCGTCAGTGAGCGACGCCAGGACGCGGCCAACGGTCGCCTGGCGTTCGCCTCGCATCGCGAGTACCTCGTCGAGCGAGGGTCGGGAGTCGCGCTCCCAGCGAAAACCGTCCCATGGAGATGCCTCATCCCACGGCAGGTCGAGCGGTTGCCACGGGTTCACGTCGCCCAGGATCATCCGGTCCACCCAGCAGGCGCTGGCGAAGCTGAGGTGACGCAGCGTCTGGATGAACGACCACTCATCGTCGACACTGCGGTGGAGCGTCGCCTCGGGCAACGAGCGCGCCCGCGCGACGGTGTCGACCCACAGCCGCTCGAGGATTGTCCAGGCCTCGCGGAAACCGTCCGCGTCCTCGGGACGCATTTTCGCCCGGTCGGGCATTCGGCGGTTGAGCTCGGCGTCGACCAGCGGGGCGATGTCGACGCCGTTGACGACGACGTTCTGCAGCTCGCCGGTGATCTCGACGTCGACCAGCTCGATGCCGCTGAACCGGCACTGGCTCAACAAGGCAGCGCGGATCCGCATGCCGGTGAGGTCCGCGTCGTGAATGCGCGCGTCATTGAGGTAGACCTCGTTGAAGTGAGCGCCTCGAAGGCTCACTCGTTCGAAGACTGCACCATTGAGATCCTGCTCGCGAAACTCGGTCATGGTGAGCAGGCTAGGACCAGTTCCGGACGATCTACTTCCGCTACAGCGCCCAGCCCACCTATTCTGCTGAAGTGTCGACCGAGCTCAGCCCCACCGCCCGAGCCCTGCGTGCCCTCGAGATCCTCCGCGCCCGCCCCGGCACCACAGCCGGCGAGCTAGGCGGCAGGCTGGGTGTCACGGAGCGGGCCGCCCGGAGGTACGTCGGAATCCTCCGGGAGGCGGGCATTCCCGTCGAGTCGTCGAGAGGTCCGTACGGCGGCTACCGGCTGGGGCACGGGACGAGACTTCCCCCGGTCGTCTTCACGGAGGCCGAGGCACTCGTCCTCGTCATGGCGGTGCTCGACGCCCAGCCAGTTGGCGCCGGCGACCTCGTCGGCTCTGCCCTGAGCAAAGTCATCCGGGCGCTGCCCGAAAGCGTCGGCCGGCAGGCGGCTGCGCTGCGAGAGTACGCCTCAGCTGCGCCCGACCGGCATTCGTCCCGCCCAGATCCCGCCACCACGAGCGCCCTGGTGGATGCCGTCGCGACCCGACGTCGGGTGCTGTTGAGGTATCGGAGCGAGTCCGGCAACGAGTGGGAGGCCGACGTGGACCCCTGGGCGGTCGTCGTCCGCCATGGGCGCTGGTACCTCCTTTGCCACTCCCATCGCGCGGAGGCGATCCGCACCTACCGGGTCGACCGGATCCGCGCGGTCCAGCAGACCGCGCACGAGTTCGAGCCGCCCGAGTCTCTCGACCCGGTGGCGGCACTGGAAGAGCACCTGGGCACCGGTTGGGAGTTCCCCACCCGCGTCGTGTTCGCCGCCCCACTGACCGAGGTGGCGCCGTGGATCCGGGCTCCCATGGGGCGGCTTGAGTCATCGGGAGACGGCTGCGTGCTCGTTGGCAGCACCAGCAATCCAACGATGTATGCGAACGAGTGGTTGGCGGGTGTGCCGTTCGCCTTCCGCGTCGAGGGGGGGCCAGAACTCCGTGCCGCGGCCGCGACGCTTGCTTCGCGTTTCGCTACCGCCCTGACGGATCAACCCTGATCGGAAGGGCTCAGTCCAGGCCGAGGGAGAACGCAGACTCCAGGTCGTGCTGGGAGTAGGTGCGGAAGGCGATGTGGGTCTCTGTCTCCTGGACCCCGGGGACCTTGTTGAGCTGATCGGCGACGACCGAGGCGACGTCGTCGTGGTCGCGCACCCGCACCAGTGTGATCAGGTCGACCTGCCCGGTGACGGAGTAGACCTCGCTGACGCCGTCGAGTGCGGCAATCGCTTCGGCAACCTCGGGAATGCGAGCAACGTCGGCCTTGACGAAGACGATGGCAGTGATCATGGGCCCAACGTACCGCCGGCTCAGCGAACCGGCTGATGCACGGGACTGATCGAGTGGCGCTCGTCGAAGGGCACCAGGCTCTGCTGCGAGGTCGTGACCGCTGCGTGTACGGCGAGATGGCGGGTTGCCCCCCGCACGGGGCATGACCACTGGCCGTCGACGTGGATGAGCCGGACACCCGGCTGCTCCAGCCAACCCATGATCTTCTCCGACTCCTCGGCGGTCGCTGCCGGTGTGGGTCCCAGACCCGGGATCACCGTCTCGGCGCAGGAGCGCAGCATCTCGACGTACCGACCCGCGTGGGCGTCGACCGGGATCACTCCGGCGGCGGCCAGCCGACCGTTGCGCACCACGTGCACCGCCCAGCGCTGGTCGGCCTCACGGCGGGCCGCCACCAGCTCCGCACAGCCGGTCAGGGAGGAGAGCCGTTGCACCCTCGACGCGGCCCGCACAAACGCGGCCAGCCGGTCTCGGTGCACCGAGGCCTCCTCGAACCGCTCGCCGGCTGACAGCACCGACATCTTGGCGGTGATTGCGTCGACGACCTCGTCTGCGCCACGGAGGATGTTCGCCCGGAGCCCGGCCACCATGGCGGCGTAGGCATCGAGGCCGACGCTGCCGTCGCAAGGGGACAGGCAGCGTCCCATCTCGGCGAGGATGCAGGGCGACCGATGCGGTGCCCGGGGGAGCCGATCACTGCACTGGCGCACCGGGAACGTCTCCTGGAGCGCACCCAAGGACTTCTCCGCCGACCTGCGGGAGCCGAACGGGCCCAGGTAGTCGGCGTCGTCGTCGATGACCTGGCGCACCAGCGAGAGCCGCGGCCACACCTCCGAGGTCAGCTTGAGCCAGTGCACCTTCTCCGGAAAGCGGCTGCGGCGGTTGTAGCGGGGCTTGTGCTGGGCGATGAGCCGCAGCTCCCGGACCTCCGCCTCGAGCGGGGTCGCACACTCGATCCCCTCGACGGACGCGGCCAGGCCCACCATCTCACCCATGCGGGAGCGGGTCTCCGAGGCGGTGAAGTAGGACCGGACCCGGGTGCGCAGGTCGCGCGACGTGCCGATGTAGAGGACCCGATGCAGCTCGTCCCGGAAGAGATAGACCCCCGGGGAATGGGGCAGCTGCTCGGCCAGATGCCGCTTGCGGCGCTGTGCCGAGCTGACCCGGGCAGAGAAGGTCTGCAGCTCCTCCAGCGTGTGCACCCCCAGACCGCCCAGCCGTTCCATGAGCCCATGGAGTACGTCGACCGTCGCCCGGGCATCGGCCAGCGCCCGGTGGTTGGGAGTTGTGGTCGCACCGAAGAGGACGGCCAGCGAGCTGAGTTTGCAGTTAGGCACATCGTCGCGGGTGACCACCCGGCGGGCGAGCTTGGCCGTGTCCAACACCTCGAACCTTGGCCACGGCCGGCCTTGCTGCTCGGCGAAGTACCTGAGGAAACCGACGTCGAAGGGGGCATTGTGGGCAACCAGTACGCACCCCTGGGCGAACTCCAGGAATGCCGGCAACGCCGACTCGATCGGCGGTGCGGTGGCAACCATCGAGTTGGTGATGCCAGTGAGTACGGCTATGAACGGCGGGATGGCGGATCTGGGGTTCACCAAGGTCGCGAACTCGCCCAGCACCTCGCCGCCACGCACCTTGACGGCACCGATCTCGGTGATCATCGAACCAGCCTGGGCCGAGCCGCCGGTCGTCTCGAGGTCGACCACACAGAAGCTGAGGTCGTTTAGGCGGCGGCCGAGCTCGTCGAAGCTCATCTGCGCCGCCCAGCGCGATCCCTGCGCCGAGACGGGCCACCCGGCGCTGCTCATGATCCGAACGCTAGGCACGACCACCGACAGGTCCGAGCCGACATGCGCCGGCGCTTCGAGCAATAGGCTGGTCCGACCGCCCAAGGGCGCAGCTACAGGTGAGGAGGTCGCGGTGAGCGTCGCTTTGTCCGGACCGCGCCAGTGCTGGCGGTGCGGCAGCTGTGGTGGCAACCTGTCCCGGTTCGCCGTCGCCGGCACTCGGCGTACTCCGCAGTTCTGCCGGGCACCGTGAGCACGTCGCTGGATGGGCTTCCCGAACGCGTCCGGGTCCGCCTGCTCGTGCTCGCTGCGGACGCGCTGCCGGGACTCGCCACCGAGCACCTGCCGGCGCCGTTGCGCAGGGTGGCAGCATTCGCGCCCGCTCGCCGGGCCCGGCTCGGCGGGGCGCAGATCTTGGCGTTGCTCGGCACCGACGAGGACTTCCGCGAACGGGTCGGAGTCCAGGTGCGGGCGGCGCATCCGAAGGTGGCCGCAGACCTGGACGACCGCCGGTCGGGTCTAGACGCCGCTGCCCTCGCCGTCCTGGAACGGCCGGCCGGCTGGGAGCGGCTCGTCGCCCGGACGGCCGAGGCCGAGGAGGTCGGCGAGCAGGTGCTGGCGGAGTCGGCAACTCGCGGGCAGTCGGAGCGGCTCGAGCGTCGCGTGGGCGAGCTGACCGAGCAGCTAGCCGGTCAGCGCCAGGCGGCCAAGGCCGCACACCATAAGCTGCGCGAAGAGAACACCGAGCTGCGCCGCCGGCTCGGCGAAGCACGTGCACTGGCCCGCCGTACGGCTGCGGATGCGGATCGGGCACGCGCCGAGGCCACTGCCGCCCAGCAGGCCGCCGGCGCCTCGCAGACCACGGCCGAGACGGACGTACGCCGGATGCGCACACAGATCGAGGCACTGGAACGGGAGCTGACCCTGGCTCAGCGCTCGGGACGCGCCGAACGGGTGGACGCAACCATCCGCGCGCGGTTGCTGCTCGACACGCTCGTCGAGGCCGGGGACTCACTGCGCAAGGAGCTGGCGCTGCCGGTCGGCTCGGGTGCACCGGCAGACTCCGTCGATGCCGAGCATGCCGAGCCGGGTCCTCGTCTCCCGAGCGGGAGTGCGTCGATGGCCAGTGACGACCCGGCGCTCCTGCAACAGCTGCTCGGCCTCCCTCGGGTGCACCTGATCGTCGATGGCTACAACCTCACGAAGAGCGAGTGGGGGCGTTCCTCCCTGGAGATCCAGCGTGAGCGGCTGATGCGGGGGATGGCTTCGTTGGCCGCCGGGCGCACCGGCACCGAGCTGACGGTGGTCTTCGACGCCGGTTCCGTGGAGCAGCGACCCGTTGTCAGCACGCCGCGAGGAGTGCGCGTGCTGTTCAGCCGGTACGGCATGATCGCCGACGACGTCATTCGGGACCTGGTGGCGGCCGAGCCTGCGGGTCGACCGGTTGTCGTGGTCACCAGCGACCGCGCTGTGGTCACCGACGTAACCCGCAAGCCCGGGGTGCGAGCGGTCGGCTCGCGTGCTCTGGCGCGGCTGCTGGCCCGTTCCTGAGCGCGCGAAGGAACTGTCGGTGCGCGATGGCAGCATCTTGTGCACGGCCTCAACCGAGTCCGTCATGAGCCGGCCCCGACCATGCACAGGAGAGCCCCATGAGCGTGCGCATCGACTGCGACACCTGCCTGGTCCGCGGACTGGCCTGCCACGACTGCGTCGTGACGGTGCTCCTCGGGCCACCGCCCGAGCTGAGTCTCGACGCCGAGGAGCAGCTTGCGCTAGCCGTCCTTGCCGACTCCGGGCTGGTGCCGCCTCTGCGCCTGGTCACCCCCTTGTCTGGACCAGAGGTAGCGTCCGCCTGAGTCGGGAGAGTGCGAGTTCGCGACGTGTCGAGGTACACATCCCCAACCTGCGGGTCGCTGGATTGTGTGCCTCCTAGGCGGGTACTAGTGTTCGTTGCTCAGGGCCGCTGGACCAGCAGATCGACCGGATCTGCTCAGTGGCCGCGCCGAGTCCTTACTCATGTCCGCCCGGAAGCTTTGCCAGGTAGCCATGAGAAGGGAGCCGGGGACCCACTAGTTCCTTGGGGTGAATCCGGCGTACATCTGGCCACGACCGTGGCCAGCGTGCGCTGGTAGGGCGTTCTTTGGGCCCGAATCCGTCAGCTCACCTGGTAGGCGTAAGACAAAGAGGAGACCGTCCGCTCGTGACCGACGGCCGCAAGCGCACTTCTGTCTATGCCGCAGTCTTGATCGCCTTGATCGGCCTCGGCCTGTCCGCAGCCATCCCCGCCAACGCCCGGCCCCGAATCGTCACCGCCCAGCAGCAGGTCGACCGGCTGTTTCACCAGGCCGAGGTCGCATCGGAGCGTTACAACAACGCCCGGCTCAGGCTTGCGGCCTCGCGGACCCAGCTGACTGCGCTGAGATCCGACCTCGCGCGCCAGCAGCGATCCGTCAACACGATGCGCCACGACGTGGCCACTCTGATGGTGGCGCAGTACCAGGGCCAAGAGCTCTCGACGGCCGGCCAGGTGGTGCTGTCCAACGACCCCGGCAAGTTCATCGCCAACCTCAGCGCGCTCTCGGCGTACGACAACCAGCGGGGCCAGGTGCTGGCACGTTTCAGCGCCCAGCTCGGCCAGCTGAGGCTGCGTCAGGCGGCTGTCAGCGACGAGGTACGCCAGCTCGCTGCCGCAAAGCGCTCCCTCGGCAAGGACAAGGCCGATATCGACCGGCTGGCTGCTGCGGCGAAGGCTCAGCTCAAGAAGCTCAAGGCGGCCCAGGCGGCCCAGGCGGCCCAGGCGGCGAGGGCAGCCGAGGCCGCCAGGGCATCGAGGTCAGCCAGTCCGCCGGTGGCCGCTGTGCCGGCGACACCGGCGACAGCCGCCGCGCCGACGTCGGGACGGGCCGCCGCTGCGGTGAGCTTTGCCATGGCTCAGGTCGGCAAGGCATATGTGTACGGCGCCGCCGGGCCCAGCGCCTACGACTGCTCGGGGCTGACCATGGCCGCTTGGGGCCAGGCCGGAGTCGGTCTGCCACACAGTGCTGCTGCGCAGATGGGCATGGGCGCCCCGGTCTCGGAGAGCCAGCTCCAGCCCGGCGACCTGGTGTTCTACTACAGCCCGGTCAGTCACGTCGGCATGTACATTGGCAACGGAATGATCGTGAGCGCCGAGAACCCCAGCACTGGTGTGAAGGTCGCGGGCCTGCACACGATGCCGTACACCGGTGCGGTCCGCCCCGGCTGACCGAGCCACCAAGGACGGCCATCCACGCTGGTGGACCGCACGCCTTGTCTTGGCTGCGCTCACCGTCATCACCTTGTTCGCGGCCGCCGGATGCACGCAGACCGAGACGATCACCCCGCCACCGCCCCAGCGCGACACCTCCGACACCGAGGCGGCGGGTAGCCAGCAGCTGCTCGACGAGCTGACTGCTGCGCTCCGCGCGGGGGACCGCCCCCGGGTGCTGGCCCTCGCGGCTCCCGGCTCGGCAGGTCAGCTCTCGGCGATTGCGGACAACTATCGCCGCCTCGGGATCGGCGGTCTCTCGATGAGGTACGTTGCCGTCAACACCGGCGCCCTCTCCGATGCCGAACAGCAGCATTTCGGCCCGAGTGCGTGGGCAGCCTCGGTCGAAGTGAGCTACCGGATCTCCAGGTACGACACCGGCCCCACGACGATGGAGGCCGGGTTCGTGTTCGAGCGCGACCGGCAGGGGGTCCGGTTGGCGGCGGTCGGTGGACAGGGCGACCGCAGCCCGTTGTGGCTGCGCGACCCGCTGGCGGTGCGACGTACCGCCCGGACGCTGGTGCTCGTCGCTCCCGGGAACGATGTCGCCGAGTACGCCGCCCTGGCTACACGTGCGGTCCACGACGTGAACCGGGTGCTGCGCGGTTGGCGAGGTGACCTGGTGATCGAGGTGCCTGGCTCGCAGGCCGAGTTGGACGCGATCCTCGGGACCGACCGCCAGCGGTACGCGAACATTGCGGCGGTCACAACCTCGGTGGACGGGTCCCTGGTGCCGGGTTCGCCGGTGCACGTGTTCGTCAACCCCGCGATCTTCGACACGCTGCGACGCCGGGGCGCGCAGGTGGTGATGAGCCATGAGACCACCCACGTCGCCACGCGGGCTGCGTTCGCTTCGATGCCAACCTGGTTGGTCGAGGGTTTCGCCGACTTCGTCGCTCTGGATCATGCCGGTGTGCCGGTGCAGGTGGCGGCTAGGCGGTACCTCGCCAAGATCCGTCGGCACGGGCTGCCGACTCACCTGCCGACCGCGACCGACCTCTCCCCGACCGCGCCGGGACTCGGGGCCACCTACGAGGCGGCCTGGCTGGCCTGCCGCTACCTGGGCAACCGGTACGGCGAGGCCAAGATGGTGGCCTTCTACCGGGCCGTCGGCCGGGGTCAGTCGGCGGACCAGGCTTTCGCCTCGGTCCTCGGCACCACCCCGGCCGCGTTCCTCCGGGGCTGGCGCGCCGACCTCGGCTCGCTGGCCCGGGGCGGGGTGGGAGGCTGACCCGCATGAGCGATGCGGTCCGCCCCAGCCGGCTGCTGTGCTGGGCGATCGTCGTCGTGTCGGGCTCGGCGCTGCTGGTGACTGCCTGGCTGTTGGTGCCCTTGCAATGGGTGCCGGGCGGACACTACGTGCAGGTGCCGGCGGACCAGGTCTTCACCCGGCACGAGATCGCTCGGGGGAGCCGATACTCCGGTCTGCAACGACATCTGGCGTGGGCGTCGTACGCCGTCTCGATGGCAGTCGTTCTGCTCCTCGGCTTGACCAGTCTCGGCCACCGGCTGCTCGGCCGGCTGCGCGGGCCATGGCCGGTCCGGGTGGCGCTGGGGATGCTCGTGGTGCTCGTGATCGGCACGGTCGTGACGCTGCCGTTCGGCTGGCGGATGCGGTCGCACGACCTGGCGTTCGGGCTGACCCACCAGAGCGCCGCGGGCTGGTGGCAGGACCAGGGGACCGCACTGCTGGTGAGCTGGGTTGCGAACACGATCGGGTTGGGCGTGCTGATCGGCCTGGCCCGGCGCTCGCCCCGGCGGTGGCCGCTGTGGGCGGCCGCCGCGGCGGCGGCGCTGACGGTGGCCGGGTCGTTCATCTACCCGTTGGTGGTCGAACCGCTGTTCAACCACTTCAGGTCAATGCAGGCGAGTACGCTGCGCAGCGACATCGAGGCGTTGGCCGCCAAGGAGCACGTGCACGTCTCCGATGTGCTGATAGCTGATGCGTCCCGGCGGACCACCACCCTGAATGCGTACGTCTCCGGCTTCGGCAGCAGCCGCCGGGTGGTGATCTACGACAACCTGCTTCACGGCGTACCCAAGCCTCAGATCGAGGTGATCGTGGCTCACGAGCTCGGCCATGCCCGGCACCAGGACGTGATGCTGGGTACGGCGCTCGGGGCGCTCGGCGCCGCAACGGGGGTGGGACTCCTGGGGCTGGTGATTTCCGGCGGCCCGTTGCTGCGCCGTACCGACGTGGAGGGACCGGGCGACCCGGCCGGGGTCGCATTGCTGGTGGCACTGGTGGGGATCGCCACCTTCCTGGCCAGCCCGATCGAGAACGCCATCAGCCGGGACATCGAAGCTCGCGCCGACCGAGCCTCTCTCGCCGCGACCCACGACACCCCTGCGTTCATCGCCGTCCAGCGCCGGCTGGCCGTGTCGTCGCTGAGCGACCCCACCCCCCCGTCATGGAGTCAGCTCTGGTGGGGAACCCATCCGACCACCCTGCAGCGAGTCGGCATCGCCAAGGCCATGGCGGGCCGGTGAGTCACACCCTGGTGCTCACCAACGACTTCCCGACCCGGTGGGGCGGGATCGAGACGTTCGTCAGGTCCCTGTGCGACGGCTTCGACCCGTCCGCACTGACGGTCTACACCTCCGCCATGCCCGGTGACCAGGAGTACGACGCAACACAGTCCTTCGCGGTGCACCGAGACCCGACCTCGATGCTGCTCCCCACACCGGCGGTGTCGCGGCGGGTCACGCGGGTCCTGCGCGAGAGTGGGGCGGATCGAGTTGTCTTCGGAGCCTCGGCACCACTGGGGCTGCTTGCCCCTTCCCTGCGAGCCGCCGGCGCCGAACGGCTCGTCGGCCTGACTCACGGACACGAGGTCTGGTGGGCCCGCAGCCCGGGCACGCGCCAGGCGCTGCGCCGGATCGGCGAGGGGACCGACACGCTGACCTACGTCAGCGACTGGTGCCGTGACCGGATCGCGCCGGCGCTCTCGCCGACGGCCGCAGCTCGGATGGCGCGCCTCTCACCAGGTGCGGACGTCGACCGGTTCTGGCCGGGTTGCGGCGGAGCCGAGATCCGCAGCGAGCTGGGTCTGGCGGCCGACGAGCCGGTTGCGGTGTGCGCCGCCCGGCTGATCCCCCGCAAGGGACAGGACACGTTGGTCGCAGCGTGGCCGCGAGTGTTGGAGTCGGTCCCGGGCGCCCGGTTGCTGCTCATCGGCGATGGCCCCTACCGCCGGCGGCTGGAGCGGGCCGCGGCACCGCTTGGGGACCGGGTGCTGTTCGCCGGGGACGTGCACCCTCGGGTGCCGGCGTACCTCGATGCCGGAGACGTGTTCGTGATGCCCTGTCGGGCACGGCGGGCGAACCTGGAGGCGGAGGCCTTCGGGATCGTGTTCCTCGAGGCGGCGGCATGTGGGTTGCCCGTAATCGTCGGCGGCTCCGGTGGGGCCCCGGAGACCGTCGCCGAAGGCACTACCGGGTACGTCGTACCGCCGAGGGACGTCGAGGCCGTGGCCGCCCGGATCGCCGGCCTGCTCACCGACCCAGACCGCGCCCGGGCGATGGGGGCAGCCGGTCGAGAACGCGTGATCCGGTCCTGGACCTGGTCGCACGCCCAGCAGCGGCTGCACCGGCTGCTGGCCTGATGAACCGGCCCGACAAGCCACTGTCTCAGCGGGCGTAGAGGGCCTCGACGTCGTCGTGGCACTCGCGCATGACGACGTTGCGCTTGAGCTTCAGACTCGGGGTGAGCTGGCCGCCCTCCTCGGTCCAAGTTCCGGGGAGGATGGCCAGCTTGCGGATCGCCTCGGCCCTGGAGACCGCCCTGTTCGCCTCGTCGACGCCGGCCTGGATCTCGGCCAGGAGGTCGGGGTCATCGGCGAGCCCGTCCAGCCGACCGGTCTTGCCACGCTGCTCCGCCCAGGCGGGCACGGTCTCCTCATCCAGAGTCACCAGTACGCCGACGTACGGCTTCCCGTCGCCGACAACCATGCACTGGTCGACCAGCGGATGGGCGCGGAGCCGGTCCTCCAGGACAGCGGGGGCGACGTTCTTGCCGCCGGCGGTGACCAGGATCTCCTTCTTGCGCCCGGTGATCCGGACAAAGCCCTCGTCGTCGACCTCGCCGACGTCACCGGTGTGGAACCAGCCGTCGGCGCCCGTGGCCAACGTGGTCGCCTCCGCGTTGTGCCAGTAGCCGGCGAAGACCTGGCCGCCGCGAAAAAGCAGTTCGCCGTCCTCTGCGACGCGCACGCCGGTGCCTTGGAGCGGACGACCGACCGTGCCCACCTTCTGGGCTCCCGGAAGGTTGGCCGTCAGGGCCGCCGTTGTCTCGGTGAGCCCGTAGCCCTCGAGCACATTGACGCCGATGCCGCGGTAGAAGTGCCCGAGCCGGTCCCCCAGCGGAGCACCACCGGAGACGGCGTACGCACACTTCCCGCCGAGCGCAGCCCGCAGCCGGGCATACACCAGTCGGTCGAACAACGCATGCTGGGCGCGTACGGCGATCCCGGACCGACCGGTCTCGAGCCCGCGGGACCAGAGGATCGCGGTGTCCGCAGCCCGGTTGAAGATCCGGCCCTTGCCGTCTGCAACAGCCCGCTGCGATGCGGTGTTGAAGACCTTCTCGAAGATCCGCGGCACCGCCAAGATGAACGTCGGGGAGAACGTCTCGAAGTCGTCGAGGAGGTTCTTGATGTCGGCGGAGTGGCCCACCCGCACCCGGGCTTTGACACAGCCGACCTGGACGATCCTGGCGAAAACATGCGCCAGCGGGAGGAACAGCAGAGTGCTGGCGCCTTCGACGGCGAACAGCTCCTCCAGCTCGGCGACGGCGACGGTCAGCTCGAAGGAGAAGTTGCCGTGCGTGAGCATGCAGCCCTTCGGCCGGCCGGTCGTTCCCGAGGTGTAGATCAGCGTGGCCAAGGATTCCGGCCCGGCCGCCGTACGACACTTCTCCAGCTGGTCGTCACCCACGTCCACCCCGAGCCGGGTCAGCGCCTCGACCGCGCCGTCCTCGATCGACCAGACGTGCCGCAGCTCCGTCGGGCCGGCGCCTACTTCCTTGATCCGCGAGTGGTGGTCAGCGGTCTCGCTCAGGACGGCAGCTGCTCCGGAGTCGCTCAGGATCCACGCGATCTGCTCGGCGCTCGAGGTCTCATAGATCGGCACGGTCACCGCGCCGGCGAACCAGATCGCATAGTCGAGCAGGGTCCATTCGTACCTGGTCTTGGAGATCAACGCGACGCGCTCACCGGGCTGTACGCCGGCACCGACCAGCCCCTTGGCGACCCCGCGGACTTGCGCGAGGAACTCGGCCGCGCTGACGTCGATCCAGTGACCACCCTGGCGTCGGGAGAACAGCACGCAGTCGGCATGGTCGGTCCCGTTGACCACCACGTCGTCGGTGAGGTTCCCGCGGGACGGGACCGCCACCTGCAAGGGGGTGGAGTACTCGCGCACGGCTGCACGCTACCCGCTCGGCACTCGGTGACGCTCTGCAGTTGCAGCGGGTTCGGCTAGCCTGTCCAGCGCCCCGTCAGGTGCCGTTGATCGCCGGCACGTCCCCCACGTCAGGATTCGTCATGGCCGAGCAGACCACCTCCAGCATCGTCGTCGACGCGACTCCCGCAAAGATCATGGCGGTGATCGCGGACTTCCCCGAGTACCCGTCCTGGGCACAGGGCATGAAGCGCGTCGAGGTCGTTGAAGACGGGCCTGGCGGCCGTGCCAACAAAGTGCACTTCGACCTCGAGGCATCGCCGATCAAGGACTCCTACACCCTGGCCTACGACTGGGACGGCGACAGCAGCGTGCGCTGGCATCTGGTCGAGGGCAAGATGCTCAAGGCGATGGAAGGCTCCTACGTCCTCGAGCCGGGTGACGACGGCACCGAGGTGACCTATCGGCTGGCCGTCGACGTGTCGATCCCGCTGATCGGCATGCTCAAGCGGCGGGCCGAGAAGGTCATCATCGACACCGCGCTGAAGGGGCTGAAGAAGCGCGTCGAGTCCGTTTCGTGAACCCGCGATGACGGCACGGATCCTGCTGTTCACCGGCAAGGGCGGTGTCGGCAAGACCACGGCGGCGGCTGGTACGGCGACGCTGGCCGCTCGCGCTGGCCAGCGCACGCTGGTGCTCTCCACCGACGCGGCCCACTCGTTGGGGGACGCCTTCGGCCAGACCATCGGCAGCGAGCCGACGGAGGTGGCCGAGCGGCTGTGGGTCCAGCAGATCGATGCACAACGCCGGTTCGAGATGTCCTGGCAAGACATCCAGACTTATCTCGTCTCGGTGCTAGACGCCGCCGGGGTCGACCCGATCACCGCCGAGGAGCTGACCGTGATCCCCGGGGCCGAGGAGGTGCTGGCTCTCCTCGAGCTGCTGCGGCAGGCCACCAGCGGCGCCTGGGACGTGATCGTGGTCGACTGCGCACCGACGGCCGAGACGCTGCGCCTCCTGGCGCTGCCCGAGGCACTGGGTTGGTACATGACGCGGGTGTTCCCGGTGGAGCGACGGGTGGTCAAGGCGCTGCGCCCGGTGCTGGCTCGGGCAGCCGGGGTGCCGATGCCCGGAGACACCGTCTTCGACGCGATCCAGCGGCTGCACGACGACCTGACCCGGGTTCAGCAGCTGCTCACCGCGACTTCAGCGTCGGTGCGGCTGGTGCTGACCCCCGAGGCGGTCGTGCTTGCCGAGGCCCGCCGGTCGCTGACCACGCTGTCGTTGTACGGCTTCCGCGTCGACGGTGTGATCGCCAACCGGGTGTTCCCCTCGGGTGGGGCCGATGCCTGGCGCGACGGCTGGGTGGCGGCCCAGCAACGGTTGCTGCTCGAGGTGAGTGAGTCTTTTGCCGACGTGCCGGTCTGGCTCTCGGCGTACCAGCCGCAGGAGCCGATCGGGGTCGATCAGCTGGCGGAATTCGCCGCCGCGGCGTACGCCGGCGCGGACCCGCTCGCACTCCCCAGCGGGGATGGGCCGATGACGATCACCCGTACCGAGACCGGCGCGGTGCTGCGGATCGCGTTGCCGTTCGCCCAGAAGCAGGACGTCGACCTGGCTCGGCACGGTGACGAGCTGGTGGTCACGGTCGGCTCCTATCGGCGGCTGGTCGCCCTGCCGGCGAGACTGGCCCGGCACACCGTCGCGGGGGCGCGGGTGCACGCGGGTGGCCTGCAGGTACGGTTCGTCAACGACGCGGAGGAGCGGGCGTGAACGACGGACCGGACGACCAGCCGATCGGAAGCCTGGGCGAGGAGGCCGCGAAGCTGTTCGCCGCCATCTCGGACTGGGCCAACGACCAGGACGCGGGGAGCACTTCTGCCGGAGCGGCGTTCTCTGGTGCGGTGCACCAGCTCAACGAGCACCTTGCCACCGGCGGGGAAGAGTGCCGGTACTGCCCGGTGTGCCAGGTCGTCAACGCCGTCCGCCGGGCCGCCACGCCCGAGGTGCGGGCTCACCTGGGGGCGGCGGCGACCTCCCTGATGCAGGCGGCCGCAGAGATGGTTGCCTCCACGAGGGCCGACGGCTCGGAGGTAGTGCGGATCGACCTCGACGACTGGGAGGAGGACGACTGATGCTCACGATCGGTGTCGACGTGGGTGGGACCAAGATCTCCGGGGCGGTGGTGCAGCCCGACGGCACCCTGGTCCTCTCCGCCAAGCGGCACTCACCGGCAACCGACCCAGCGGCGATCCGCGGTGCGATCGCCGACGTCGTCGAGGAGCTGTCGGCCCAGCATCGCGTCGAAGGAGTCGGCATCGCCGCTGCCGGTTTCATCGACAAGGACCGGTCCACGGTGCTGTTCGCGCCGAACCTTGCCTGGCGCGACGAGCCGTTGCGCCAGGAGCTCGAGGACAGGCTCAAGCTGCCGGTCGTGGTCGAGAACGACGCCAACGCCGCGGCCTGGGGGGAGTTCCGGTTCGGTGCCGGAGTGGATGCCGAGGACCTGTTGTTGGTCACCGTCGGCACCGGAGTCGGCGGTGGGATGGTGCTCGAGGGCGAGTTGATGCGCGGCGGGTACGGCATCGCCGCAGAGGTGGGACATATCTCGATGGTGCCGGGCGGCCGGGTCTGTGGCTGTGGCAACCACGGCTGCCTGGAGGCGTACGCCTCGGGGTCGGCGCTGGTGCGTGGGACCCGCGAGGAGGTCCGGTCCGGTTCACTCCTTGCCCGCGGACTGCTGGACCGGGCGGGCGATGATGTCGAGGCGATCGACGGCCCGATGATCACCACAGCGGCGCAGGCCGGCGACGCCTTCGCCATCGACCGACTGGCCGAGCTCGGGCACTGGTTGGGAATGGGCATCGCCACTCTGGCTGCCGTACTCGACCCGACCGTGGTGGTGATCGGAGGAGGGGTCAGCGAGGCGGGCGAGCTGCTCTTCGAGCCGGTCCGGACGACGTTCTCCGGTCACCTCACCGGACGGGGGCACCGGCCGATGCTCGAGATCCGGGGCGCCCAGCTCGGCAACCGGGCCGGGATGCTGGGTGCCGCCGATCTGGTTCGGCGTGACCTGGCGGGTGAGACAGTTCGGTGAGGGACAGCCGGCTGGTCAGGTCGGTGACGGTCGTCGTGCCCTGGCTGGGCCTGGCCATTCTCGTCGGGGTGGTGGTGAGCATGGCCAGCTCGCGGCTGGCCAACGACGACACCTACTTCCATCTCCGGTTCGGGCACGAGTTCCTCAGCGGCTGGTCGCTGAGCCATCCCGGCAGCGTGACCACGTTCGCGACCCGGCCGTGGGTCCCGACACAGTGGTTGCCGGAGGTCGTGATGGCCAAGCTCGAGGACTGGTTCGGGCTTGCCGGTGTCGCCTGGTACTCGGGACTGCAGATGATCGGGCTGGTGGCGGCGCTGTTCTTCGGTTGTCGCCGCCACGCGCCGATCACAGTGTCGGTGGTCCTGGTCGCGGTGTCGCTGTTCGCGTGCTCCCCGGCACTTTCTGCCCGGCCACAGGTGCTCAGCTACGCCTTGGTCGCGGTGACGACGACTGCGTGGCTGCGCACCGCTGAGGACGGTCGGGCGCGTTGGTGGCTGGTCCCGCTGACCTGGTTGTGGGCCATGTGCCATGGGATGTGGCCGGTAGGAGTCGTGAGCGGCCTGGTGGCGGCCAGCGGCATCGTCCTGGATCGGCGGGGGAGTCCTCGAGCGGTCGCCCAGTGGTACGCCGTACCTCTGCTCTCTGCAGTCGCGGCCGCCCTGACTCCGGTAGGCCCGGCGCTGTACCCAGCGGTTCTCGGAGTCACGGCGAGGCGAAAGGCCTTCACGGAGTGGAACCCACCCGACTTCACCGCCGCGAACGTGATGGTGTTCGCGGCCATGCTGGCGCTGTTGCTGGTCCTGTTGCTGCGCGGAGACCGCAGCTCCTGGACGACGACTTCGATGGTGCTGCTCGCCTGTGCATGGGGGGTGTACTCGGCCCGTACCGTTGCCGTGGCGACGGTGATGACGGTGTTGCTGCTGGCGCAGCGGCTGGGCCCGTTGCTGGCCCGGACCCAGCAGCAGGCCGGCCGGCCCGGCGTACGGCTGCTGCGCAGCCATGAGTCCGTCGTGGTGTGGGGCGTGCTGGTCCTGGGGCTAGGGGTGCTGGCGGTCGTCGTGCCCCATACCGCGGACCGGCCCCCGCCGCGGCCAGCGTGGGTGACACCCGCACTGGAGAGGCTGCCCACCGGCACTCCGGTGCTCAACGACTGGAACTGGGGCGGTTATCTGATGTGGAGGTACCCACGGCTCGACCTGGTCATGAACGGGTACGGCGACACGTTCACCGATGCCGAGCTGAAGGACAACACCTTGATCAACAACCTGGCCCCCGGATGGGACACACTGGTGCGCGAGACCCACGCCAGATGGGCGCTACTGGACCCGAACCAGTACCTTGCCTATGCGCTGACCAGCCAGCAAGGCTGGATCGTGGCCCATTACAGCCCAGGAGTGGAGCTGCTCAAGGCCCCTGCGGGTTGGGCCGCCTCATGAGCCGGATCATGGGCAACCTCATGGGCAACGCCATCGGGGTGGACATCGGCGGCAGCAAGATCGTGGCCGGGGTGGTGGACGAGTCGGGCACGATCTTGGACCGCGAGGACCGGTCCACCCCGCATCGCAGCAC
>JALZBH010000200.1 GCA_030947625.1 Actinomycetota bacterium
CGATGCCGGCAGCCACTGCTTCGGTGACCGCCTTCTTCAACGAGTCTCGCGTGTGTTGGCACACCCCCGGCATCGAGCTGATCGGGCGAGGCTCGTCGAGCCCTTCGCGGACGAACATCGGCAGGACGAGCTGCGCCCGTCGGACGCCAGTCTCGGCGACCAGCCGCCGCAGAGCGGGGGTACGTCGCAACCGCCTCGGCCTCGTCGAAGGGAAGCCGCTCACTTCGAGCTGGCTCTCCGGCGGGCTCCCAGCCGTCGCTCTGAGGGCTTGGTCACCGGCTGGTCTGCCTCGACCAGCGAGGCGCGCCGGGCCTCGCCGAAGTCCGCAAGCGCATCCACCAGCTCCTCAACCGTTGGGTTCGGCGCCATCACGTCGACCCGCAGACCGTGCTCCTGCGCGGTCTTGGCCGTGGCCGGCCCGATCACCGCAATGACCGTCGAGGCGTGCGGCTTCCCAGCGATCCCAACGAGGTTGCGCACCGTGGAGGACGAGGTGAAAACGACCGCGTCGAACTTGCCGGTCTTGATCGCCTCCCGGGTTGCCGCCGGCGGTGGCGCGGCCCGGACGGTCCGGTACGCCGTGACGTCGTCGACCTCCCAGCCGAGCCCGACCAGCCCGGCGACGAGCGTCTCGGTGGCAATGTCGGCCCGCGGCAGGAACACCCGGTTGATCGGGTCGAGCAGGTCGTCGTACGGCGGCCAGTCCTCGAGGAGACCACGCGCGGACTGCTCTCCAGAAGGCACCAGATCGGCTTTGAGCCCCCAGTCCGCGAGCGAGTCGGCGGTCTTCTCGCCCACAGCGGCCATCTTCAGCCCGGAGAAAGCACGCGCATCCAGGCCGTACTCCTCGAACTTCTCGCGGACGGCGCGCACCGCGTTGACCGAGGTGAACGCGATCCACTCATACCGACCCTCGACCAGGCCGCGCACCGCCTTGTCCATCTGCTGGGGGTTACGCGGTGGCTCGACCGAGATCGTGGGGACCTCCTCGGGGACCGAGCCAAAGGTACGCAGCCTGGCCGACAGAGTGCCGGCCTGCTCCTTGGTGCGCGGCACCAGCACCCGCCAGCCGAACAGCGGCTTGGTCTCGAACCAGGACAGCGGGCCACGTAGGTCGACCACGTCCCCCACGACGGTCACGGCTGGCGGCGTCATCTTGGCAGCTCGGGCATCGGCAGCAATTCCGGCCAGCGTGGAGACGACCGTCTGCTGGCTGGTCGTGGTGCCGGTGCGGGTCATCGCCACCGGGGTCTGCGGGTCGCGCCCGGCCGACATCAGCTGCTGGGCGATCTCACCGATCAAGCCGACCGCGGACAGCAGCACGAGCGTCGGGTGGTCGGCGTACCGCTGCCAGTCGATGCGGACGTCACCACAGGTCACCACCGCGACCTCACGATGGTTCTTGGTGGTCAGCGGGATGCCGGCGTACGCCGGAACAGCGGTGACCGACGAGACCCCGGGCACGATCTCGAACCCGATGCCCGCCTTGGCGCAGGCCAGGGCCTCCTCGGGACCCGAGGCGTAGACGAACGGGTCGCCGGACATCAGGCGTACGACGCGACGCCCGGTCCGGGCCTGCCGGACCACCAGCTTCGCGCGCCCCGCATGGGTCAACGGCTGGCCGTCCTCGCCGAACCCACCGTCTACGAAGACCGGGCCTGCGTTCGGAGTGGGGCCGTGGAGGGCAGACGCTGTCTCGGCATCCCCGCAGGCCGGCCCGGGAAGTCCGAGCAGTCCGCGCACCAGCGCGGTGTGCTCAGGCACGTCGGTGACCACGATCTCCGCCTCACGGAGCAGCGCAACGGCGCGCACGGTGAGCAGGTCCGGGTCGCCGGGTCCGCTGCCCACGAAAGAGACCCAGCGGGTCGCCCGGGCGGCCTGCTTCGGCGCAACGGCGGCCCCGGTGGGCACGGTGGGCGCAGTGGCTACAGTCTTGGTGGACTGGTTCTTCGCAGTCTTGGTCACAATCGCCTTCTTGGCACTTGCCTGATGTCTTGGGACTGGGTTTCTTAGCCTGGGTGGATGAGCTCGGCTGCTCCGTCGGAGAGCATCTCGGCAGCCAGCTTGCGACCGACCCCACCGGCGTCATCGAGGCCGCCGGTTGCGGACCGGCGTACCGCCAGACCACCGTCGAGGGACAACGCAACTGCTCGCAGCCACACTTCCTCGCCGCGATCGCCTTCGGCGATCACCGCGAGAGCGCCCACAGGGGCGGAGCAGCCGGCCTCGAGGTCGCCCAGCAGCGCCCGCTCGGCCTCGACAGCCGCCCGGCTCCGACGGTGGTCCAGCGCGTCACGGAACACCCCGGCCAACGCATCCTCAGTACGGCACTCCACGGCGAGTGCTCCCTGACCAGGCGCCGGCAGCATCTGGATCGGGTCGAGTGTCTCCGCGACCAGATCCAGCCGCCCAAGCCGGGCGAGGCCGGCGCGGGCCAGCAGCACCGCGTCGAGCTCGCCTGCCAGGACCTTGCTGATGCGGGTCTCGACGTTCCCACGGACTCCGACGAGCTCGACGCCCAGTCCCAGGGCCGCCACCTGCGCGACCCGGCGCGGCGCGCCGGTGCCGACCGTCGAACCCGCGGGCAGTTCCCCGAGCGTGAGGCCGTCTCGGGCGACAACCACGTCACGGGGGTCCTCGCGCACTGGTACGGCGGCCAAGGTGATGCCCTCCGGCACCGCCGTCGGCAGATCCTTGAGCGAGTGGACGGCCACGTCCACGTCCCCGCGCAGGAGTGCCTCGCGAACGGCACTGACGAACACGCCGGTGCCCCCGATGGCGACCAGCGGATCCGTCGAGAGGTCGCCTTGAGTGGTGATCTCCACCAGCTCGACCTCATGACCGAGCCCGCGAAGCGCGGCCGCCACCTCGCTGCTCTGGGTACGCGCCAGGACGGACCCACGGGTGCCGATCCGGAGGGTTCTCATCTGAGTCCCTCCGGACGGGTGACCGCTTCCACGGCCTCAGGGTCAAGCGCGAAGAGCTCAGTCAGCGCTGCGGCGTACGACGCGACTCCGGTCTCGTTGGCCAGCTCCCTGACCCGTACCGTCGGCTGGTGGAGCAGCTTGTCGGCAACCCGGCGCACGGCCCGGTCGATCTCCTCGCGGGTGGGCTCGTCCAGGTCCGGAAGCCGGGTAGCCAGCCGGCGCAGCTCGGCATCGACTACGCCGGTCGCCATCGTGCGCAGGGCCACCACGGTCGGCGTGACGCTGGCCGAGCGCCGGGCGGCGAGATACGCCGCCAGCTCTTGGGCAACTATTGCGCGTACCGCCTCGACGTCATCTCGGACCTCGCCGTGCTGCAGGCCGGCCAGTGCGGCCAGGTCCACCAGCAGTACGCCGGGAAGTCGGCCGACGCTGGGATCCACATCGTGGGGGAGCGCCAGGTCGAGGATCGCGAACGGGTCGGTGCGACCAGCACGAGCCGTGGAGACCGCATCCGCCTCGAGGAGCACGCCGCTCGAGCCGGTGCACGAGACGAGAAGGTCCACGCGGCCGATCCAGTCCGGCGCCTCGGCCAGAGCGACCGCCGTCCCGGCGTAAGCGCTGGCCAGGCGATCAGCATGAGCAAGGGTCCGGTTCGCCACCACCACATCGCAGGCGCCGGTCGCGACCAACGTCGAGACGGTCAGCCGCGCCATCGCACCCGCCCCGACCACGAGGGCCCGTCGGTCAGCCAGCGAGCCGAGGTGCGCCGCGGCGCGGTCCAGCGCGGTGGCGACCAGCGACGCCCCGGCCCGGTCGATGCCGGTCTCCGCGTGGGAGCGCTTGCCAACCCGCAACGCCTGCTGGAACAGGGAGTTCAGCGCCGGCCCGACGGTTCCCGCCTCCTGCCCGGCACGAAGTGCCTCGCGAGCCTGCCCGAGGATCTGGCTCTCGCCGACGACCATCGAGTCCAGGCCGGCAACAACATGGAAGAGGTGAGACACCGCACCGTCCTCGTAATGGACGTACAGGTGTGGCAGCAGCTCCTCGGGAAGATCGCCGGTTTGCTCACACATCAGCCGGGTGATCGCCTCCACGCTGTCGTGGAAGCGGTCCACATCGGCATACACCTCGGTGCGGTTGCAGGTGGACAGCACCGTCGCCTCGGCGACATAGTCGCCATCGGACACCTCACGAATCAGCTTGGCCACCCCGTCGCGGTCCAGGGC
>JALZBH010000076.1 GCA_030947625.1 Actinomycetota bacterium
ACGGTGACCGGACTGCAGGCCGAGGTGGGGGCCACGGTGAGCAGCGGCGCGGTGATCTGCGAGATCAAGTAGCGCCAGGCACCTCTTCGCCAACCGTGGCGAGATCGCCGTCCGTGCCTTTCGGGCCGGCCCTGGAGGTCGACGCGAAGACCGAGGCGGTCTTCGCGTCGTACTTGCTCAGGGGATGGCGTGAAAGGGTGCGTCGTCTCGGCTGGTGGTGTAGGTGAGGATGGTCTCGCCGGTGGCCGAGTAGTAGTGGACCGCTCCGCCGGCGAAGCTGGCGTACCGGCCGCCGGGCTCGGCACGTACCGAGGTCAGCGGCATGCCGAGCCTGGACTTCGGGCCGCCGGCGTTCAGGTAGGCGCTCAGGATCGGCCCGTAGAGGTCCCTCGCGCCGTGTGAGGTCGTGTAGTACAACCGCCCCTTGGCGAAGTCCTGCTCAAGGCCACCGGCCACGGCCCGCTCCCGGCCGGTCGGACTGCCGACCACGGATCGGGCGCCACCCAGATCGGCCCAACGAGCCATGATCGGGGTCTGCGCGATCGTGAACCACGACGAGCGCAGCCCGTACAACGACCGGAAGGCCTCGCCGCTGATCGTCACGTCTGACCTGGATCCGTCCAGCACCACC
Source organism: Actinomycetota bacterium (assembly GCA_030947625.1). Taxonomy (GTDB): domain Bacteria; phylum Actinomycetota; class Actinomycetes; order Propionibacteriales; family Nocardioidaceae; genus Marmoricola. Next base: position 632 of record JALZBH010000076.1, read on the forward strand.
GTCTGCGCCCGGCCGTGCCAGTCGCCGTTGCCGTCCCGCTGGGTGATCCGCAGCCGCAGCAGCGAGCCCAGCTGAGGGTAGGCCCGTTGGATGGTCCGCGAGTCGATGGTCCTGGTCCAGGTGTGCACCGGGTTGCCCGCGAACCCGTCGTAAGGGTCGGGTTTGGCCGGCAGGTAGGAGAAGCCTCCGGCGGAGGTCCAGCCGCCGCTGCTCGAGGAGAACTGGGTGAACACGGGATGGCCCGCCGAGGTCAACACCTGACCGGCGGTGGCAGCGACGGCGGCGTTGCTTCGCGAGTCCTCAGCCCCTACTCCGCCGTACACCTGGCAGGCGGTGGTGTCGCAGATCTGGTAGTAGCGTTGGGCGTTCACCTCGCGCGACCAGGAAGCGTAGGTGCGCGCGGCGACCGCCTGGGACTGCAGTGCGGCGGACAGCCACGAGGCCGGTATCTCACTGGGGACGACGCCCTTGACGTAGTCGTCCATGCTCAGCACGTTGACCGTTAACCGCCGGCCGGAGCCAGGACTGGGTGAGGCGAGGCGGAGCGCCCCTCGGTAGGCGCGGTTGCCGGCGGCCGTGTGAAGGGTCAGTGGACCGGTGGCAGAGAGCTCCCCGTCGCCGGCCAGGAACAGCTTTCCGCCGGGTCGGTAGCCGTACCACCGGTCCGTCAGGTAGGCCATGCCGGTGCGAGGTCCCGCCGGTGTGGAGATCGTGCGCAGTCGCCACATCGTCACCCCCCGCTTCTTCGGCATGGGGTACGTCGTACCGTCGCCGAGGTCGCGCATCTGCAGCCCCGCGGCGGGGAGCACACTCACCTCGTTCTCGGGGGCGCCGGTGAGCAACACCCGGATCTGGCCGGTGGCCGAGCCCAACGTCGTACCGGGGTAGTAGAAAGCCAGGATCTCCAGGGCGCTCAACCCGCCCTGCGCCGCACCCTCAGCGCCGTACTGGCTCATGCCGTGGCCGTGTCCGAAACCGTGCCCGGTGACCCGCCACATCGAGCTCGCCGGCACCCAGTAGGAGTCCGAGACCACCCGAGCCGTGGCGGCCGGGACGCTGACCAGCACCAGCCCGAGCACGGCCGGAAGCACCAGGGCGCAGCCGGACCCGAGACGCGAGAACGGTCGTTGGAAGGTGTGCACGGGTGGGGTTCCTCGAAGCGATCCTGGGTCGCACGGACCGGCTCAGTATGACCAGTGGAATGCGGCAAGTGTCCCGAATCCCGAATACCCCGCTAATGACACTGCTGTGCTTAGAGTCAACGCCGATGGTGCAGCCGGCGGGCTGCCTCGGCGATCGACCCGCTCATCGACGGGTAGACCGTGAACGCCTGGGCAAGCTGGTCGGCGGTCAGCGACGCCGCGACCGCGATCGAGACCGGGTGGATCAGCTCGCTCGCCCTGGGAGCGACCACCACTCCCCCGATGACGATCCCCGTCCCGGGCCGGCAGAACAGCTTGACGAAACCGTCACGGACACCCTGCATCTTTGCCCTGGCGTTGCCGACAAGGTCGAGTCGGAAGATCTCCGCTCCTTGCTCTCCTGCCAGGGCCGCGCTCAGTCCGACGGTGGCGATCTCGGGAGCGGTGAAGACGGTCGAGCTGACCTTGTCGAGGTCCAGCGGGCTGACCGCGTCGCCGAGGAAGTGCCACATGGCGATCCGGCCCTGCATGGCGGCCACCGACGCCAACATCAGTACGCCGGTGCAGTCACCGGCGGCGTACACCCCGCGGGCGGATGTCCGCGAGACCCGGTCGACACCGATGAAGCCAGCCCGGTCCACCTCCACTCCCGCCTCGACGAGGCCAAGGGCGGCGGTGTTCGGCACCGAGCCGAGAGCAAGGAGGCAGTGCGAACCGGTGACCTCGCGCCCGTCGGTGAGCCTGACGATGACACCTTCTCCGTCGGCGTCGCGGACGACCGACTCCATCCTCGACCTCGGCAGCACGGTCATCCCGCGACGTCTCAGCACGTCCTCCAGCACGCCGGCAGCGTCGGCGTCCTCACCGGGAAGCACCCGCTCCCGCGAGGACACCAGGACCACCTGGATGCCCAGCGCCAGGTATGCGCTGGCGAACTCGGCACCGGTGACCCCCGAACCGACTACCACCAGCTTCGAAGGCACCTCGTCGAGGTCGTAGACCTGTTCCCAAGTGAGGATCCGCTCGCCATCGGGCTGGGCGGTCGGCAGCGTGCGTGGCGATGCGCCGGTTGCCACCAGGACTGCATCAGCAACCAGCCGCTGCTCGCCGTCGGCACCCTCGGCGACCACGACGTCGGCGCTTTCCAGCCGTCCCCGGCCCCGGACGATCGAGACCCCTTCGCGCTCCAGGCGCCCGGCGATGTCCGCAGACTGCGCCAGCGCCAGCATCTTGACCCGGTCGTTGACCCGAGCCAGGTCCACTCCGACGGTCGCGTCGCCGATGGCCACACCCAGCTCGCCGGCGTCCTCGACCTCGGTCATCAGCTCCGCGGTCGCGATCAGCGTCTTGCTCGGCACGCAGTCGGTCAGCACGGCCGAGCCGCCCAACCCGTCGGAGTCGACCACGGTGACCTCGCCGCCGAGCTGAGCCGCTACCAGCGCCGCCTCGTACCCACCAGGTCCGCCGCCGACGATAACCACCCGGTTCACGCGCGCCATTGTCCCCTACCCTTCTCGGGTGACGACGTACGCCGCCTACGGGACCAACCTCGACCCGGTCCGGATGAGCGAGCGCTGCCCACACTCACCGCTACGCGCCACCGGCTGGCTGGCGGGCTGGCGGCTGACCTTCGGCGGTGAGGACCACGGCTGGGACGGTGCCCTGACCACGATCGTGCAGGACCCGTTCGAGCAGGTCTTCGTTTCCGTGTACGACGTCACCGCGGAGGACGTCGCTGCCCTCGACTCCTGGGACTCCGCGGACACCGGCCTCTACCGCAAGACCAAGGTGCGGGTGTCGACCCTCGATGCCGAGATCGTCGCCTGGGTCTATGTGCTCGACGCCTACGAAGGCGGTCTCCCGTCGGCCACCTACCTCGGCGTACTTGCCGACGCGGCGGAGGCGGCCGGCGCCCCGGACGACTACGTCGCCGCCCTGCGCTCCAGGCCGTGCCGGTCCGACTTCGGCGGCCGAGAACACTGAGGTCACCGTCGTGAGCACCTCCTTGGAAGCCGCTGCCGGGGCGGCTGTCGTCCTCGGGGAGCTGACCGGCATCGAGCGGTACGACGTTGCGCTGGTCCTCGGTTCCGGCTGGCTGCCCGCGGTCGGCGCGCTCGGCGAGACGGTGGCGGAGGTGAGCAACCATGAGATACCGGGCTTCGCAGCGCCGGCCGTTGCCGGTCACGCGGGCAAGATCCGCGCCGTGCGCGCCGGGGAGAAGTCCTTGCTGGTCTTCCTCGGACGCACCCATCTCTACGAGGGGGTCGGCACCCGGCCGGTGGTGCACGGCGTGCGCACGGCGGCGGCTGCCGGCTGCCGCACCGTCGTACTCACCAACGGCTGCGGGGGGCTCAACGAGGCGTGGTCGCCGGGCACGCCGGTGCTGATCCGCGACCACATCAACCTCACCGCGACCTCCCCGGTCGAGGGCGCCAGCTTCGTGGACCTTACCGACCTCTACAGCCGGCGCCTTCGAGCGCTGTGCCGGGAGGTCGACGACTCGCTCGAGGAGGGCGTCTACGTGCAGTTCCGCGGGCCGCACTACGAGACCCCGGCGGAGATCGGCATGGTTCGCACAATCGGCGGCGACCTGGTCGGGATGTCCACGGCCTTGGAGGCGATCGCCGCCCGCGAGGCGGGCCTGGAGGTCCTCGGCATCTCGCTGGTCACCAACCTCGCGGCCGGGGTCACCGGCGAGCCACTGAAGCACGGCGAGGTCCTCGAGGCAGGCAACGCCGCGGCGAGCCGGATGGGCGAGCTGCTCGGCAGCATCGTCTCGAGGATCTGAGGCGGCAGCGGTGCGCGTACTCCTCACTGGTGCCGCGGGTTCCATCGGCCGGGTGCTCTGCGCCCGACTGGACCACGAGCTGGTCGGCGTCGACATCGTCGAGCCTCCCGAGGAGTACGACGCTGCCCGGGTCATCGGCTGGGTCATCGCCGACGTCACCGACCCCGCCGCCGTCGAAGCGGCCGTCGCCGAGCACCGGCCCGACGCGGTCATCCATCTTGCCGGCATTCCCACCGAGGCATCACTACCCGACGAGCTCTCCTCGCACGTGGTCACCACCGCCGCGTTGCTGGACGCGATGGTGGCCCAGGACGTTTGCCGGATCGTCTTCGCCAGCAGCAACCACGCCGTCGGCCGGACCCCTCGCACGGAGCTTCTGAGCATCGAAACCCGCCCGCGGCCGGACACGTTCTACGGGGTCGGCAAGGTAGCGGCCGAGGCGCTGCTCAGCGTGTACGCCGACCGGTACGAGATCGAGGCCGTCTGCTCTCGGATCGGCTCGTTCCTGCCCGCGCCGACCACGCGGCGGCATCTCTCGACCTGGCTGTCCCACGGCGACGCGGTCAGGATGTTCGAGACGGCACTCACCACCCCCGATCCCCGCTTCGCGGTGTTCTACGGGATCTCCGCGAACACCCGTGCCTGGTGGGACCTCGCGCCGGGGCGCAGGCTCGGCTACCACCCGCAAGACGATGCGGAGAGCTGGGCGGAGCAGATCGAGGCCGTGCCCGAGACGGACATCGATGCCGCCGAGTCGGCCTTCGTCGGCGGCGAGTACGCGACCCCCCTGTTCCACCGACCGGCGCTGTGACACTGGCCAGGAGACGAAAGTTGCCGATGACGTACTGGCAGCTGAGGATCGACGCCAACGACCCTGCCCGGATGGTGGCTTCCTGGGCACCCGCCCTCGGGTACGCCGTACAGCCACCGCCGCAAGCAGGTCAAGAACAGGCTGCACCTCGACCTCCACCCCGGTGGCGGCCGGACGGTGCCGCGAGCCGAGCGGGTCGGGCGAGCTCGCGTCCGGATCGAGGAGCTCGTGTCCGCGGGCGCCATCGTCGCCCGGGGGTACCCCGACGACTTCGACGCCGACGCCGACCCGGACCACTGGTTCGCCGTACTGCTGGACCCGGAGGGCAACGAGTTCTGCGTGAGCTGACCATGTACAGCGATGGCAAGAGTGGGGCTCCCTGCACGCGGCTTTCGCGGGATGCTTGAGTGGGAGTCATGACTCGCACCCTCGGCACCACCGCCCCGCTTACTGTCTCGGACCTCGGCCTCGGCTGCATGGGGATGTCGGAGTTCTACGGCACTGCCGACGAGGCCGACGGCACCGCCACCATCCATCGAGCGCTCGAACTCGGCGTGAGCTTCCTCGACACTGCCGACATGTACGGACCGTTCACCAACGAGCAGCTGGTTGGCAAGGCCATCGCGGAGCGCCGCGAGGAGGTGCAGCTGGCCACGAAGTTCGGCAACGAGCGCCTGCCGGACGGCACCCGCGTCGGCATCAACGGCAAGCCCGAGTACGTCCGCTCGGCCTGCGATGCCTCACTCCAGCGCCTCGGCGTCGACCACATCGACCTCTACTACCAGCACCGGGTCGACCAGTCGGTCCCGATCGAGGAGACCGTTGGCGCGATGGCCGAGCTGGTCGAGGCAGGCAAGGTCAGGCACCTGGGTCTCTCCGAGGCTTCGGCCGAGACGCTTCGCAAGGCTCACACGACCCACCCGATCACTGCGTTGCAGAGCGAGTACTCGCTGTTCACCCGCGATCTCGAGGACGAGATCCTGCCCGTCATCCGTGAGCTCGGCATCGGGCTGGTGCCCTACTCGCCGTTGGGGCGCGGACTGCTGACCGGAACGATTACCCGCGACTCCGGTGCGGACGGCGAGGCGGACAACCGGCGTTCGGCGTACTTCCCGCGCTTCGAGGGAGCCGCCCTCCAGACCAACCTGGCGCTGGTCGACAGGGTGAAGGAGATCGCCTCGTCGAAGGGATGTACGCCGGGCCAGCTGGCCCTCGCCTGGGTGCTGGCCCAGGGAGACGACGTGGTGCCGATCCCGGGCACGAAGCGGGTCAAGTACCTCGAGGAGAACGTTGGCGCGCTGGCAGTCGAGCTGACCAAGGAAGATCTCGCGGCGATCGATGAGGCGGTGCCGGCCGGCGCCGTCGCCGGCGAGCGGTACGGCGACATGTCGAGCATCGACCGCTGAGCCGCATGCCCGTGTCCGGCTACGTCACCTGCTCGGTCACCGACGCCGTCGCCCAGGTGCGGCTGTCCCGGCCGGACAAGCTCAATGCGCTCACCCTGGATACGATCGCCGAGCTCGTTGCGATCGCGCACGGGCTTCGCGGGGACCGGTCCCTGCGGGCGGTCGTGCTCAGCGGCGAAGGTTCGTCGTTTTGTGCCGGGCTGGACTTCGGCTCGACGGCCGACGAGCATCTCGCCGTCCTCCGCACGTTCCTGCCCCGGCCGTGGCGAGGCACCAACAATTTCCAGGAGGCCTGCTGGGCCTGGCGGCGGCTACCGGTGCCGGTGATCGCGGCCGTGCACGGGCACTGCTTCGGCGGTGGGTTGCAGATCGCGCTCGCGGCCGACTTCCGAATCGCGACTCCGGAGTCGCAGTGGTCGGTCATGGAGGGGCGGTGGGGGCTGGTCCCGGACATGACCGGCATCGCCACCCTCAAGGAGCTGGTCGGCATCGACACCGCGAAACGGCTGACGATGACCGCGCAGCGAATCTCCGGCAAGGAGGCTCACGCCCTCGGTCTGGTCACCGAGCTCGACGCCGACCCGGTGGCCGCGGCCGAGTCGTTCGCTCGCGAGCTGTGCACGGCCTCCCCCGATGCCATCGCGGCGGCGAAGCGGCTGTTCAACACGACCTGGACGGCGCATCCGAGGATCACCTTCGCCCGCGAACGGTTCGAGCAGGCCTACCTGCTGTTCACGGCGAACACCAAGGCTGCTCGGCGAGCGGCGGTGGCGCGAGCCGTGCCGTCGTACGGCCCTCGCGGTCGGCGTTGAGCCCGGCCGTGTAGAAAGGGGGCGCATGGCAACTACTGCGCTCAAGGGCGGCAAGGTCAACGCGGTCGGCGAGCTGCCGGAGGAGGGTCACCGGGCGCCCGAGTTCACCCTCACCAGCACCGACCTGTCCGAGGTCACCTCCGCTGAGCTGTCCGGCTCGCGGGTCGTCCTCAACATCTTCCCCAGCCTGGACACCGGCGTCTGCGCTGCCAGCGTGCGCAGGTTCACGAGCTCGCCGCCGGGCTGGAGCACACCTTGGTCGTGTGCGTGAGCAGGGACCTGCCGTTCGCGCAGGCCCGGTTCTGCGGCGCCGAGGGCACCGAGAACGTCACCGTCGCCTCGGCGTTCCGCTCGACTTCGGCGACAGGTACGGCGTCACGCTCGTCGACGGGCCGATGCGGGGCCTGCTGGCCCGCGCGGTCGTCGTACTCGACGCCGACGGGGTGGTCACCTACACCCAGTTGGTCCCCGAGATCACCACCGAACCCGACTACGACGCAGCGGTCGCCGCACTCGGCTGAGAGCTTCGGGGGATCACCGTGCCTCCTGGGTGAGGTCGAGCCGTTCGGCCAGCCGCTCGATCGCCCGCCCGGCTTGGCGGCGTACGCCGGGATGGTTGTCCTCGAGCCGGCCACGGAGGATCTCGATGTGCTCAGTGTCGCCGACGGCCCCCAGCGCTCGTACCGCTTGAGATCGCACCCTGGGCAGCGGGTGTTGGACCAACAGGGCAGCCCCAGGGCCGGCCTCGCCAATCTCTCGCTTGGTGGCGACCTTCAGGCACATCTCGGCTGGCCGCCAGTGTGCATCGGCCAACCCTTCGACAATCGCTCTCGACGCGGTCTCGCGCCACACGTAGAGCAGCCCACGCGCTCCCCAGGTGCGCACCCAGTAGTCCTTCCACACCGTACGATCGCGGGTCGGCGCGCCTTGGTCGAAGCTCAGGCCGGTCAGGTGCGGCAGCACCTCGAGATAGGCATCCCGGTCGCCCCCGGCCAGCAGCTCGGCGCAGATCCCCACCACGCGCTCCTCGCCCAGCTGGACGGCCAGCTCCTCGACCGACCTGCCGACCGGCGCCTCGAGGTCACCCGGGGGCAGCACCCGTTTCGGCGGATCGCCCTGGCTGGCCACGCTTCATCCAAGCACGCGCGGACCTCGTGGCGAGCCAGCCAAGCGTGCAGAGCTGAAGTCGGGTTTCCCCGGTCGACCGGGGAAACCTGCAAGCCTGCAACGCTAACCTGCCGAGCATGAGCGACCGGACCGACCAGCTGACCAACTGGGCGCGTGCCTGGATCGCAGAGGATCCCGACCCGGAGACCAGGGCCGAGCTGGAGCGGCTGGTCGCGAGCGGCGACACCGCCGAGCTCGAGGACCGGTTCTGCGGGCCGTTGCAGTTCGGCACCGCCGGGCTGCGCGGGGCGTTGGGGGCGGGTCCGAACCGGATGAACCGGGTCGTCGTCCTGCGCGCTGCGGCTGGGCTGGCGGCGTACCTGGAGGATCAGGGCGAGCGCGGCAGCGTCGTCATCGGGTACGACGCCCGGCACTACTCCGACGTCTTCGCGCGGGACACCGCCGAGGTGATGGCCGGTGCCGGGTTTGCCGCCTACCTCTTGCCGCGACCGTTGCCCACCCCGGTGCTGGCGTACGCGATCCGCGACCTCGGCTGCGTCGCCGGGGTGATGGTGACCGCCAGCCACAATCCCCCCCAGGACAACGGCTACAAGGTCTACCTGGGCGACGGCAGCCAGATCGTGCCACCGGCTGACGGGGAGATCTCGGCGGGGATCGAGGCGGTCGGGGCGCTGTCTGAGATCCCGCACGGCGACGGCACCGACGTACCGATCGAGGTGCTGGGGGACGACATCGTCGACCGCTACCTGAGCTCGGTCGTAGGTCTCGTCGAGGACGGGCCGCGTAACCTCAGGGTCGTCTACACACCGTTGCACGGGGTCGGTGGTACGTCGGTCCAGGCGGTGCTGCAGCGGGCCGGTTTCGAGGCACCCCACGAGCCACCGGCCCAGGCCGAGCCCGACCCGGACTTCCCGACGGTCGCCTTTCCGAACCCCGAGGAACCAGGCGCCATGGACCTAGCGATGGCTCTCGCCGAGGAGGTCGGCGCGGATATCGTGGTGGCCAACGACCCGGACGCCGACCGGTGCGCGGTGGGCCTTCCCGGACCCCACGGCTGGGCGATGCTGCGCGGCGACGAGGTCGGTGCACTGCTGGCCACCCACCTGCTGGGCAAGGGCAAGCGGGGTGTCTATGCGACCTCGATCGTGTCGTCGAGCCTGCTCGGCAAGCTCGCCGCTGCCGCCGGCCAGCCGCACCAGGAGACGTTGACCGGGTTCAAGTGGATCGGCCGGATCGCGGGTCTCGTCTACGGCTACGAGGAGGCGCTGGGCTACTGCGTGGACCCCGGGCACGTCAGGGACAAGGACGGGGTCTCCGCGCTGCTGCTGGTCTGCGAGCTGGCGGCACAGGCCAAGGCCGACGGCCGCGGCCTGCGTGACCTGCTCGACGAGATCGCCAGGGAGCACGGGCTGCATGCCACGGACCAGCTCTCGGTGCGGTTGGACCACGTTGCCGAGATCCCGGCCATCATGGGACGGCTGCGGTCGTCGCCCCCACCCTCGGCCCTCGGTGGCCTGGCGGTCGAGCAGCTGGACGACCTCTCGCTCGGGTCGGATGATCTACCGCCCACCGACGGCTTGCGCTTCCACCTCGCCGACGGCGCCCGGGTCATCGTGCGTCCGTCCGGGACGGAGCCGAAGCTCAAGTGCTACCTCGAGGTGGTGGTTCCGGTCTCGGCAACAGACGGGGGGGTTGACGCCGCCCGGATCTCAGCTGCCGGCCGTCTCGACGCGATCCGGTCCGACATGAACGGGGTCGTCCGCCTGACGAGGACTCAGGAGTCCTCGTC
>JALZBH010000019.1 GCA_030947625.1 Actinomycetota bacterium
CTGCAACGCAGCGAGCTGATGTCGTCGGACCGCAGCAGGCTCGGCTGGTTCGTCCTGTCCGGGTTGTGCCTGGCCGTGCACTTCGGGTTCTGGGTGACTTCGTTGACGATGACCTCGGTTGCGTCGAGCACGGCCATCGTCAGCCTGCAGATCATCTGGGTGGTCACCTGGGACCGGTTGAGGGGAACCCGCCTGCCTGCCCGGGCGATCCTCGGCGTCGCAGTGGCGCTCGCCGGCGCCCTCGCGGTCAGCGGGGTCGACCTGGAGGCCTCCGGCCGGGCGCTGGCCGGGGACGGGTTTGCCCTGGTGGCATCGGTTGCGGTGGCGGCGTACACCATCATCGGCGGCCACGCCCGACGCAGCACGAGTACGACGACCTACACGTTCGTCGTCTACGGGACCGCGGCCGTCGTCCTGCTGGTCGCGGCACTGCTGGCCGGCCAGAGGCCGGTCGGGTACGACGCCCGCGCCTGGGCGCTGATCGGACTGGTCACGCTGACCTCCCAGCTCCTGGGCCACTCGGTCTTCAACCATCTGCTGGCCACCACCACCCCGATGCTGGTCTCCCTGGCGATCCTGTTGGAGATCCCCGGCGCGAGCCTGCTCGCCGCTGCTCTGCTCCGCCAGGTCCCCCGACCGGCGGCGTTGCTCGGGCTGCTGCTGATCCTGGCCGGGATGGTGCTGGTGATCGTGAACCGGACGCCAACCGCCGACGAGGTACCGCTGTCCTAGAGCCTTGCTTAGTAGGATGTCGCGATCGACGGCAGGCGCTTCGGGCGGCCTCAGACAGGGGACACGTGTGGCGATCCAGGTGGTGATCCTGGCGGCAGGTCTGGGCACGAGGCTCGGCAAACCCCATCCGAAGCCACTGACGCCGTTGACGACTGGCGAGAGCATCATGCGCAGGGCGGTGAACCTGCTCCGGTCGGCGTACGGCGACGAGGTGTTCGTCACCGCCGTCGTCGGTTTCAAGCTGGACCTCGTGATCGAGGCGATGCCCGACATCTCGTTCGTCTACAACGAGGTGTACGACTCCACGAACACCTCCAAGAGCCTGCTCAAGGCCTTGGAGCTCTCGCTGCCCGGTGGGGTGCTGTGGATGAACGGCGACGTGGTGTTCGACCCCCGGGTGCTCGAGCTTGTTCACGACAAGATCGAGACCGACCGCAGCTTCGTCTGCGTCAACACCGAGTCGGTCGCCGAAGAGGAGATCAAGTACACCCTCGACGACGCCGGGTTCGTCAAGGAGCTCTCGAAAACGGTCGAGGGCGGGCTGGGCGAGGCAGTCGGCATCAACTACGTCGCTGGCGCCGACAAGGCCAGCCTGGTTGCCCGGCTCGCCGAGGCCGATGACCACGACTACTTCGAGCGCGGCCTCGAGCTGGCCATCGGGTACGACGGGCTGCGGCTCGAGGCCGTCGACATCTCCCGCTTCCAGGTGGTCGAGGTCGACTTCGAGGACGACCTGACCCGCGCCAACGAGTTCGTGGAGGGCTGAGATGGCCACCAGGGAGTCCACTGGTTGTCAGGTGCTCGGTGTGGGCGACGAAGGGATCGCCTTCCGTGCCGACGCCGACGAGGTCGTCGATGTCACCTTCGACGGCCGTCGGATCTGGTCGTTCTGGCTGCTGCGCGACAGCGTCGCAGAAGGAGCGGAGCGCAGGGTCGGCTGGCCCGCCCAGCTCAAGAGGTTCCTCGACGGGCGCACCCGCATGAGTCTGGTTGCCCACGTCTCCGGGTCGGTGCTGTACGACGAGGAGACGCAGCTAGGCTCCTCCGAGGAGCGGATTGCGGTCGTCAACGCCAAGGGCCAGCCGCTCGGGCTGGACAAGTCCAACCGGATCTCCCAGACCTTCGACACCCGCAGCGCCGAACACGTGGCCCCGCTGCTGGACTCCATCGAGGAGGTGCTCGGCGCCATCAAGGCGGCCGGGATCGAGGCGTTCCCGGCGTACGGCACGCTCCTGGGCGCCGTACGCCAGGGACGGTTGATCGCCCACGACAGCGACGCCGACCTCGGCTACGTCTCCCGGCACCACCATCCGGTCGACGTGGTCCGCGAGTCGTTCGAGCTCCAGCGTGCGCTGACCGAGGCGGGCTACCGGATCAACCGTTACAGCGGCGCAGCGTTCAAGGTCGACGTCATCGAGGGCGACGGGTCGGTCCGTGGGCTCGACGTGTTTGCTGGCTTCCTGCACGAGGGGCGGCTTTACCTGATGGGCGAGATCGGGGAGCCGTTCGAAGAGGCCTGGATCTACCCGCTTGGCACGACCACCTTGGAGGGTCGCACCCTTCCCGCGCCGGCAAAGCCGGACCGGCTGCTGGAGGCGACGTACGGCCCGTGCTGGCGGGTGCCGGACCCGGCGTACCGGTTCACCACACCGGACTCGACGGCACGGCGGCTCAACGGGTGGTTCCGCGGGATGCGGGTGCATCGAAACGAGTGGGACCGCCGCTACAGCACAGTCCGGATGGAGCTGCCGTCGCCCGAACCCAGCGACCTGGCGCAGTACCTGGTGGAGCGCCAAGGGATGCCCGAACGGTTGGTGGACCTTGGAGCGGGCCGAGGAGGTGACGCCTGGTGGTTCGCTCGGCAGGGGGTCTCGGTGACGGCGCTGGACTTCGTCCCGTGGAGCTCACGTGCGGTCCAGCTGGCGGCGCACGACGAGCAGGCGCCGCTCGCCGTACGACCACTGAACCTGCACGAGCTGCGCTCGGTGCTTGCCGAGGGGACCCGCCTGGCCCATGAGCCGGGGCCGCGGACGATCCTGTGCCGGCACCTCGTCGATGCCACCGACGCGCGCGGCCGGGACTCGGTGTGGCAACTGTGCGACATGGCACTGCGGGGCGGCGGCGAGCTGTACCTGCAGTTCCTCCGCGGGCGACCGGGGGGACAACGCACCCGCGACTTCCTCTCTCGCCTCTCGGCCGACCGGGTGGTCAAGGACATGCAGGCGCGGGGAGCCACTATCGTTCAGCGCGAAGACGACTTCGAGGTGCGCCCCAACGGCGACCGGGGACGGGCAATCGGACGGGTGGTGGCGAGGTGGCAAAGCTGAGAAGGCAGGGGCAGAGCCTGCGGCGAAGGGCCGTCCAAGCGCTGGACGGGGGCGCCGTGGAGCGGCTCGAGTCCCGGATCGCCACCCTCGAGGCCGAGATCCAGGAGAACCGCCAGCTCAACGTGCGGCTGGCCGAGCTGATCGATGTCGTCACCGAGCTGTTGGTGCCGGTGGCCTCGCAGGACAAGGCGAAGATCGAGTCGGCGCTGGAGAAGTTCAGCCGCAGTCTGGGCTGAGCCGTGGCATCCAGGGTTTTCTGCCACGTCGGCCTCCCCAAGACAGGCACCACCTACCTGCAGACGGTCATGTGGGCTCAACGCGAGCGGATGGCCGCGCAGGGGGTGCTGTTGCCCGGGCGGGAGCGGCGCGACCATCTGTGGGCCACCCGGGTGATTCGCCAGGACCCCAACAACTCGACGTACGCCGCCAAGGTGCTCGACTCCTGGGACCGCCTCAAGGCCGAGATCGCCCAGTGGCCGGGGACGGCGGTGGTCTCCCATGAGTTCTTCGCCGGCGCCGATGCCGAGCAGGCGGCCGGTATGGTCGCCGACCTCGCCCCGGCTGACGTACACGTGGTGCTCACCGCTCGGGAGCCCGTCGGCCTCTTCTCCGGCAGCTGGCAGGAAAGCATCAAGAACCGCGATACCCGCACGCTTGCGGAGTACGCCGATGCCCCCCTCGCAGCCGGGTCGATGTCGGTGTGGAACTGGCGCACGCTCGACCTCCGGCTCGTGCTCGAACGCTGGGCCCCCGCCGTCGTCGACGCGAACCACGTCCATGTGGTCACGATGCCCCCACCCAGCGCCCCGCGTGAGCTGCTCTGGGGGCGGTTCGCTGGCCTTCTCGGCCTGGAGGCACACAGCTTCGACCTGGGCATGACCTTCCCAAACGAGTCGATGGGGCTGGCCGAGGTGGAGACGCTGCGCAGGGTCAACGCCCATCTGCAGTCAGAGGAGTTCGAGCGGCCCTGGGCGCGCGGGGTCTACATCCGTACGTTCCTTGCCGACGAGCGGCTGGTGCCTCGAGGCGGGGAGAGATACTGGCCCGCGGAACCGCAGCTCGAAGAGTGTCGGCAGCGTGGTCGGGACGCGGTCGCCGCAGTCCGTGAGCGCGGGTTCGACGTGGTCGGTGACCTCGACGACCTGATGGTGCCGGACCAGCTCGAGCCCCGCCGCTCGGTCGACAGCGTCTCGGAGGCTGAGGTGGCCGAGGTCGCAACTGCGCTCGTCGGCCGGATGCTGTACGACGTACGTGCGCTGCGCAACGAGCGCAACCGGCTGCAGGAGCGACTTCGGGCCGAGCTCGGCAAGCCCGACGTCGGGGTTCGCGAGGCGGTGTTCAAGCGCTGGCCCTGGACCAGTCGGCTGCTCCGGGCGGACCAGCCCGAGGAGTGAGGTCCCTCATGGCGGCGGCTCTTCCGGCCCCGCATACTGGTCGCTACTTTGCGCAAGCAGAAAGGACAGCAGCCAGATGGCTCGTCTGTGTGAGACCGAAGGGCTCTCCGACATCCAGCAGGAGATCCTCAAGACCGTCCGCCAGTTCGTCGAGAAGAAGATCCTTCCGGTGGCTACCGAGCTCGAGCACAAGGACGAGTACCCCACTGAGATCGTCGAGGACCTCAAGGAGCTTGGCCTGTTCGGCCTGACGATCCCCGAGGAGTACGGCGGTCTCGGCGAGTCGCTGCTGACCTATGCGTTGGCTGTCGAGGAGATCGCTCGCGGATGGATGAGCGTCTCGGGAATCATCAACACCCACTTCATCGTGGCGTACATGTTGCTCCAGCACGGGACCGACGAGCAGAAGCAGAAGTACCTCCCGAAGATGGCCACCGGCGAGGTCCGCGGCGCGTTCTCGATGTCGGAGCCGGGATGCGGTTCGGATGTGAGTGCCATCAAGACCAAGGCCGTGAAGGCCGACGATGGCGAAGGGTATGTGATCGACGGTCAGAAGATGTGGCTGACCAACGGAGGCTCGGCCAACCTTGTCGCCGTACTCGTCAGGACCGACGAAGGGGCTGAGGAGGATGCCTCGGTCTACAAGAAGATGTCGACGTTCCTGGTCGAGAAGCCGTCCGGGTTCGGCGAGACCGCGCAGGGAGTAACGATCCCGGGCAAGCTCGAGAAGATGGGCTACAAGGGGGTCGACACGACCGAGATGATCTTCGAGCGGCACCGGATCGGCGGCGACCAGATCCTCGGCGGAGAGCCGGGGAAGGGCTTCTACCAGATGATGGACGGCGTCGAGGTAGGCCGGGTCAACGTCGCCGCCCGAGGCTGTGGGGTGGCGAACCGGGCCTTCGAGCTCGGCATCGCCTACAGCCAGCAGCGCGAGGCGTTCGGCAAGAAGATCGCCGAGCACCAAGCGGTGCTGTTCCGGCTCGCCGAGATGGCCACCAAGGTCGAGGCCGCCCATCAGATGATGGTCCGGGCCGCCCGCAGGAAGGACCAGGGCAAGCGCAACGACCTCGAGGCGGGGATGGCGAAGTACCTGGCCGCGGAGTACTGCTCGCAGGTCGTCGAGGACTCGTTCCGGATCCATGGCGGCTACGGGTTCTCCAAGGAGTACGAGATCGAGCGGCTCTACCGGGAGGCGCCGATGCTGCTGATCGGCGAGGGCACCGCCGACATCCAGCGGCTGATCATCGGCCGCCGGCTGCTCGAGGACTACCGGGCCTGACCGGGGCGGCGGGGCGGCGCCGACCACGCCGGCTGGGGATACCGACCGGATAGGCTGCGGCGAACGTCGAGGAGGTACCCATGCTGGTGGTCACGAGCAACGACATTCCGGGCTGGGAGATCCAGCAGGTCTGTGGCGAGGTGTTCGGCCTGACCGTGCGCTCGCGAAACGCCTTCTCCCAGATGGGCGCCGGCTTCAAGTCGCTGGTCGGTGGCGAGCTGAAGGGCATGACCACGAACCTGGTGAACAGCCGCAACGAGGTGATGAGCCGGATGCTCGACGCGGCGAGGGAGCGGGGTGGCAATGCGGTCGTCGCGATGCGCTTCGACACCTCGGAGATGGGCGACACCTGGACCGAGCTGTGTGCCTACGGCACCGCGGTTGTGGCCGTCCCGGTCACCGAGGCGGCCAAGGCCACCGCGCGTCAGCTCGGGTACGGCGAGCCCCCGCCGCCGCAATAGCCCCTCACCGGCCGCCGCGGATGGCCAGGGCGACCGCCGAAGGCACGTCGGGGTTGAACACGCTCGGGATGATGAAGCTCGGGTTCAGCTCCTCGTCGGTGACCACATGAGCGATCGCGTCAGCCGCCCGCAGCATCATCTCCAGGGTGACCTCGCGGGCGCGGATGTCCAGCAGCCCGCGAAAGACCCCGGGAAAGGCCAGCACGTTGTTGATCTGGTTGGGGTAGTCGCTGCGCCCGCTGGCCACCACCGATGCATAGCGCGCGGCGTCGGCTGGGTCGACCTCGGGATCGGGGTTGGCCAGCGCGAAGACGACCGGGTCGGGTCGCATCCGCGCCAGCCACCCCGCGTCGAGCACCCCCGGTCCGCTGACCCCGATGAACACGTCGGCGCCGTCGAGTGCCTCGGCGAGGCCGCCCTGGACCCGCCTGGGGTTGGTCACATCGGCCAGCTCCCTCTGCGCGGAGGAGAGACGCGGGTCATTGCGCTGCAGGGTGCCCAGCCGGTCCCAGACCACGATGTCGGTGGCACCAGAGGCCAACAGCACCGTGACGATCGCCGTACCTGCCGCGCCGGCTCCGGCCACCACGATCCGGGTCCGGTTCAACTGCTTGCCGACGCAGCGGAGGGCGTTTGTCAGCGCGGCGAGTACGACGATCGCGGTGCCGTGCTGGTCGTCGTGGAAGACCGGGATGTCGAGCCGCTCACGCAGCCGCCGTTCGACCTCGAAGCATCGGGGCGCCGCGATGTCCTCGAGGTTGATGCCGCCGAAGCCCGGCGCGATCGCCTCGACGACGTCGACGATCCGGTCGACGTCCTGGGTCGCCAGGCAGATCGGCCAGGCATCGATGTCTGCGAACCGCTTGAACAGCGCCGCCTTGCCCTCCATCACCGGCATCGCCGCGCCCGGACCGAGGTTGCCCAGCCCGAGCACGGCCGAGCCGTCGGTCACCACGGCGACGGTGTTGCCCTTGATCGTCAGCCGCCGGACGTCCTCGGGGTGCTCCGCGATCGCCAGGCTGACCCGGCCCACGCCCGGCGTGTAGGCCATGGAGAGGTCGTCGCGAGTACGCAGTGGGACCTTGGACTGCACCTCGATCTTCCCGCCGAGGTGCAGCAAGAAGGTCCGGTCAGAGACTTTGTGCACGGTGACGCCCTCGATCTCACCGACGGCGGCGACGATCTCCTCGGCATGCTCGGAGTCGGTCGCCGAACAGGTCGTGTCGATCACCAACCGGTCGCTGCGGGACTCGGCGACGTCGATCGCGGTGACGATGCCACCCTGAGCAGCGATCGTGGTGGCGACCGCCCCGACAAGACCGGGATCGATTGAGGTGTGCAGCCGCATGGTGATCGAGTACGACGCACTGGTGGCGGCTCTCCGCTTGGCTTCCATGGCCGACAACGCTAGTGCCCGCTAGCGGATATGCCCTCGACGGTGGCGGGGCGTGGATGTCAGGGTGGGCACCTACTGGTTGGGAGAGCTGATGGCCGAGAAGCCGCAGGACAACGAGGACCTCAAGAAGAAGATGCGCGAGGCCCTCGATCGCAAGAAGGCCAACGACACCGGGGTCGACCAGCAGGGCCACGAGAAGGAGAAGGCCCCGGACACCCACGGTCCTCTCGGCGGCGTCCAGATGCACCGCCGCAAGGCGGGCGGGGGCGGCGCCTGAGCCACCGGCGCCGAACTAGGCTGGCCGGATGCAGCGTGATCGGCTGGTCGTCGGGTTCGACCTCGACCTGACCTTGGTCGACAGCCGGGCTGGGTTCAGGGCCACAGTCGATGCGGTGGGTCGTGAGCTGGGCGTGCGCCTGCCGGCGGCGGAGCTCGCGCAGCGTCTCGGGCCGCCGCTCGACCACCTGCTCGCCGGGTACCTGCCTGCCGACCGGATGGCCGAGGCGGTCACCCGGTTTCGGGAGCTCTACCCGGACCTGGCCGTCGGCTCGACCCGTGGGCTTCCCGGTGCCCAGGCCGCATTGGCCGCCGTACGCGAGGAGCACGGCGAGATCGTGGTGGTCACCGGGAAGTACACCGCCAACGCCCGCAGGCACATCGAGCATCTGGGTCTGGACGTGGACGTCGTCGAGGGCGAGGTCTGGGGGGCCGGCAAGGCGGAGGTGCTGCTGCGTCACGGCTGTTCGGTCTACGTAGGGGACCACGTGCATGACGTCGCCGGCGCCCGTGCGGCTGGAGTGGCCAGCGTGTCGGTGCTGACCGGAGGGTGCAGTCGCGAAGAGCTGTCGGCGGCCGGCACCGATGCCGTCCTCGCCGACCTGACCGAGTTCCCCGCCTGGTTGGAGCGGTATCTGCTGGCCAACCGGCTCGACCGTCTCCAGACCCGGCTGCGCGCGGCCGGGTCGGTGCTGGTGGCGTTCAGTGGCGGGGCGGACTCGGCTTTCCTCCTGGCTGCCGCAGTCCGAGCGCTCGGCACGGAGCACGTGGCCGCCGCAACGGCGTACTCCCCCTCGCTGCCGGTTGCCGAGCGTGAGCCGGCGCTGTCGTTCGCGCGGTCTCTGGGGGTCAAGGTGTTCACTCCAGCCACCGACGAGCTCGGGCGCGAGGGCTATCGGGCCAACGCCGGGGACCGCTGCGCGTTCTGCAAGGCCGAGCTGCTCGACGTGCTGACGCCGTTGGCTCGCCAGGAGGGGTACGCCGTGGTGGCGACCGGGACCAATGCGGACGATTTCCGCGCAGGTTTCCGGCCGGGCATCGCGGCAGCCGACTCGCGTGGCGCGGCCACCCCACTGCTCGACGCCGGCCTGACCAAGGCCCAGATCCGCCGGGCGTCGGCCGACTGGGCGCTCCCGACCTGGGACAAGCCGGCGGCGGCCTGCCTGAGCTCCCGGGTGGCCTACGGCATCGAGATCACCGCTGCACGGCTCGCGCGCGTCGAGCGGGCCGAGTCCGGTGCCCGGGAGGCGCTGACACGGGCGGGTATCGACGTCCGCGACCTGCGGGTGCGCGACCTCGGGGACACGGCTCGGATCGAGGTCGACCGGGATGCCGTGCCCGGCGCCACTGCCAGCGCCGCTCTGCGCCGTGCGGTCCTGGCGGCGGGGTTCGAGCAGGTCGAGGTCGACCCGCTCGGCTTCCGCTCCGGGTCGATGAACGACCTGCTGGCCGAGCCTTCCCGCTATCGCTGAAGCTGGCGTTAGGCACGCTCCCGGCAGCGACGTACGCTATGGCGTCGCAGGAACAGACGAGCTGAAAGGACACCTAAGGTGCCCACCGGAAGGGTGAAGTGGTACGACGCCGAGAAGGGTTTCGGCTTCCTCTCGCGCGAGGACGGCGAGGACGTCTACGTGCGTTCGTCCGCCCTGCCCGTGGGAGTCGACACGCTCAAGGCGGGCACCCGAGTCGAGTTCGGCATCCTGTCCGGACGCAAGGGCGAACAGGCACACCAGCTGCGCCTGCTGGAAGCGCCGCCCTCGCTGGCCAAGGCACAACGGCGCAAGCCCGAGGACATGGTCTCGATAGTCGAGGACCTGATCCGTTTGCTCGAGGGGGTGGAGCGGGCCTACCGCGGTGGCCGGCACCCGGAGACGAAGACGGCGCAACCCACCGCCAAGCTGTTGCGCGCGCTGGCCGACGAGCTGGAGCTCTAGCGTCGGGTGAGCAAAGAACCTCCATGGTCCTCGCTGCCTGACCACGACTCCGCCGAAGGAAATCCCTCACCCACACCTCTAGCCCGGTTGAGCTTGCGCCGGCTGCGGCCGGTGGAGCAGCACGAACGCGGTCCAGGCGATCATCATGCCGGCGAGCACACCCAGGCCCAGTCGTGGGACCAACGGCAAGGCGATGCCGATGAAGCCGCCGATCACCCAGGAAAGCTGGAGCAAGGTCTCGGAGCGGGCGAACGCCGAGGTCCGGTGCCGCTCGTTGACCCCGCTCTGGATCGTCGAGTCGAGGGCGATCTTCCCGAGAGCCTGCGAGACCCCGGCAGTCAGCCCGAGGAGCACGGCGACCGGAAGGCCGTAGAACAGCGCGGCGAGTACGGCGGCCAGTGCGTCGGCGAGCAGGCCGATCACGACCGTCGTCCCGGGGTGAAGGCGGCGCAGCACCGAGCCGAGCCCGATCCCGATGGTGTTACCCAACCCGGCGGCACCGATCACCACGCCCATCAACAGCGTGGTTCGGTGCTCCCAGCCCGGGAGAGGATGCGCGCGCAGCAGGAAAGCCATGTACATCGTCATGAACCCCGACAGCATCCGCAGCCCCGCGTTGCAGCGCAGTGCGAACACCACCGCGCCCGGCACCCGGTACTTCGCCTTGTTCGTACCGCTCATCGACACTGGCAGCTCGCCGGCCGACGAGTCCGCCCTGGCGGGAAGCAGCACCGCCAGGATCGTGGCGCCGACGAACACGACGAAGCCGTAGCGCAGCGCCCACTGGGTGCCGAACGTCGCCGCGCCCGCTGCCAGCGGCGCGGACACCGATGCCCCGACCACGCCCGAGAGTGAGAGTCGGCCGTTGGCCCGGGCGAGGGTGAGACCTTCGGGAAGCAGCCGAGGGACGGTTGCGGCTCGGGCGACGCCGTACGCCTTCGAGGCCACCAGCGAGCCCAGGGCAGCGGGGTAGATGCCGATCGAGTGCGAGGCGACCGCTCCGGCCATCACCCAGCACATGAACGCGCGCAAGGCCATGGTGGCCCCGATCGCCCAGCGACGGCCGTGGCTGAACCGGTCGAGGAACGGACCGAGCAGCGGCGCCACGACGGCGAAGGGAAGCATGGTCAGGGCGAGAAACAGCGCGACATGCCCGCGGGCCTCGCCGGGCTGGGCGAAGAACAAGGTGCCGGCCAACGAGACCGCGACGGCCGCGTCGCCGGCGGTGTTGACGGTGTGCAGCTCGATCAGCCGGTGCAGCCCGGTCTCGTGGGCCCCTTCTGCGCGTGAGGCCCGCCGAGCCTGACGCAGGGTGTACGACGCAGCCTGCCCGGTCGCCCGGCCAGAGGCTCCACCGGCTCGTCGTACCGCCCGGCCGGCGACGCCCATCCCACGTCCCGCGGCCCGAGCCGCGAGGCGGCTACGTCCGGGGCCGGTGGGCTCGGGGGCGTCTTCCATGGCCCCATCCTGCCAACCTCCCCGGTCGGCAAGACATGGCGCGCGCCGATGGTGGACAATCGCGGGCGTGATGACCACGACTCCCGCCGGCTCGGGGAACCAGCCGGACCCTGTCGCGTCCGGTGCCGTCGAGGAGGCCCGAGCAGCGCTTGTCGAGCAGGTCGGTGCCACCGGTGTGGGAGAGCACCTCGGTGTGCGGGCGGAGGGTCCGCAGGTCGTCACCCACCTCTTCGAGTCGGAGCAGGCCGGTTACCCCGGGTGGCGTTGGTCGGTGACGCTGTCGCGGGCCTCGGGAGAGCACGAGGTCACCGTGGACGAGGTCGTGCTGCTGCCAGGCGACGAGGCGATCCTGGCTCCGGTCTGGTTGCCGTGGCGTGAGCGCATCCAGCCTGGCGATCTTTCGCCCGGCGACATCTTGCCCATCGACGAGGACGACACCCGCCTGGTGCCGGCGTACCTCGAAGGCGATCCCGAGGTCGACGAGGCGCTGGCCGGTCTGGTCGGCGACGAGGTGGGGCTCGGGCGGCCACGGGTGCTTTCGGCGTCCGGGCGTGAGCTTGCCGCCGCCCGCTGGTACGACGGCAACCCCGGTCCCGAGTCGGCGCTGGCCCAGTCGGCGCCCGGCCGGTGTGCTTCGTGCGGTTTCCTGGTGCTACTGGGCGGTTCGCTGGCGACGATGTTCGGAGTCTGCGCGAACGAGTACGCCAACGACGACGGACGGGTGGTCTCCTACGACCATGGCTGCGGGGCTCATTCGGGAGCCCAGCTGCGGCACAAGCAGCTGCCGCCACCGCTCCTCGACCCGGTGTTCGACACGCTCAGCCTCGACGACCTCGAGCGGTTCTGAGCCTCGGCTCCGTCTTGCCTGGGGCTAGTCGCCGGCCTGGCGTCGCCGGGCGTTGCGCCGACGGCAGCAGTAGTTCCAGCCGATCGGCCCGAGCCCGAACCCGGCGAGACAGGACCACATCCACCAGAGCCGGCCGTGGTCGGAGAGCTGGCTGTGGAACGCCAGCAACACCAAGAACGCCAGCCCGAACAGCGACGTACCCACCTGGAGCGTGCGAACGCCGTCCACGTCCAGCGGCTCGACGTCGGCGACGATGTAGGTCCGGTTCCCGATCTCGTGCACCTGCACGTTCTCGCGCACGTTCTCGCCCCGCTCCTCCGGTCGCTCCGTCACTGGTCCCTCACCCTCCCCAAGTTACCGCCGAGACGTCGCAGATTGACACCGAAAACCCGCCGAGACGTCGCAGATTGGCACGCCGAGAACCCCCTACACCAGAAATAGTTAGCGGGGGTAATGAGTTAGGCTAATGAGATGACTCAGACGAGGAGCACAGGCACCCGGACCGATGCCGGCCTGGCGAGCGAGCTCCGGGTGTCGGTGATGCGCCTGGCCAGACGGCTGCGGAGCGAACGTGATCCCCACAACGAGCTCAGCGTCAGCTCGATCAGCGTGCTCGGCGTACTGTTCCGCGGCGGGGAGTGCACGATCGGGCAGCTGGCGGGTTACGAATGGGTGCAGCCGCCGTCGATGACCCGCAAGGTCAATGCACTCGTGGAGGGCGGGTATGTCGTCCGCCGGCCTCACGAGACCGACGGCCGCCAGGTCCTGGTGGCGCTGTCCGAACGGGGCCGCGAGGTGATCGTCGCCGACCGTCGCCGTCGCGACGCCTGGCTCAACCGCCGGCTTTCCGAGCTGACCCCCGGCGAGCGCAACGTCTTGCGTCAAGCGGCGCGGCTGCTCGATCGGCTGGCGACTGCTTGAGTCCGACCTTCAGCGCCCTGGGCAACCGCAACTACCGGTTGTACGCCGCCGGCGGCATCGTCTCGAACACCGGAACCTGGATGCAGCGGGTCGCCCAGGACTGGCTGGTCCTCCAGCTCCACCACGGCAGTCCGGCGCAGGCGGGAACCGCCCTTGGCATCACGACCGGCCTGCAGTTCCTGCCGATGCTGCTCTTCTCGGCGTACGCCGGCGTGGTCGCCGACCGCGTCCCGAAACGACGACTGCTGCAGTACACCCAGCTGTCCCTGGGCCTGGTCTCGCTGCTGCTCGGCGTCCTCGGTCTCACCGGCGTGGTCACCCCGTGGATGGTGTTCGTGCTGGTCTTCGCCTTCGGCTGCGGAGCGGCGTTCGATGCACCGGCGCGCCAGTCGTTCGTCAGCGAGATTGTCAGTCCCGACGACCTGGCCAACGCCGTCGGCCTGAACTCCGCCTCGTTCAACCTGGCCAGGATCGTCGGTCCGGCGGTGTCCGGGCTGATGATCGGCGCCCTCGGTTCGGGGATCTTCGCAACGGGTGTGGTGATCCTGGTCAACGCAGTGAGCTATGCCGCGGTCATCTACGCGCTGTCCCGGATGCGGGAGTCCGAGCTGGCCCCGTTCGTGCCGGCCGGCCGCGGCAAGGGCATGCTCCGAGACGGGGTGCGCTACGTCCGCAGCCGGCGCGACATCATGCTGATCCTGGCGGTGGTGTTCTTCGCGGGCACATTCGGCATGAACTTCCAGATGACCTCGGCGCTGATGGCCACCCAGATCTTCCACAAGGGCGCGGGCGAGTACGGCATCCTCGGCACGACCTTGGCTATCGGCTCGCTGACCGGTGCGCTCATGGGAGCCCGCCGTTCGGCAAGACCGCGGATCAAGCTTGTCGTGCTGGCGGCGCTGGCGTTCGCCGTTGTCGAGGTCGTTCTCGGCCTGGCGCCGTCGTACCTGACCTTCCTGCTCATCACGCCCGTGCTCGGCTTTACCGTGCTGACGATGATCAACGCGGCCAACACCTCGGTGCAGCTCAGTGTGGTGCCCGCCATGCGGGGACGGGTGATGGCGCTGTACATGATGATCTTCATGGGCGGTACGCCGCTCGGCGCTCCGGTCGTCGGCTGGGTCGGTGGCTCCTTCGGAGCCCGATGGACGCTGATCGGCGGCGGTGTGGTGACGTTTGTCGGTGTCGTGGCCGCGGTAGCGGTCTTCCTCGGCGCCCGCGGCCCAAGGCGGTTCGGTGGCCGGCGTACTCCGCCCAGCACCGAGGAGACCGTGGATGAGGTCCTGGCCGCTTGAGCGCGCCGCCTTAGACTCTGCTCATGAACCCCCGCGTCCGGCGCCTGGTGATCCCGTGCGCGTTGGCTGGGCTGATCCTGCTCACCGTGATCGCCGCCCTGACGAAGTAGCCCGATGCCAGAGCCGCTCCTCGACGCACTGAACCAGCTGCGTACCCTGATCCTCGATGACGCCGCGCTGGTGCGCGCGCTGGCCTCCGGGCGCCGAAAGGGGCGAGCGCCACGATGGCGCAGGGTCGAGATGAGGTACGTCGACCTCAAGGCCGGACGCCGTCTCCAGATCACGTCGTACGACGAGACTCAGGCACATGTCGCCAACTACGTCGACCCCGCTGCTGCCCTCGACGAGCTGCTCGCCGAGTCGTTCGGGAGCTGGCACGTCGAGACGCTGACCCATACCTACCAGGTCCGGGTGAGCAAGAAGGGCGATGCACTTGTCCACGTCCGGGAGACCCCGATCGCTGGCAAGCTGGAGCGTGCCCATGACCGAGCCAAGCGACGGCGGCTGACCGATGGCGATCCGGTGCTCGTCGCGCTGGGGATCAGCGACGCCGACGGACGGGTCAAGCCCACGCGCCAGGCCAAGCTGCGACAGATCGAGGCGTTCCTGCATGCGCTCTCCGCGGGTGTCGACGAGACCCTCGCAACAGGGCGGCTACATCGGCCGACTGCCGCGAAACCCTGGGAGGTGGTCGATCTGGGCTGCGGCAACGCCTATCTCACGTTCGCTGCTCACGGCTGGCTGACCCGCGAGTGGGGGCCGGCGCGGCTGGTCGGTGTGGACGTCAAACGGCAGTCACTCGAGCACAACCAGGCCGTGGCCGAACGCCTCGGAGTGGGCGAGGAGGTGAGCTTCGTCCAGGCCAGCATCGTCGACGCGGAACCGCCCGTACGTCCCGACATCGTCCTCGCTCTGCATGCCTGCGATACCGCTACCGACGACGCGCTTGCTCGCGCTGTCGGTTGGGAAGCCCCTCTCGTGCTCGCGGCCCCCTGCTGCCATCACGACATCTCCGCGCAGCTGCGAGCCTCGCCGTCGCCGTACGGTTACCAGATGCTCACCCGCGACGGCATCCTCCGTGAACGTCTCGCCGACACGCTCACCGACGGGCTGCGCGCGGCGATACTGCGGTTGCTCGGCTACCGGGTGGAGGTCGTGGAGTTCGTGGAGAGCCGGCATACGCCTCGGAACACGTTGCTGCGAGCCGTGCGGACCGGCGCCGCCCCATCGGCTCGGGTCCGTGAGGAGTATGCCGAGCTGGTCGAGCGCTGGCAGCTGCATCCTCGACTTGCTGAGCTGCTGGACGCACAGCTGGCTGCCGTGGCGAAATGACTGCTCGGGTCACGCTCGTACACGGCGACATCACCACCCAGGACGTCGATGCAATCGTCAACGCGGCCAACAACCGGATGCGCGGCGGCGGCGGCGTTGATGGCGCCATCCATCGAGCCGGTGGTCCCGGTCTGCTGGCGGACTGCAAGCGCCGCTTCCCCCACGGCCTGGCCACGGGTGACGCAGGCTGGACCACGGCCGGCCGGCTTGCGGCGCGCTGGGTGATCCACGTCGTCGGGCCGAACTACTCGGCCGGCCAACGGGACCGCTCCCTGCTGACCTCCTGCTACGCACGGGCCCTGGCCGTGGCCGACGAGCTGGGCGCTGCCACCTTGGCGTTCCCACTCATCTCGGCCGGGATCTACGGCTGGCCACTGGACGACGCCGCTGCCGCGGCGGTCGAAACGCTGGGAGCCACCTTGTCCCACGTCACCGAAGCCCGACTGGTCGCCTTCGGCCCGCCGGCGTACGACGCCCTGCGCTTGGCGCTCGGATAGACCGGGCACACGGACGGGCACAACCAGATTCAGGCCGCGAGCTTGCGGTTGGCAGCGCCGGCATCTGGCGGTCGTGCCCGTTCGGCGGCGAGCGCCGCCAGCCGCACTAGAGCTTCGCGCACCTCTTCGGCGGCGAACATGACGTCCTCCCATGCGAACCGCAGGACGATCCAGCCCCTGATCGTCAGGCCGGTGTACCTGCGGCAGTCCCGGCGCAGCGCCTCACGGCTGCTGTGCCAGGTGTGGCTGTCGGCCTCGAGGACCAGCATGCGCTCGCGGTCGACCAGATCCGGGCGCGCCCAGAAGCCAGGGGCGGAGATGGTCCGCTGTGGTCGGAAGGATAGCCCGGGGACCTCAAGTGCGATCGCGCGAAGGACCGACTCGAAGGGGTTCGCCGCCTCGGCGCTCGCCTCGGCTGCAACGGCGCGTGCCCGCGCGGCGCCGGGGCCGGTCAGGCCGGCGGTCAGCATGACCAGTCCAACGTGGCTGATGTCCTCATGGCGCAAGGCGGAGTCCGCCACCGCAAGAGCCTCGTCCCAGGGAAGCGCTGAGAGGCAGTTGGAGAGCGTGCGGGCCCTGCTCGTGACCCATTCGTCACAGACGTCGTCGGGGCCCAACTCTGCCCAGTGCGGGATCACCAGTCGCCGCTGGGCAGCGGTGATGTTCCGGCTCCTTCGAAAGGTGACGTGGGGCAGCACCGGCTGGGTCTTGACCTCCCATCCCCAGTGCGCTGCGGCACTGAGGTGGGACGCCACTCCAGTGAGCGCGTTCGCCGTCCGGAGTGCCTGTGCCGCCGTCGGCAACGCGTACCTGCCACGGGCATCACGCAGAATGTCTCCGGACAAGACAAGCCGGTCCAGCTCGGCGCGGTCGGTGAGCCGGAGCAGCCGGCCACGAGGAGCGGCGCCACCGAGTCGTTCCAAGGCTGCGGCGGGGTGCATGCCTCCAGCCTCGACTGGATTGCCCCTGCCCGCATCCCGTGATCCACAGGCCCGCAGACCAACGGGCACAATCGGACTCGGACGCCCAGCCGGAGCCACCGAGTGTCTGGATCGTGGGGTTGTGCCCGTTCGTCGGCGACAGGTCAGGTCAGGCCATCTCATCGACCACGTGGTCGATGCAGACGGTGAGCGCCTCGACGTCAGCCGGGTCGATGGCGGGGTACATCGCGATCCGCAGCTGGTTGCGTCCCAGTTTTCGGTAGGGCTCGGTGTCGAGGATGCCGTTGGCCCGTAGCGTCGCGGCGATCGCGGCGGCGTCGACGGTCTCGTCAAAGTCGATCGTGCCGATCACCAACGAACGGTCCTGCGGTCTCTCGACGTACGGCGTCGCAAAGGCGGAGCGTTCGGCCCAGCCGTACAACGTGTCCGAGGAGGTGGCGGTGCGTTTGACCATCGCCTCGAGGCCGCCTCCGCTGAGCATCCAGTCGAGCTGCTCGGCCATCAAGAACAGCGTGGCCACCGACGGGGTGTTGTAGGTCTGGTTGAGCCGGGCATTGTCGATCGCTGCCTGCAAATCGAAGAACGCCGGGATCCAGCGATCCGATGATGTGATCGACGAGGCCCGCTCGAGCGCAGCGGGGGACATTACGGCGACCCACAGGCCGCCATCGGAGGCGAAGCACTTCTGCGGCGCGAAGTAGTAGGCGTCGACCTCGGTGATGTCCACGGGCAGGCCGCCGGCGCCCGATGTCGCGTCGACCAGCACGAGCGCGCCCTCGTCGGCACCGTCGACGCGATGCACCGGTGCCATCACCGCAGTCGAGGTCTCGTTGTGCGCCCAGGCGTAGACGTCCACGCCCGCCTCGGCCCGGGGGACCGGACGCGATCCCGGCTCGGCGGTGATCACCGTCGGGTCGGCGAGGAAGGGCGCCCCGGCAGCGGCATTGGCGAACTTGGCGGAGAACTCCCCAAAGCTCAGGTGCTGGCTCTTCTCTCTGATGAGCCCGAAGGTGGCGATGTCCCAGAAGGCGGTGGCGCCGCCGTTCCCGAGCACGACGAGATGGTCCTCCGGCACCCCGAGGAGGTCCCGGACTCCTTCGCGAACCCGGCCGACCAAGTGGCGAACCGGGGCCTGCCGATGGGAGGTGCCCATCAGCGACGTGCCGGTCGCCGCCAGCGCGTCGAGCGCGTTCACCGGGACCTTCGACGGACCGGCGCCGAAGCGGCCATCGGCTGGCTTGAGCGACTCGGGGATGACGATCGGCTCCGTGGTCACGGCGCTATTCTGGCAGCCCTCGATCTCTGGTCCGACAGGAGTTCCGCGATTGAGCAGGCCTGATGACGTGGTCGGTGACGCGGTCGGCGGCCCGGTTGGCTGAGCCGGCGTACGGCGTGTTCCGCCGGCCGATCACCCACCCCGACGCGGCCAGGCTGGTCGAGGAGGTTCAGGGCGAGTACGTGCAGCGTTACGGCGGCCCGGGATCAGGACCCCATGGAGCCGGTGTGCTTCCAACCACCCGGTGGGACGTTCCTCGTCGGCTACCTCGAAGACGAGCCGGTGGCCTGCGGGGCCTGGCGGCTCCGCAGCGACGTGTGGTTCGCGGGGACCCAGACCACCGCCGAGATCAAGCGGATGTACGTCGCCCCTGCGGCCCGCGGACGCGGCCTGGCTAGGGACATGCTCGGTCGTCTGGAGAGGACCGCTCGCGATGCCGGGGCGGAGGCGATCATCTTGGAGACCGGACGGGTGCAACCGGAGGCGATCGGGTTGTACGAGTCCTGGGGCTATACGCCGATCCCGGGCTTCGGGTTCCACCGGTCCTCGCCGCTCACCAGGTGCTACGGCAAGGCAATGATCGATCTGGTCGAAATGCAGCCACGGTGAGCACGCCGCAGAGCTGGGACGACCAGGCGAACGGGTTCGACGACGATCCCGACCACGGCTTGCGCGAACCGGACACCCGGGTGGCTGGCGCGTGCTGTTGCTCGGGGTGCTGCCCAGGGCGCCGGCAAGGGTGGCCGACCTCGGTTGCGGCGCCGGCACGCTCTCACTCCTCCTCGCCGAGTGGGGGTGCGCCGTGGACGGGCTCGACCTCTCGCCGCGGATGATCGCCCGGGCACAAGCCAAGCTTGACGACCGGGCCAGCGTCCGCCTAGGTGACGCCACCGCCCCGGGCTCGTCGTACCCCGCTGGGGCGCTCTGCTTCGTCCCGACGGCCGGCTGACTCGCGTCGAGGCACGTGGCACACCGGCGCCGGCCTGTCCGCGTCGGAGGCGAACCGGCTCGTTGCGTCGGTGTGCGACCGGGTCGAGGCGACCCAGCCGCCCGATCCGGTGCTGTGGGGCGGACCGGTCAGCGACGAGAGATACCTCGTGGTGGGACATCGTCGGGCAGACTCGGCTCCGTGAGCCACCTCGTCGACTCGATCCTGCATCTGTCCCCGGTCTGGATCCTGGCCGCGGTGGCGCTGCTGGTGTTTGCCGAGGACGCGATCTTCGTCGGCTTCGTGATCCCCGGCGAGTCCGCAGCCGTGGTGGCCGGCGTCGCGGCGGCGCTGGGGCGCGTCCCGTTGTGGGTGGCGATCGTGGTGGTGGTTGCGGCGGCGATCATCGGCGACACCGTCGGCTACGAGGTGGGCCGGCACGTCTTGGGGCCAAAGGTGCTGCACCGAGAGTGGCTGGGTAAGCATCGCGAGCGCATCGAGGGCGCCCAGGATGTGCTCCGCCGGCGCGGCGGCATCGCGGTGTTCCTGGGCAGGTTCACTGCGTTCTTCCGGGCGATGATGCCGGCGCTGGCGGGTTCGGCGCGGATGCGGTACCGCAAGTTCCTCTTCTGGAACGCGCTCGGCGGCGTGATCTGGGGGACCGCTTTCGTGGTGCTCGGGTACGTTGCCGGTTCGTCGTACCACGTCATCGAGGCCAAGGTGGGCAAGGGTGTCGCCATCGGCCTGGCGGTGGTCGTCGTCCTTGCGCTGGTCGGGTGGCGGGTCCGCAAACATCGTCAAGCGTGACTAGCTTTCGCCCCATTCGGGGTTCCAGCCGTCGACCTCGGAGGCCCCCCGCGAGGCGGGGCCGATGTAGATGGCACTGGGCCGGATCAGCCGACCGGTGCGCTTCTGCTCCAAGATGTGCGCCGACCATCCGGCGGTCCGA
Source organism: Actinomycetota bacterium (assembly GCA_030947625.1). Classification (GTDB taxonomy): domain Bacteria; phylum Actinomycetota; class Actinomycetes; order Propionibacteriales; family Nocardioidaceae; genus Marmoricola. The sequence goes on from JALZBH010000019.1 coordinate 20,247, forward strand.
GCACAGGTGAACATCGAGGTGAACATCGTCGGCGGCACCTCGGCGAAGTCCAGCACGATCGCCGCCCAGAACTCCACGTTGGTCTCGAGCACCCGGTTGGGACGGCGTTCCTTCAGCTCGGCGAGGGCGGCCTTCTCGAGCGACTCGGCGACCTCGTAGCGAGGGGCGCCCAGCTCCTTTGCAGTACGACGAAGCACCCGAGCACGCGGGTCCTCCGCCCGGTAGACCCGGTGGCCGAACCCCATCAGCCGTTCACCCTTGTCGAGAAGCTGTTTGACATACGCCGTCGCGTCACCGGTCTTCTCGACCTGCTCGATCATGCCGAGCACCCGGGACGGTGCGCCGCCGTGCAACGGGCCGCTCATCGCGCCGATGGCTCCGGAGAACGCCGCCGCGACGTCGGCGCCGGTGGAGGTGATCACGCGGGCGGTGAACGTGGAGGCGTTCATGCCGTGCTCGGCAGCCGAGCTCCAGTACGCGTCGACCGCCTTCACGTGCGCTGGGTCTGGCTCGCCTTTCCACCGGATCATGAACCGCTCGGCGAGCGAGCCCGCCTTGTCCACGTCGGCTTGAGGCACGATCGGCTGACCGATCCCGCGCGCGGCCTGGGCGACGTACGACAAGACCATGACGGCGACCCGGCTCAGGTCCGTCCGGGCCTGGTCGGCGGTGATGTCGTAGGTCTGCCGCATCCCCCAGGCAGGGGCCAGCATGGCCACTGCCGACTGGACGTCGACCCGGATGTCGCCGGAGTGCACGTGCAGCTGGTACGGCTCCGCGGGCGGCAGGCCGGGCTCGTACGCGCCGTCGATCAGCAAGCCCCAGACCTTCTCGAACGGGATCCGGCCGACGATCTCCTCGATGTCTACGCCGCGATAGCGCAGCGCCGAGCCTTCCTTGTCGGGCTCGGCGATCTCGGTCTCGAACGCGACGACGCCCTCGAGCCCGTGGTAGATCTCGGTCATGGGTCAGCTCCTTCGTCGTGCGGGGTTTGCGGCTTCGCATTGTCTCAGCAGGGATTAGGTTCGGCTTCATGCCCCAATCTGCTGACCCTGGCGACCTGCGCGACCTGCGCCACGAGTATGCCGCCCGCGGACTCGTCGAGTCGGACCTGTCCTCAGATCCTGTGACGATGTTTCGCCGCTGGCTGGCCGAGGCGATCGGCGCCGGCATCCGTGAGCCGAACGCAATGGTGGTCTCGACGGTCTCCGACCAGGGCCGGCCGGCCGCGCGCATGGTGCTGCTCAAGGGGGTCGACGACAAGGGGTTCGTGTTCTACACCAACTACGACTCCCGCAAGGGTCACGAGCTCGCGGCAAACCCTGCCTGTGCGCTGCTCTTCCCCTGGCACGACCTGGAACGTCAGGTCCGGATCGAGGGACTCGCAGAGCGGGTCGACCCGGCGACGTCGACGGCGTACTTCGCCTCACGTCCCCGGCCCTCGCAGCTGGGCGCCTGGGCGTCGGCGCAGTCCTCGGTGGTAGCGGACCGCGCCGAGCTGGAGGCGTCGTACGCCGAGCTCGAACGGCGCTTTGAGGGTCGCGAGGTTCCGTGCCCACCGCGCTGGGGAGGGTACGTTGTCGAGCCGTCGGCCATGGAGTTCTGGCAGGGCCGTGCTGGCCGGATGCACGACCGACTGGCGTACCGGCGAGCCGATGCCGGTTGGGCCGTGGAACGCCTCGCTCCGTAGCTCTTGCGTGCGGGTTTGGTACGCCGACCCGGCTCTTGCGTGCGGGTTTGGTACGCCGACCCGGCTCTTGCGTGCGGGTTTGGTACGCCGACCCGGCTCTTGCGTGCGCCGCGCGCAGAACCACCGGAACTCACTTGTGAGTGAGTGCTCACTCAGTTAGGGTTCATCTCATGACTCCGCGTGCCGCTCCGATGGCCGCCGACGACCGGCGGGCCGCCCTGATCACCGCCACCGTGCCGCTGCTGACGCGGCACGGCCGGGCCGTCACCACCCGGCAGATTGCGGAGGCGGCCGGGGTGGCTGAGGGCACGATCTTCCGCGTCTTCGAGTCCAAGGAGGAGCTGGTCGAGTGCTCGCTGGCGCGGGCCTTCGAGCCGGGCCACTTCGTCCACGAGATCGCTGGTATCGACTCGAGCCTGCCGTTCCGGGACCGGATGGTCGAGCTGGTCACTTTGCTCCAAGGCAGGTTGACCGCGACCTTCGGTCTGATGCGCTCGATGGGCCTGGTCGCCCCGCCGGAGCACCTGGGGCGCCATGACGAGCGCGTTGCGTGGCGGCAGCGAACGGGGGAGCTGATGGTCGAGCTGGTCGGCGGGGACGCCGACCGGTTGAGCGTCCCGCCCGAGCAGTTCGTCCACATCCTGCGGTTGTTGACCTTCTCCGCCAGCCACGACGAGATCGCTGACCGGCACACGCTTAGTCCCGCCGAGATCGTCGACGCCATCCTCTACGGCACTCTCAAGGAGGACCGCCGATGCTGATCCGGCTCGCCCGCGAGTACCTGCGCCCGTACCACACCTGGCTTGCCGGCGTGGTCGCGCTGCAGTTCACCGGCACGGTGGCTGCGCTGTACCTGCCCAGCCTGAATGCCAGCATCATCGACAACGGCGTGGTGACCGGAAACACGCACTACATCCTGCGCACCGGCGCGCTGATGCTGGTGGTGGCGCTGGTGCAGATCGGCTGCTCGGTCGCGGCTGTCTGGCTGTCCGCCCGGACGTCGATGAGCTTCGGCCGGGATGTCCGCGGCGCGATCTTCCACCGGGTTGGCACCTTCTCCCAGCGCGAGGTGCAGCACTTCGGTGCTCCGTCGCTGATCACTCGGCAGACCAACGACGTACAACAGGTGCAGATGCTGGTGCTGATGTCGTGCACGCTGATGGTGGCTGCGCCGATCATGATGGTCGGCGGCGTGATCATGGCGATGCGCGAGAACCTCGGCCTGTCCTGGCTGCTGG
>JALZBH010000201.1 GCA_030947625.1 Actinomycetota bacterium
CTCCTGCAGTTGCCGGGCGAGCTGACCGGGGGCCACGGCGGGTGCGACGGCATCTGCGGTTCGCAGCGCACCCTGGTTGAGGGCGACGATGTTCTCGAAGTTGGGGGGTTGGGGTCCGAGCGATGCCGTGGTGCGGGTGACGAACTCGGTCTCGTCCTCGATCGCGAGCAGCTCTTGGTGGTGTCGCTCGTAGCCGATGGTTGAGGACACTTTCATGTCCATGCCCGGACCGCCGCACAAGGACCCGCCGAGGTGGCCGGGCCAGACCTCGCAGTCATCCGGGAGCGCGAGCAGGGTGTCGCGCAGCGAGTGAAAGATGCCCTGCGCGCCTTCGCGCTTGTCGACGGCGAGGTCCGGGCGAGCGATGTCGCCGACGAACAGCGTGTCGCCGGTCAGCACCGCCCACGGCTCCGGGCCGCGCGCTGTGTCGGTGAGAGCGAAGGCGGTGTGCTCAGGGCGGTGCCCGGGTGTGTGCAGGGCGCGGACGGTCACTGAGCCAACCTGCAGCTCCCAGCCGTCGGTGAACGGCTCGTGCGGGTAGGCGGCGCCGGCGTCGCGGTGAATGTGGATCGTGGCGTCGGTTGCGGCGGCGAGGGGCCCGTGGCCGGAGACATGGTCGGCGTGGTTGTGGGTCTCCAGGATGTGCTCAATGGTCACCCCGAGATACCGGGCCAGCCGTAGGTACTCGTCGATGTCGAGCTTTGGGTCGATGACCGCGGCGACGCCCGCCTTCTCATCGCCGATGAGATAGCTGGCGCAGCCCAGGTCGTCATGGGTGATCTGACGGAAAATCACGTGGTCCTCCTCACGCTAGGCGTGGCCGAAGCGGACGTCGGGCAGCACGCGGTCAAGCGCCTTGGGCAGCCACCACGCCTTGTCTCCGAGCAGGCGCAGGAGCACCGGTACGAGCAGCAGGCGGACGAGCGCCGCGTCGAGCAGGACCGCGATGCCGAGGATGACCCCCATCTCCTTGGGCGGCAGCGGGCCACTCAGCGCAAAGGTGAAGAACACCGCCACCATCACCGCGCCCGCGGCGAAGATGACCCGGCCGGAGTGCGCGACCCCGTCGACCATCGCCTCCTTGGCATCCTGGGTGCGGTCCCAGTGCTCCTTGGCGGAGGAGAGCAGGAACACCGTGTAGTCCATCGAGATGGCAAAGACCATTGCGAAGAAGAACACCGGCGCCCATGCGTCGAGGAACCCTTGGGGCTCGAAACCCAGCAGGCCGGAGAGGTGGCCCTGCTGGAAGATGAGCTGTGCGACCCCGAAGGCGGCGCCTGTCGCCAGCAGGTTGGTCAGCACAGCCGCCGCCGCGAGCAGTGGTGCCTGGAGGGCGACGAGCAGCAGCAGGAAGCCGAGAGCGAGCACGACTGCGATCACCAGCGGCGTCTTGGCCGCCAGAGCTGCTTCGAGGTCGTGGTTCTCGGCGACCGCGCCGCCGATCAGCGTGCGCGCAGGCAGGTCGCTGCGCAGCCGGTCGACGATGGCGCCCACCACCTTGCCGGATGGGTCGCCCTTCGGGATGGCCTGCACCATGCTCCAGCCGCCCCTACCCGGCATCGCAGGCAGCACCTGCGCGACGCCACGGTCGGCCTTCACCGTCGCCGTGATCCTTTGCGCATCGCGGGTCGGCGTGACGATCTGAAGCGCTCCCGGTGCCCCTGAGCCGAAGGCCTGTTGGACCTGGTCGTAGCCGGTTCGCGAGGAATCCCCGCCAGGAACCACCTTGATCGAGGGCATCGCGGTCTGCAGGTTGAGCACGGGGGCCGCGAGGGCGACCAGCCCGATGACCGCCACCGCGCCGTAGGCGACCGGCCGCTTCCACAGACGTTCGGCCCACGCGGCAAACCGCGGTGAGCGGTGCTCGCCGGAGGCCACCCACGGCAGGCTCGCCTTGTCCACTCGAGGGCCGAGCTTGGCCAGCACGGCGGGCAGCAGCGTCAGCGTCGCCGCCAGGATGAAGATGACCGAGAGCATGATCCCCAACGCCATCGAGCGAAACGCGGGACTTGGCACGAGCATCACCGCGGTCAGCGAGATGAGCACGGTCAAACCGGAGAACAGCACGGCCTTGCCGGCAGTGTCCATCGTCTCTGCCACCGCGTCCTCGGCCGAGCGCTGCGAGCCGAAGAACGCGCCACGGAAGCGCATCACGATGAACAGGGCGTAGTCGATCCCCAGCGCCAGCGCGAACATCAGTGCGAAGTTCATCGCCCAGATCGAGATGTCCAGCATCTGGGTGCCGATGTACAGCGAACCGGCGGAGGCCACGAGGCCCAGGATGGTCAGCATCAGCGGCAGCCCGGCGGCGACCAGCGACCCGAAGGCCAGGACGAGAATGATCATGGTCACCGGCCATGAGATGACCTCGCTCTTGAGCATCGCCGAGCGGTTGGCCTCGTTGAAGTCCGACCACATCCCCGACGCGCCAGTCAGAGAGACCTGCACGCCGCCGCCGCCGCGAAGCTTGGTTTTGAGGTCGTCGGCCGCGCGGACCATCTCGTTGGCGTTCTTGCCAGCGCCAGCCTGGATGATCGCCGTGTGCCCGTCCCGGGAGATCGACTGACCGGGGCGCGGAGGCGCCACACCGGCGACACGGGAGTCGGCCTTGAGCGTGCGCTGCGCCGACGCGATCGTCCGCTGGAAGGCGGGGTCAGAGACCGTCTTGGTCGGGGAATGTACGACCACCAGGAGAGCGCTTGACGAAAGGCCCCCGAAGTTGCGGTCAACCAGCTCGCGGGCCTTGACCGACTCCGAACCCGCCGCCTCCCAGCCGGCGCCCGACACCGCGTGCTCGACCTTCGGAGCCAGACCGCCAAGGGCAATAGCAACCAGCGTCCACCCGATGGCGACGACCCGGAAGTGGGTGGCGGTGTAACGGCCGAGACGGCCGAGTGGTCCGACCGGACTCACCGGACAACCTCCTGGGTAGCGGAGCGCAGCCCGAAGACGCGCATGAGCACGAGGGAGACGAGCACCAAAAACCACAGCGAGACCGCAGCCCCGAGCACTGCCGAGAGCAGCGTGACCGTGCCGGCCATCGCGAAAAGCGCACGCTCAAGCGGCCACCGGCTCGCGCAGAGCGGAGAACGGGTCATCAAACACCTCCGCCCAGGACTGCGTCGAGCTCGGAGAGCTGACGGCGCAGGCCGCCGCAAACCAGTTCGCATAGCTCGAAGACGCCCTGATCGGCGATCGCGTAACGGGAAGAGGTTCGCTCCTTGGTTCGGCTGACCATCCCCGCCGCGAGCAGCACGCCGAGGTGCTTAGAGACGTTCTGCTGTGAGGCGCCTAGCGTCGCCTGCAGCTCTCCGACCGTCGCCTCGCCGTCACGCAAGTGGTCCAGCAGCTTGATGCGCATCGGCTCACCGAGCACCCGGAACCGCTGCGCGATGAGCTCGACGAGCGGCTCGGGGAGCGGGTGAGAAACCACGGGTGAGCCGGGCACGACGCCCACACTAACACAATGCCACAGTTGTACAAGCGTGAAGTACTCAGGTGGGGTGGTGCGAGTGAGCTCGCGAAGCGTGGGCGGCGAACCCTGGGAGCTCGACCACCACCACCGTTCCGCCGCTGGGCCGTGCTTGTATAGAGACGTGCCCCTGGTGGGCTTGGGTGACGGCGCGTACGATGGCGAGGCCGAGTCCGGTGCCGCCGGTGCGACGGCTGCGCGACGCGTCGGTGCGGTGAAAGCGTTCGAAAACGCGATCGCGTTCGGAAGCGGGGATACCGGGACCGTCGCCTTCGACTTCGATGCGTACCCGGTCGGCGTCAGCGCCTCCGCGAAACCCGGCCTGGCTCAAACAAGTGCGCGCAAAGAAGTGGTCACGGCTGATCCAGCCGGCGCTCGCAGGCGACCGGCTGGCGACCCCAGATAGACCACCACTCCGGCGACATGGCCATCGGCGCACCTCCGCGCCAAGCCCAGTGTCGGACTCGAACCGACGACCCCTTCCTTACCATGGAAGTGCTCTACCAGCTGAGCTAACTGGGCGGGGCGATCAGGGTAGCGAGGCGGCGCTGGCGGTGCCGCCCCCTGAGCGCGTGAAGCCCGCACGCC
>JALZBH010000002.1 GCA_030947625.1 Actinomycetota bacterium
ACCTCGAGTACGCCGACGAGGTGACCTTGGGACGAGCGTTCGCAGGGAGGCGGAGCGCAGGTGAATGAGCTGAGCACGGGGTTCGACGCCGACGAGTTCGGCCGGGAGATCGCGGCCGCAGCAACGGACTTCTTGAGCGCGCTGCAGACGATCTCTCGAGCCGACGACCCCGGCTGGGCGGTCCCCCTGCTGCTGATCGAGGTCAGCCAGATCCTGTTCGCCGGTGCCCGGCTCGGTGCCCAGCAGGACTTCACCCCGATCCAGGAGTACCAGCCCGATGTCGGTCCGGACCCCGATCTCGACGCCATGCGGCTTCGCCTGGCCCGGTTGCTCGACAGCGTCGACACCTACAGCTACAACCTCGACCCCTACAGCTACAACCTCGACCCCTACGTCCCCGAGATCGTCGCCTCCCAGCTCTCCGACGACCTGACCAGCATCGCCACCGACCTCGCGAACGGTCTGCGCCACTTCCGGCGCGGCAACCTGGCCGAGGCGCTGTGGTGGTGGCAGTTCTCCTACGTATCCACCTGGGGCGGCAACGCCAGCGCCGTACTCCGGGCGCTGCAGTCGGTGGTGGCCCACGACCGGCTCGACCTCGACGTCACCAATGCCCTGGAGGAGGAGCAGATCGCCGCGGCCCAGGCGGCTTTGGACGGTGAGACCCCCCGGACCTGAGGCTCGATAGAATCGGCTCTGGCCAGCCGCCTGAGAAGACTGGCGTCGCCACCGCCGAGGAGCGCACCTGTGGGCATTGTCGTGCAGAAGTACGGCGGATCCTCGGTCGCCGATGCCGAAGGCATCAAGCGAGTCGCCCAACGGATCGTCGGCACCCGCAGGGCCGGGTACGACGTCGTCGTGGTCGTCTCGGCGATGGGCGACTCGACCGACGAGCTCCGCGACCTCGCCGAGCAGGTGACCCCGCTGCCCCCGCCTCGCGAGCTGGACATGCTGCTCACCGCAGGCGAGCGCATCTCGATGGCCTTGCTGGCGATGGCGATCGCTCAGCTCGGTCACAAGGCGCAGTCGTTCACCGGGTCCCAGGCGGGAGTGATCACCGACTCCGCGCACGGTCGCGCGAAGATCATCGACGTAACCCCCGGTCGCATCGAGGCCGCGCTCCACGCCGGCGCGATTGCGATCGTGGCCGGCTTCCAGGGAGTCAGCCAGGACACCAAGGACATCACCACGCTCGGCCGTGGCGCCTCGGACACGACGGCAGTGGCGCTGGCGGCCGCTCTGGGTGCGGAGGTGTGCGAGATCTACAGCGACGTCGACGGGGTGTTCACCGCCGACCCACGGATCGTGCCCACCGCGCGCAAGCTCGACCGCCTCTCCCATGAAGAGATGCTGGAGATGGCCGCCTCCGGAGCCAAGATCCTGCACCTGCGGTGCGTCGAGTACGCCCGCCGCTATCACATCCCCGTCCACGTGCGCTCCTCGTTCAGCCAGCTGGAGGGCACCTGGATCATCCCCGACCCCACCGAGGGAGTACCCATGGAGCAGGCGATCATCGCCGGCGTCGCACACGACCGGAGCGAGGCCAAGATCACCGTAGTCGGCGTACCCGACAAGGTCGGAGAGGCGGCCCGGATCTTCGAGTCGCTGGCCGAAGTCGAGGTCAACCTCGACATGGTGGTGCAGAACGTCTCCGCGGCCGCCACTGGCCGCACCGACATCTCCTTCACGCTTCCTCGCGAGGACGGCCAAACGGCGATGACTGCGTTGGACCGGCTGCGCGATGAGATCGGCTTCGAGCGGCTGCTCTACGACGACCGGATCGGCAAGGTCTCGCTGATCGGCGCCGGGATGCGCTCACACCCCGGTGTCACCGCGAAGTTCTTCGCCGCGCTTGCCTCGGCTGGCATCAACATCGAGATGATCTCCACCTCGGAGATCCGGATCTCGGTGATCGTGGACGAGGCCGAAGTCGATGCCGCCGTACGCGCCACCCACTCGGCGTTCGACCTCGATGCCCAAGAGGTGGAGGCGGTCATCTACGGCGGCACCGGCCGATGACGGCCATTGGGGTTGTCGGAGCCACCGGCCAGGTCGGCTTCGCGATGCGCCAGATCCTGCTCGAGCGGGAGTTCCCCGCCGAGCGGGTGCGGTTCTTCGCCTCGGCGCGGTCGGCCGGCACCGTGCTGCAGTTCGGCGAGCAGGAGGTCGTCGTCGAAGACGCCGACGCTGCCGACCCGTCCGGGCTCGACGTCGCCTTGTTCTCGGCAGGCGCAACGGCTTCGCGCGCACTCGCACCGAGGTACGTCGCCGCTGGCGTCACGGTGGTGGACAACTCCTCAGCCTGGCGGATGGACCACGACGTTCCGCTAGTGGTCAGTGAGGTCAACCCGCATGCGATCGGCCGAGCCCGCAAGGGGATCATCGCCAACCCGAACTGCACCACGATGGCGGCGATGCCGGTGCTCAAGCCGCTGCACGATGCCGCCGGGCTGCTACGGATGGTCGCGGCGACGTACCAGGCGGTGTCGGGGTCGGGTACCGCCGCTGTCGACGAGCTCGCCGACCAGGTGGCGGCGGCCGGCGACAAGGCTCGCGAACTGGCGTACGACGGAGCGGCCGTCACGTTTCCGCCGCCGAAGACCTACCAGCGCACGATCGCCTACAACGTGATCCCGTTGGCCGGCTCGCTCATCGACGACGGTCTTTTCGAGACCGACGAGGAGAAGAAGCTGCGCAACGAGTCGCGCAAGATCCTCGAGATCCCCGATCTGCTCGTCTCCGGCATCTGTGTGCGGGTGCCGGTGTTCACCGGCCACTCGCTGGCGCTGAACCTCGAGTTCGAGCGCGAATTGGGCGTCGAGCGCGCCACCGAGATCCTGGCCGATGCCGCCGGGGTCGAGCTGAGCGAGATCCCCAATCCGTTGCAGGCTGCGGGCCACGACCCGTCGTACGTCGGCAGGCTGCGGGCCGATCCCGGCGTTCCCGGCAGCCGCGGTCTGGCGCTCTTCGTCAGCAGCGACAACCTGCGCAAGGGAGCGGCGCTGAACACGGTGCAGATTGCGGAGCTCCTGCTACGCGGCGGGAACTGAGTCGCGCTTCGGCGAGAACTGGGTCGCGGTTCGGGGGTTCGGCGCTAGCGCCGTCGGCCCGTCTCGACAAACGTGTCGGTCACCCACCAGGCGAACAGGTACGTCAAGCCGGTGAGCACCGGGATCACCACCAGCATCCACATCGAGCCCAGCGCACCGACGAAGAAGAGCATCGCGATGACGGCGACCAGTGCGACCCCGAGAAAGCTGGTGCTGGCCGGGTCCGCGACGCCGAACGCCCTTAGCAGCACGGCACCGACAAGGACTTCGACCACCAAGATCACGATCAGGGCGAACAGGCCGACCCCACCGCCGCAGGTGTTCACGCCACGGGCTGCCTGACAACCTTGGTCGGTCCCGATGGCCAGTACAACGCCGACGAGACCGACGATGATCCCGCTGAGGACCGTGGCGACCCTGCTGTTGAGGTGGGGCAGCTTGAAGTCGTGGGGGCCTCGACGGAGGCGGCCCGGCTTCTGGAGGATGCCGGCGGCCGGCTCGGGAGCGATCGCGGTGGCGACGGCGGCTGGGGGTTCGGCTCGACCATCCGGGGGTTGGGCGGACGTAGCGGAGGCATCCGAGCCAGCCGGGGGCGGGCACGGTGCGACCGGGACCGGGACGGCTAGTTGTTGCTTCTTCTTGCGGCGGATCCGCAGGCGCAGAGACGGCAGCTCGAGGTTCGGCTCCTTGTCATCAGCGGGGGAGTCAGGCATGGGCAGAGTCTGCCACGCAGGCGCTCGCCAGGTGTGCGAGCAGCCCGGCCAGCGGCATCAGCATCAGGCCTTCGACAAGAGCCCCGGAGGTTGCCTGGTTTGCTGCCAGGTGCGCCAGGCACAGCACGGCCACCCCACCGAGGCCGAGCGCCGCCAGGCCGGTGCCGAACGCCTGCCGCCTCGGGCTAGGGGGTACGACGTACTCCCGGCAGCTTGCGACCACTCGGCAGGCCTGGAGACAAAGGGCGACCAGCACTGTCCAGAGGTACGCCGTCAACACCATCCCCATCAGCTCCGTCGGATGCGCAGCAACCCGGCTGTGCGCAAGGAACGGGATGGTCGCCGTGAGACCAACGGGAAGTGCCAGCCGCCGGATGACGAGGCGGAGCAGCCCGAGCAATGAGTCGACCTCCAGCCTGGCGCGCGGAGCCGACACGACCAGTCCGACGGCAAGGGCGAGACCCGAGCCAAGGAACACCAGCCGCGACCCGCCGTGACTGACATCGACACCGGGTTCGCCGAGTCGCAACATGACCAGCCATCCGCCGAGGCCGATTGCTAGGACCAGCACGGTGAGACGGAGCCGGCGCTGCACCGCAGCAGCCGCGGGCCACAGCTGTGGATGCAGCCACATGTCCGCCGCGCCGGTGACGATATTGGGCCACGCGCTCGGTCCCGCAGCCGCCGTCGCATCCGCGAGCTCGTCGGCCCAGACCTCGCGCACTGGGGCGGGATACAGAGCGACCAGCCGTGCAGCCGCGGTCATGCCGGCTCGATCCCGAGGCTGCGCAGGCCACGCTGCGACACCCGCGCCATCGTGGACAGCTCCGCGGCGAGCAGCTCGCGCCCGGCCGTGGTGAGACGGACTGTCCGTTGCCGCTCGTGCTCGTCGCCGCCGGTGGGCTCGACCAGACCCTTCGCCTCAAGCCTGGTCAGGGCTCCGTAGAGGCTGCCTGGGCCGAGACGCCGACCGGTCAGCTCCTCGATCGCGGTGTTGATCGCGTACCCGTGGAGCGGGCGGTCTGCGAGTGCGCAGAGCACGAAGGTCTGCGAGTCGTTGGCCTGCACGGATCGAGGATACTACGCGATGAATACTACGCGTCGTGTAGTATATGGGCATGAAGCCCGATCCGGAGGCACGGCGTACCCCGGCGGCGGCAGTCGTCGGACTGCTGGCGTCCGCGTTGTTCACCTGTTTCGCGGTGGTCACGACGCAGGCCAAGACGATCCGGGCCGGTAGCCCGTGGCAGGACGACCCGTACGACGCAATCGTGTCGTTCACCCAGTTCGTCGTACCGGCGCTGTGCGTGTTCATCGTCCTGCGAGCGCTGACCGGCCACGGAGCAACGCGCTCGGCAGTCCGGAACGCCCAGCTGCTCCGCGCCTCCGCGCTCTGCGCCGCGCTTGTGGGGATGACCGTGCTCGCCGACTGGGCAGCGCTGTTGCTCCGCTCGGACCGCCCGCTGTGGGACCACTGGACGCCGTGGCTGGTGGTCGCTCTCGGCGTGGTGAGTATGGCGGTCGTGGCACATGGTGTAGTGCTCGAACGGGCTTTCCGGGTGACACCTTGGAGGGCAGCCGACCTCGGGGAGGACTGGCTCGCCGATGCCGACCGCGGCCTTCAGCGGCTCGGGCGACGCTGGCCGTCGCTGGCACCGGTCAGCACCCCTCTCGCTTCCGAAACCACGGTCCGCTTCATAAGGCGACACCTCGTCCCGGTCGCCCTTCTCCTCAGCCTGGTGGCGGCGCTAGGCATCGTCGGTGCCCTCGCCGTCGGCGAGGGGTGGACCAACCCGTGGCTCATTGCCTGGGCGCTCTTCATCGAGACCACCAGCTACTTCTCGTTCTGCATGGTCGCCAACGTGCTGCTCGTGCTGGTCCGGCGGCCTCCCCTGTCGCGGAGCAGGCGAGCCACCGAGCTGGCCGTCGTCTCGGGTTGTCTGGCCGTGGGCGTTGCGGTGGCACTGCGCGACCCGCTGTGGAGAGTCCTGCACCGTGGTGAGGTGGACAAGGTGACCCAGCTCTGGCAGCTCACCGGAGGCGCCGGGCTGCTCGTCGGGCTGCTCGTTCTGCCGTTCGCATTCGTCGCACTCCGGGACGGCCGTGCGAGCCCTGACAGGGACTACTGACTCAGCTCGAGGTCCAGCCGGTCCAACAGCGCCTCGAGGGCACTCTCGAACTCGGCGGTCGGCTCGGTCTTCGCAAGCAGCTCCCTGAGCCGGAGCACGGTCGGGAACTGATCCAGTGACAGGTCCTGGTCGGCGTTCGGGACATCGGCGTCACCTTCGTCGAGCGGAGCCTCATCGGGGCTGGTCGGTGCGCTGCTTGCCGCCGAGACCTCCAGCAGGAGATGACCCAGAAGGAAGCTGGTGAAGCACTTGTAGACGTGGACGGCGTGCTTGTCGTCCAGGCCGCGGCTGGACATGGCCTCGAGGAAGTCCTCGACCAGCTCCAGGCTACGCAGAGGCGGCCGTAACCATGGCGCTGCCGGGTGCCGGGTAGCCACCAGCGGAAAGATGTGGGGATGCTGGTTCGCCAGCTGGCGAACCGCCACGGCGAGATGCTGGACGTAGGTCTGCCAGCCATCGACCGGACCAAGCGTCTCTTCCGGGTTGACCCGCAACCCGTCGACGAGGGTCGCGACGATTCCCTCGAGCAGATCCTCGCGACCGTTCACGTGGTGGTAGAGCGACATTGCCTCCACCCCGAGCTCTTGCCCGAGAGCGCGCATCGTCAGTGCCGCAAGGCCGTGTTTGTCGACGTACTCGATCGCGGTTTCGATGACCGTCTGGCGAGTCAGTGCTCGCCGGCTGTTCCCCGGTTCGGGCGCGGTGGAGCTCGACCGGGGGGCCTTTGCTGGGGTCATAGCGGATAACTTACGCTGTAAGCCACGCACTTGGCCCGCTCACGCCACCGAGGAGTCTGCATGCACATCGCCGCTGGTGGCGCCGAAATGCTCGCGGGTCGGCGCACAGTGACCCGTCGTGCCTGAGCATCTCGACTTCGACGCGTTGTACCGGACCGACGCGGACCCCTTCCAGGTCTCTTCGAGCTGGTACGAACGACGCAAGATCGACGTCGTACTGGCGAGTTTGAGCCAGGCCCGGTACGAGCTCGCTTGGGACTGTGCCTGTGGCACCGGTCATCTCGCCGCGGCCCTGGCCCCCCGGTGCCGGCGGATGCTGGCGACCGACGCATCGGCGGAGGCGGTCCGCCTGAGTAGCCGTACGACGGCCGAGCTGGAGAACGTCGAGTGTGAGCTGGCCGCCCTTCCGGACGTCCCCCCGGCGGCCGGTCGAGCCTCGCTGGTGGTCGTCTCAGAGGTGCTGTACTACCTCGACGACCAGACCCGTGCGGCCTCCTATCAGGCAATCGCATCGGTAGCCCAAGAAATGGTCGTCGTGCACTGGCGGCACCACCCGGCGGACACGTTCCTGAGCGGCGCGCGGGCAACGGCGGAGTGTGTCGAGGCCATGTCGGCACTGGGCTGGTCGGCGTCGGTACGGCACGAGGAGCCGGACTTCGTGCTGGCCACACTGCACAGGGCGGCCCCCGGAAACGCTGGGAACCCCGATAGCTGCGGGAAGGAGCCGGTCGATGTTGCCTGACCGGTTGGCGCTCGGTCCGGCGTACCCCCGGAACGAGCCCAGTCTCGTGCAGCAGCGTGGGGCAGTGCTGGCCCTTGCTGCCCAGCGACCATGGGCTGCGCTGGACTGGAGCGGCCTGGTCGAGGGTCTCATCGCTCTTGGCCGGACCGACGTCCCGCTGGCCCGGCTCACCGAGGGTCACGTCGACGCGTTGCGCATCCACCGCGAGGCCGGGACGGTGCCGGTGCCGGAATCCTGTTACGGGGTTTGGGCCTCGCGCTCGCATGGCACTGGCATCCGGGGGACCCGAGACGGGGACGACTGGCTTCTCGACGGCACCCTGCGCTTCGCATCGGGCGCCGGGTTGCTGGACCGCGCGCTGATCCCGGTGTGGGTGGATCCGGAACATCAGGTGCTTCTCGATGTCCCCGTCCAGGACTGGCCGTTCGTGGACGACTGGCGCACTCGGGCGATGGAGCTGAGTCGCTCGTTCAGCGCAACGCTGTCCCAGCAGAGGTCGTGTGGGCGCCAGATCGGCGAGGTCGACTTCTACCTCGACCGCCGCGGCTTCTTCCTCGGCGGCATCGGTGTGGCCGCAGTGTGGACAGGAGGTGCGGGACGGGTGCGAGACCTGGTCCTTCGAGCGCTCCCGGGCGAGCACCGGACCCCGGCGCAGACCGTCCGGCTGGGCGCTGTCCGCGCGGAGCTGGCGACCGCGGCGGCGATGTGTCGCAGCGTCGCCGCGTGCTTGGACAGAAGCCTTCCCGGCGATGGTCGAACGGTCGCGACCGAATGTCGGGTGGGCGTCGCAGGCGCCGTACGCCGGCTGCTGGAGCAGGCCCGCGTAGCGGTCGGTCCCTCTGGTCTCGCCTACGACGAGGACCTCACCCGGGCTGTAGACGACCTCGCCCTGTACGTCGCCCAGCAGAACCAAGACGGCGACGCGGCGTACCTGGGCGGTCTCGCGTGACCGATGTCATCGTCGCGGTTCCGGCGAGGGACGAGGAGCAAGAGCTACCGACCTGCCTCGAGCACGTGCTGGGTGCTGCCGCCGAAGCCCGGTGGACCGGAGTCGTGCGCCGGGTCACCGTGGCCGTTGCGGCTCACCGGTGCAGCGACCGCACCATGGAGGTCGCCAGCCGGGTCCTGTCTGGGCAGCACCTCGTGAACGTCTTGGTAGCCGAGGACCGCACCTCGGACTCCGTGGGCTCGGTCCGGGCAGCGTTGCTTCGCCGCCTGGTCGACATGCCCGATGCCGTCGACGACCCTCACACCACCTGGCTCTTCACGACCGACGCCGACTCCTACGTGCCGGCGGAGTGGCTCGTCGCAACCGTTGCTCAGCTGCACCAACGAGCCGCGGTTGCCGCGGCGGGCATGGTGCAGCTGCGCGACTGGACCGCCTCCGCTGAGGCAAAGGCACGCTACGCCCAGATCATTCGCCAGGAGCTCCATGGGGACGGGCATGGGCATGTGTACGCCGCAAATCTGGCCGTCCGCCTGGACGCCTACCTGTCCGTCGGCGGCTTCCATTCGGTCCCCCACGGCGAGGAGCACGACCTCTTGGACCGGCTGCGGCGCGCGGGGTACCCGGTCACCAGCCTGTTCACCCCACTGGTCTCGACCTCGGGCCGCCACCCGGGAAGGGCCACACACGGGCTGGGCGACCTGCTCGACGAGCTCGCCCGCTCGGAGCTGCCGCAACCCTCCGAGCAGCATTGACCATCGAGAGGAAATCCGTGCTGCCACTTGGGATGCACCTGCCACCGCCGGTCCACTGGGAGCCTTGGGCAGCCGCGTTGTCAGTCCCGCCGTCCCCAACCCCGGTGCCCGTGGGGTCTCGGTTGGTAGTGGTCTCCGCGCATCCCGACGACGAGACGATAGGCGCGGGCCGGCTGCTCAGCCTGCACGCCGGCGAGGCCCTGGCGGTCTGTCTGAGCCGAGGAGAAGGCTGCTTTGCCGGCTCCGACGTCGACCCGAACGATCTCGGGTTCGCTCGCCTCGCCGAGTGGCGCTCGGCCGTTGCCGAGCTCGGCGGCCGGACGCACGAGAGCCTGGAGTACTGGCCGGACGGCGAGCTGGGCCGCCATGCGGGGGCCATCACCGACTTCCTCGCCGAGATCGTCCGTCCCGCAGATGTGGTCGTCGCGACCTGGCGACACGACCCACACCCCGATCATGTCGCGGTGGGCAGGGCAGCTGCCGCCGTCGCGGAGAGCCGCGGCGTCCAGCTCGTCGAGTACCCCGTCTGGGCGCCGTACTGGATGAGTCCGCAGGACGTCCTGGCTACCGGCGACAAGCTGATCCCGATCCGAACGAGCGACTCTGCGTCCGCCGCCCGAGAACGCGCGCTTCGGCGTTACAGCTCGCAGTTGGAACCTTTCCGCCCGAGGTGGGCTCCGGTCGTCCCCGCCGAGCTCGTCCTGCGTCACCCCGAGCAGCTCATCGCCTCGAGAGCACTACCGGGATGAGGCGCGCAGAAACGGCCACCTCACTTCCTCAGTGGAACGGTTGGCGAAGACCCGCTCACGCATGCGCGTTGCTCCATGCCCCGAGCAACATGTCTCTGCTCGTTGTCGATTTGGGACAGGTTCGCACGTCGTATTGACGTCTGCGTGGCGGACTTCGCCCGTGAGATGGGAGAGTCGTGTTTCGGTACGCAGTCTTGCTCTACGCGAACGAAGAAGAAGGTGCGTCATTGGCCGACAAGTTGGCAAACGACGTCTCGCGCAAGCATGCGGAGCTCGCGCAGGACATGTCAGGCAACGTGTTGAGTTGCGTGCACCTCCGCCCCAGCTTCACGGCGACATCTGTGCGGCACTCCACAGCCGGTGTCGAGGTCGCGGACGGCACGGTCATCGAGGCCGAGGAAAGCCTTAGTGGTATCTACATCATCCAAGCGCTCAATCTCGATGAGGCGCTGGCGATCGCCAAGCAGGTACCCCCACCTTGGAGCGCGGTAGAGGTACGGCCCCTTTGTTCTGAGACTGCGTGACCGCCTCCGAATGCGTGGCTGACGCGGTCACGACGGCCCACCGAGATGAGTGGACGAGGGTCCTGTCGACCGTCCTTCGGGTTGTTCGGGACTTCGACATCGCCGAAGACTGTGTCCAGGACGCTTATGCCCAGGCCCTGCTCACCTGGGCGCGAGACGGAATTCCTGATCGCCCCGGTGCCTGGTTGACGACCGTCGCGGTGCGCAAGGCCCTGGAGGCGCACCGCCGGGCGCTCACACTCGCTAGGAAGCTGCCAGACCTGGTTCAGGAAGACTTCGGGCCGCCCACAGACCCCGGCTCAGGGACGGCCTTCGCGGAGATGCCGGACGATCGGCTGCGGTTGGTTTTCACGTGCTGTCATCCAGCCCTATCGCCCGAGTCCAGGGTCGCCTTGACGTTGCGCATGGTGTGCGGCCTGACCTCCGCAGAGGTGGCCAAGGCCTTTCTGGTCCAGGAGGCCACAATGCAGGCGCGGATCACGCGCGCAAAGAAGAAGATCGCCGCTGCTGGGATCCCGTATCAGGCCCCAGCACCCGCCGAGCTCCCCGAACGCTTGGCCTCGGTCTTGGACACAGTCCTCTTGGTCTACAACGCTGGGCATATCGCGCCCACTGGGGACACCCTGATGCGCACCGATCTCGCTGAGCGCGCGCTTCAGATCGCGCGAATGTTGCACGCCCTCCTCCCCGACGATATCGAGACCATCGCATTGTTGGCGCTGCTCCTGCTGACGGATGCACGTCGGACCGCCCGAGTCGACGACGCCGGCGATCTCGTACAGCTGGAGCATCAGGACCGTTCATTGTGGGACCGCGACCAGATCACGGAGGGCCTCGGTCTCCTTCGACGCGCGACTTCTGCCGGATCGACCAGCCGTTACGTCATCATGTCCTCACTCACGGCAGTTCACGACCAAGCGCCGAGCTGGGCGGCCACAGACTGGCCACGCATAGTTCAGCTGTACGACCTGCTACTCGACCGGTGGCCTACTCCTGTGGTGGCGCTGAACCGTGCGATCGCCATCGGGCTGGTCGATGGGCCAGAAGCCGGACTCAACGAGATCGCGCCCCTGATGGCCGATCCCGGCATGGCCAGCTACCCCTACCTGGCTGCAGCGCGCGCGGACTTCCTGCGTCGGCTCGGTCGAAACAATGAAGCAGCAGTTGCTTACGAGGAAGCGCTCACGCTCACCGAGAACGCTGTTGAGGCTGCCTATCTGCGCAGACGGCTTGAGGCGCTTGGGCTCGACCCCGAATAGCGAATCTCCCCCCTGCAAAGCCTGTTCTCATGGAAACGTCGGACAAACGTCTGTCCGTCCCAAAGAGGGCGTTCTAGAACGTCAACTGTTCGCTAGTGGACGCACCTCTACGCCGCTGTGTGCTGCCGACGCCTCGGGCAGCTGACGAGCCAAGGAGATCGCCGCATCCATGTCCTCGGCCTCCAGTAGGTAGTAGCCGCCGAGCACCTCTTTGGTCTCTAGGAAGGGTCCGTCAGTCACGGACTGGCGTCCTTGCGCGCCGCTACGGATGCATCTCGCGCTCTTCGTCTCGTCCAGCTCCGCTCCTCCCAGCACGGCGGATCCGGCAGACCTGGCAAAGGCTTCGTGACGCCTACCGTGCTCCCGTGCCTCATCCTCGGTCTGGCTGCGCCAGACACTCTCGTCGCCATAGATGAGCGCCAAGTACTTGGCCATCTCTCACTCCAGTCGTTGGGGCCGGTTCAAACATTCATCCATACGATGAACGTCCGTGAACGAGATCGACAGCCGGTGAAGCCAGTTTTCGGAGATGACGCCGACGGATGACCACTCGGGCGCCCGAATGAAGGTGTCGTCCTCCCCGTGCCTGGGCCGCTCGAAATTTGCCACAGCCGGACCCAAGTTGCAGGTCCGGCCGTCGCCGATGTCTTGAGACATCACACGGTCGGGCTGACAGGATTTGAACCTGCGGCCTCTTCGTCCCGAACGAAGCGCGCTACCAAGCTGCGCCACAGCCCGAAGGTGCGTCGAAGTGTATCGGAGGCACCGCCCCCCTCGAAGCAGAGGTCAACCGACCACGGGGAGAAGAGTCACCAGGCTTGCCTCCGGCCGGCAGCAGAACCGCACCGGGGCGTACGGGGAGGTGCCGACGCCTGCCGAGACGTGTAGCCAGGAGCTGTTCGCCTCGCCCGGCCGTGAGGCCGCGGGATGACGATGTAGCCCCTTCACCCGACCAGTGTCGAGGTCACAGTTGGTGACCAAGGCGCCCTTGAACGGCAGGCACAGCTGACCGCCGTGGGTGTGGCCGGCGAAGGTGACGTCGTACCCGTCCCGGGCGAACTGGTCGAGCACCCTCCGGTAAGGCGCATGGGCGACCCCCACCCGCAGGTCGGCATCGACCGGTGCTTGGCCGGCCACGGCGGCCAGCCTGTCCTTGCCCAGATGTGGGTCGTCCACGCCGGCGAAGGCAACTGTGGTGCCACCGACATCGAGGCGACCGGTGGCGTTGGTCAGGTCCAGCCAGCCACGGGAGACCAGCTCCTTGCGCAGCTCGCGCCAGGGCAGGCGCGCGGTGTGGGTGTTGCGCGTGCCGTCGTCGGGAAGCAGGTAGCGGACCGGGTTTCGCAGCGACGGGGCGAAGTAGTCGTTGGAGCCGAAAACGAACACCCCCGGTACGCCGAGCAGCGATCCCAGCGCCTCGACGAGGGGCGGCACCGAGTCTCGGTGGGCGATGTTGTCGCCGGTGTTCACGATGAGGTCCGGCGCCAGCGCCGACAGCGAGGAGAGCCACTGCAGCTTGGGTCCCTGGGTCGGGGTCAGATGCAGGTCGCTGAGGTGCAGCACGCGAAGCGTCCGGTGCCCGGGCGGCAGAACCGGCAAATCGACGTACCGCACGGTGAAGTTGCGGACCTCGACCCCGGCTGCATACCCGAGCCCGAGTGCGCCGGCTGCAACCAGGCCGAATGCGGCCTTTGCCAGAGTTTCTCCCATGGAGGAGTTCCGCTTCGGCTGCATGGGCACAGGCTGCCACAATGGCGGCATGAGCAAGCTGAAGGACCGGCTGCGTGCCGACCTCACTATCTCGATAAAGGCACGCGACGAGGTCCGCACCTCCACTCTGCGGATGGTGCTGACCGCGGTCACCAACGCCGAGGTAGCCGGCAAGGCGACCCGTCAGCTCAGTGACGACGACGTGCTAGGAGTCCTCGCCAGCGAAGCCAAGAAGCGGCGCGAGGCGGCGGAGGCGTTCGACGCGGGCGGCCGTCCCGAACGGGCCGTTCACGAGCGTGCCGAGGCGGTGGTGATCGCCGAGTACCTACCGGAGCAGCTCAGCGCGGAGGAGGTCTCCACCTTGGTCGCCGAGGCGATCTCGGCTACCGGCGCGGAGAGCGCCCGTGAGATGGGCAAGGTGATGGGCGCGCTGCAGCCCAAGGTCAGGGGTCGTGCCGCCGGGGGGGCGGTCGCGGCGGAGGTGCGCCGGCAGCTGAGCTGAGCCGACCACCAATCGGTCCGGCTTATCGCGACGGGAAGAGATAGATCGTCGAACCCTGGTACGCCGGGCTCCCGGGCGGTGGGCTGGTGAGGAAGACCCTGCCCTTGGGACCGGGCGCCTTCATGGAGTTCGCCTCGATGGCCTGCAGGCCGATGGACTGCAAGGTCTGGGTCGCCTGCGTGATGCTCATGCCGGTCACGTCCGGCAACGTCACCTGCAGCGCGGCGCCTTGGGAGGTCGGCTTGACGAAGTCTGCGTAGGGGATCAGGTCCTGGACCGCCCGCATTGCGTCGGCCCACATCGGCCCGGCCGTTGTCGAGCCGTGCGCAGTGGCGACGAACTGGCCGCCGACAACCTGGTTGTTGAGCGAGACCGGGTGACCCTGTTGGTTCGCACCGGCAATCACTGAGGACGTGGCCAGGTTGGGGGTGTACCCGTCGAACCAGACCGCCACGTTGTTGTCGGTGGTGCCGGTCTTGCCCGCTGACGGCTTGTCGAGGGTGAGCAGCGCTCCGAAGCCTCCCGGAGCCATCACACCCTTGAGGATGTCGTTCACCGTGTCAGCTGTGTTGGTCTGCATCACCTGCCGGCACTGCTTCGGGTAGTCCTTGAACACCTTGCCGGCGCTGTTGAGGATCTGGGTCACCGGGCGCGGAGCGCAGTAGAGACCTCGAGCGGCCACGGTGGCGTACGCCCCGGCCATCTCCAGAGGGCTGACGTCTGCGACTCCCAGAGTGAAGGTCGGCACCCGCTGAGTGCCCGGGTCGTTGAGCGTGACGCCCATTGCCCGAGCGAGCGCGAACGGGCGGCACAGGCCGACCTTCTTCTCCAGCTGGGCGAAGTAGGTGTTCACCGACTGCTGGGTCCCGGTGTACATGTTCTTGAACCCGCTCGTGGTGGAGTTGTGCACCACCCACGGGGAGAAGATCGGGTAGTTCCCCTGGCAGGTCGGGAACGCGTTCTGGGGCAGGGACAACTTGGGCGGTGAGTTGAAGCTGGTGGACGTGGGCAGGCCCAGCTCCAGTGCGGAGGAGAGCACGAACAGCTTGAACGTCGACCCGCCCTGGAAGCCCTGAGCGTCGCCGACCGCATGGGGGACCGCATAGTCGAGGAAAGTCTGACCCTTCCTACTGTTCGTGCCCATCGGGCGCGACTGTGCGATCGCCAGTACGGCCCCGGTGCCCGGCTGCACCATCGCCATTGCTCCGATGGCGCGATCGGTCGGACGCACGTGAGCCGTGACAGCGCGGTCGGCCGCGGCTTGGAAACGCTGGTCGACCGAGGTCTTGATGGTCAAGCCACCGGCATTGATCAGCTGGTTGCGCTCGTTCACGGTGTTGCCCAGGGACGGGTCGGCCAGGAGGTAGCGGTGTACGTAGTCGCAGAAGAACGGGGTGGGAGTCCCCACGCATCCGTTGCGGACGGAGGTGATCTTCAGGCCGAGCCCGGTGCCTTCGAGCCTCGTGGCAAGAGGCTGCGAGATCACTCTCAGCTGCGCCATCCGCTCGAGGACGACGTTGCGGCGAGCGAGCGCCTGGTCTGGGTTGGTGGCGGGGTTGTAGCCGGCGGGGTTCTTCACCAGACCGGCGAGGAGCGCAGACTGGGCGAGGTTCAGATTGGCGGCATCGACGCTGAAGTAGTGCCGAGAGGCCGATTGGATGCCATAGGCACCATCGCCGAAGTAGGCGATGTTCAGGTAGCGCCCCAGGATCCAGTTCTTCGAGTAGTTCTGCTCGAACGCCATGGCATGGCGCAGCTCGGCGATCTTGCGCTGGTAGGTGTCTGCCGTGGCGGCGGCCCGCTGAGCGGACGTGCGCGCCTGGTCGAGCTGGGTCATCTTGGCCAGCTGCTGGGTGATCGAGGAGCCGCCCTGGGTCACGCCGTTGTTGGTCTGGTTGGTCACGAAGGCCCGCAGGGTGCCCTTCAGGTCAAGCGCGCCGTGGTGGTAGAAGCGGTAGTCCTCGATCGAGACGATCGCATGGCGCATCATCGGGGCGACCTTGCTCAGTGGCACGGCCACTCGGTTCTGGTCATAGAACGTGGCAATCACCTTGCCGCTCCGGTCGAGCACGAGAGTGCGCTGAGCGAGCGGTTCGGCGCGCAACGCCTGCGGCAGGTTGCGCAGGGAGTCTGAGGCGGCCTTGGTGCCGATCCCGAGGGCGCCTGCGAACGGGATCACCAGGCCCGCGACCAGCACGCCCATCACCGCTGAGACAGCCACCAGAACGAACAGGTGGGACACCACTGTGCCGAAGGTCAGGTGACGGGTTCGGCGCTTCGACATGCGGCCTAGAATACGGGTGCGACCCCCGGGTAGGCCGGATGGGCAGGTCAGGCCAGGCCGGAGTAGTCAAATGTAACTATTCGATATTGATTAGCACAGACCTGTATCGGATCGCGATTTGTCCGTAAGTTCTGCTTTGGGGCGGGAACGCCCGGGCAGGGTCCGGGTTCTGACTACGACGTGGAGGACTGCGTCATGGCTTGGAACGAAGGCTGGACCGCCATTGCGGCCTGCAAACAGTCGGTGCCGGACGAGCTGTTCGTCCGTGGCGCCGAGCAGCACAAGGCCAAGCTAGTATGCGGCAACTGCTCTGTGCGCACCGAGTGCCTTGCCGAAGCGCTGGACAACCAGATCGAGTGGGGCGTCTGGGGCGGGATGACCGAGCGCGAACGCCGCTCGATCCTGCGCAAGCGCCCGAACGTGACGTCGTGGCGAGAGCTCCTCGAAACGGCTCTGGACGAGCACCACCGTTTGGTGACTACCACCTCTGCCTGACTCTCACCTACCCAACCTGCGCCGCGGGCCGGAGCCCGGCTGCGAGCAGGTCACCGATCCGGCGTAGGCCGTCGAGATCGTGGACGTCGGTGGACAGCGCCGGCAGCACTACCGTCGGGACGTCCGGATGGGCGATCGCGAACCGCTCCCGGATGCGGGACTCCCGAGCGACCATCAGCAACCGGTCGGCGTGCAGCCGCAACAACCCGGTTGCCAGCTCGGCGTCGGGGTCATCCACCGACCGGAGCCGCTCCGCCGCGGCCGTCGCCGCGGCCGATGACAGCCGGATCCCCGGATCCAGGCTGGTCCGGTTGACCACGAGTCCGGCCAGTGGCATGTGGTCACTGCGCAGCCGCTCGACGAAGTACGCAGCCTCCCGGAGCGCATCCGACTCCGGCGCCGCTACTACCAGGAACGCCGTACCGTCGGCCTGAAGCAGCTCGAAGGTCCGTTGCGCCCGGGCCCGGAAGCCTCCGAAGAGCGTGTCGAAAGCGGAGACAAACGCCTGCATGTCCTTGAGCACCTGGGCGCCGATCACCTTGGTCAGCGCATTGGTCACCAGGCCGACGCCGGCAGTCATCAGCCGGGCCGGTCCGCGAGCGGGCGTAAGCAGCAGCTTCATGAACCGGCCGTCGAGAAAGCCAGCCAGGCGCTCCGGCGCGTCGAGGAAGTCCAGCGCCCTGCGCGAGGGCGGGGTATCGACCACGATCAGGTCCCAGCGGCCGGTCTTGCGGGCGTCCTTGTCCAGCTGGCCGAGCTTCTCCATCGCCATGTACTCCTGGGTGCCCGCGAACGAGCTCGACACCGCGATGTAGAAGGGGTTGGCGAGGATCTGCTCAGCCTTCTCCGGGCTGGCCTGACTCTCGACCACCTCGTCGAAGGTGCGCTTCATGTCCAACATCATGGCGTCGAGAGTGCCCGCGTCGGCACCCACGCCAGGCACCGGCCGGGGAGTGTTGTCGAGTGCGTCGACGCCCATGGACTGGGCCAACCGCCGTGCCGGGTCGATGGTGAGTACGACGACCTTGCGGCCTCGCTCGGCCGCCCGGAGAGCGATGCTCGCCGACGTCGTGGTCTTGCCGACGCCGCCCGAGCCGCAGCAGACGATGATCCGGCGCGCAGGGTCGTCGATCAGCGCATCAACATCCAGAGCCGGCGCGCTGGCTCCCCGCGCGCGCATCGGGCCCACCCGGGCGCTGGACCTGGTGCTCTTCCTCGTCATGCCAGCCCCTGTCCGGTCAGCTCTTCGGCCAGCTCATAGAGACCGGCCAGGTCGACTCCGCCGGGCAGCTGGGGCAGCTGGTACGTCGGCAGGCCCAGCTCGTCGACCAACGCCTGCTGGGCCTCTTCCAGCCGGCGACGTTCGGCAAGGTGACGGCCCTCCTCGACCAGGGTGTCGACGATCCTCTCGTCGGCGTCGACGCCTGCCTTCCCGAGCTGCTCACGAAGTGCGGTGCGGTCGACCCGGTCGGCGAGCAGCTGCTCGACGGCCGACTCGTTGAGGTCGCGCGGACGGATCATGTTCACCACCACAGCGCCGACCGGCAGCTGGGCTTTTCGGAGCTGACCGGCGCCGTCGACGGTCTCCTGCACCGGCATCTCCTCCAGCACGGTGACCAGGTGGACCGCCGTACGACGGGAGCGAAGCAGCGTAGTGACGGTGTCTGCCTGGACCTTGATAGGCCCCACCTTCGCCAGGCCGGCCAGCTCGTCGTTGACGTTGAGGAACTGGGCGATCCGGCCCGTGGGCGGGGCGTCGAGCACGATGGCGTCATAGGACCTGGCGCCACGGTTGCGACGATTGCGGTTCGCTGCCTCGTACAGCTTGCCGGTCAGCAGTACGTCGCGTACGCCGGGCGCAGTGGTTGTCGCGAAGTCGATCACCCCGAACCGGTCGAGAGCCTTGCCGGCTCGTCCCAGGTGGTAGTACATCGCGAGGTACTCGAGCAGTGCCGACTCGGCATCGATAGCCAACGCGAAGACGTCACCTGCGTCGGTCGAGCCCAGGTCCGCGCCGCGCACGATCAGCCGTTCCTCGTACGGCAAGGGGGGTACGTCGAACAGCTGCGCAATGCCCTGTCGTCCCTCGACCTCGCACAACAGCACGGTCTTGCCTCGTGAGGCCAGGGCCAGCGCCAGACCGGCAGCGACCGTTGACTTGCCGGTGCCACCCTTGCCGGTGACCACGTGCAGCTGCACCTCTGGGAAGGCACCGGATCGTTCGACCATGCGGGAAAGCGTAGAGGGGGTCACCGAAAGAACGTGAAGAGCCTCCCGGTGGCCGGCCACGCACTCATTGGCTGCGGCTCGCCGGCGAACCGATGGGCGCCCACGGCGAAATGAACGTCTGCGGGGGCGGTGAACGACTCCTCGACGAACGACCTCTTGGTGAACCATTCGCGGATCGCGCCGGTCAGGTCCGGCGGCCTGCGGTGTCTGGTCCAGATGACCAGTGCCTGCGGGCGGCACAGCTGCGGCAGGACGGCGATGAGTCGCTCGACGTCGGCGTCCGGGATGTTGCCGAACACGCCGGCGAGCAGGACCAGGTCCGCGCCGGTCAGGTCGGCGTACGACGAGGCGTCGCCGGCGTCGCACCGGTGCACCCTGACCCCGTCCAGTCCGGCACTGCCGTCGCGGGCTGCGGCGACCAAGCGCCCGTCGAGCTCGAGCAGGTCTGCCTGCACTCGGGCGGCGTCGGCGCGCCGGTGAAGCACCCCGATCAGGTCACGCCCGTCCCCGGCACAGACGCTGAGGATGCGTACCTCGGCCGAGGCGGTGCGATCTAGCCAGCCGTCGACCAGCCCGGTGATCAGCTGCAGGCGTCGAGACAGCGGTGCGGACGCGTCGGCGTACTTCGCGTGCCAGGCGGCCCAGTCGGTTGTCTGCATCCCGCTGAGGCTAGCCATCGGGACCGACCGCCCGGCGTCGCTAGGATCACCAGTGCTGGCACCCTAGAGGGAGGACGGGTCGTGGACAAAGTCGTCGCGAGCGCGACCGAGGCGGTCGCCGACATCGGGGACGGGGCCACCATCTCCGTGGGGGGTTTCGGTCTCTGCGGAATTCCCACCGTGCTGATCGAGGCGATCCTGGCCACCGGGGCTGCGGACCTGGAAGCGGTCTCGAACAACTGTGGGATCGACGACTGGGGCCTGGGGCGGCTGTTGCAGGCGCATCGGCTGCGGCGGATGGTGTCGTCCTATGTCGGGGAGAACAAGGAGTTCGCCCGGCAGTATCTCTCCGGCGAGCTTGAGGTCGAGCTCACTCCGCAGGGCACGCTTGCCGAGCGGATGCGGGCCGGCGGCTCGGGGATTGCGGCGTTCTTCACGGCCACCGGTGGTGGCACCCAGGTTGCGGAGGGCGGGCTGCCGTGGAGGTACGACGACCAGGGCAGCGTCGTACTGTCCTCACCGGCGAAGGAGACTCGCGACTTCGGCCAAGGCGCTGATCGGCGGGAGTACGTCCTGGAGGAGGCGATCGTGGCCGACTTCGGCCTGGTCCGGGCGTGGAAGGGCGACCGGCACGGCAACCTCGTCTACCGCGACTCGGCCCGCAACTTCAACCCGCTTGCCGCGATGTGCGGGCGGGTGACGGTTGCCGAGGTCGAGCAGCTGGTCGAGCCCGGCGAGCTGGATCCGAACCAGGTACACACGCCCGGGGTGTTCGTGCAGCGGGTGGTCGCACTGACCCCCGAGCAGGCTGCCGACAAGCGGATCGAGCGACGGACCGTGCGTTCGCGAGAGGGGGTCTGAGATGGGCTGGACCCGGGAGCAGATGGCCGCTCGGGCGGCCTCGGAGCTGACCGACGGCTCCTACGTCAACCTCGGCATCGGTCTGCCCACCCTGGTGCCCAACTACGTCGCCGACGAGGTCGAGCTGGTGCTGCAGAGCGAGAACGGCATCCTCGGCGTCGGCGCCTATCCCTACGAAGGGGACGAGGATGCCGACCTGATCAACGCCGGCAAGGAGACCGTCACCGTGCGGCGCGGGGCGAGCTTCTTCGACTCGGCGACGAGCTTCGGCATGATCCGCGGCGGCAAGATCGACGCCGCGATCCTTGGCGCGATGCAGGTCTCGGCTGCCGGTGACATCGCGAACTGGATGATCCCCGGCAAGATGGTCAAGGGCATGGGTGGGGCAATGGACCTGGTCCACGGCGCCAAGCGGGTGATCGTGCTGATGGAACACGTCGCAAAGGACGGTTCGTACAAGATCGTCGAGCAGTGTTCGCTGCCCTACACCGGCCGGGGCGTCGTACAGCGGATCATCACCGACCTGGCGGTCATCGACGTCGTCCCCGAGGGCCTACGGCTCATGGAGCTGGCGCCGGGGGTCAGCGAAGGCGAGGTCCGGGAGAAGACCGAGCCCAAGCTGAGCTGACCGGGCTGTCGAACTCAGCTTCCCTCCAGGGCGTCGCGGAGCGCCGCGTACGCCGAGCTGGTGGGCTCGATCACCTCGAAATGGTCGATGCCTTCGAGCTCCTCCAGCTGGACCCAAGGATGAGCCTGCTGCAATGAGCGGCTCACGGAGACCGGGACTACGTCGTCGGCGGTACCGTGCAGGATCCTCACCGACGCCCGTGGGCGGAGTACGCCGAACCTGGCAACCGGGTCGGCCGGACGGTAGTCCACCTGCTCCGGCTCCCCGCCCATGAACGCCTGCGTTGCGTGGGCTCCGAGGCCCAGCCTGGCTGCCTCCCGAAGGTCCGCAACCGGAGCAAGTGGCACCACCCGCTCGATCGGGAGGTCGCTACTTGCCAGCCAGAGCGCGAGATGACCGCCGGCGGAGTGGCCGGCCACCACAAGCCGGATGGGCTCGGCTCCGACGCCGCGCTCGGCAACGAGCCTCGGCAGTGCCGAGACGGCGTCGTGCACGTCAGCACAGGTCGTCGGCCAACCCCCACCGCCACCTGGACCCCGCCCGACGCGGCGGTACTCCGGGGTCGCGACCACCCAGCCGTCCTCGGCGAGCTCCCGGGCCAGCGGGCGAGTGTGGGTGCGGTCCCACTCGACCTTCCAGAAACCGCCGTGCAGCAACACCACGACGTGTCTCCTGCTGGCCGCGCCGTCGGGCAGGTGCAGGTCGACGACCGCATCGGTGCGGTCGGCGTACCTGAGCACTACGTCGGGGAGCTGTCCCTCACTCACCCGGACACGGTAGAGGTTGGGTTATTCAACAGATGTGTTGACAACCGTCGGAGCCGGAGCGTAGGTTCTTCTCAACCAGTTAGCTGAACACGAGGAGACGAGATGACCGACGAGCTGTCCCGGGTGTTCGCCGCCTTGGCCGACCCGACCAGGCGAGACCTGGTCGCCCGGCTTGCGACAGCGGACGCCACCGTGGGCGAGCTCGCCGCCCCGTACGAGGTGTCGCTGCAGGCGGTCTCCAGGCACCTCAGGGTGCTCGAGGACGCCGGCCTGGTGACCAAGGGCCGTGACGCGCAGCGCCGACCGGTCCATCTGGAAGCCGAGGTGTTCGACCTGATGACCAAGTGGATCGAGCGCTATCGCCTGGAGGCCGAGGAGCGGTTCCGCCGCCTCGACGGTGTCCTAGCGGCGATGGACGAGCAGGGGCAGGACCCAACCACCCACCAAGAGGAGACCGCATCATGAGCAACGAAGTCACGATCACCGCCGACGAGCTGGTCCCGACGATCGAGATGACCCGCGAGTTCGACGCCCCCGCCGACAGGGTCTACCGGGCGTGGACCGACCCCGAGCTGTTTGCCCAATGGGTCGGGCCGCGCGACCTGAGCACGCGCATCGACCAATGGGACGCCAGCACCGGCGGGCACTATCGGTTCACCAACATCCGTGGCGACGACGAGTTCGGGTTCTATGGGTCGTTCCACGAGCTGCGCCCGAACGAGAGGATCGTGCAGACCTTCTGCTGGGACGGTCAGCCCGACGAGGTGGCGCTGGAGACCGTCGTCTTCGAGGACCTCGACGACGGGCGAAGCCGGATCCACTCGGTGTCCCGAGCCGGGACGTTCGAGGCCCGAGACGGGATGCTCGCCAGCGGCATGGACCAGGGCGTGCGCGAGGGCTACGAGAAGCTCGACGAGCTGCTCGCTCGGTGAGCGAACCGGCGCCTCCGGCAGCATGCCGCAGCCTGGGCGGGTGCGGCGCACTAGAGTCGCCGCCATGACGAAATGGGAGTACCTCACCGCGCCGGTGCTCGTGCACTCGACCAAGGCGATCCTCGACAACTTCGGCTCCGACGGGTGGGAGCTGGTGCAGATCGTGCCAGGGATGAACCCGGAGAACCTGGTCGCCTACTTCAAGCGGCCGGTGCAGCAGTGAGCAGCCCCGAGCAACGACTCGCCGAGCTCGGGCTGGCGGTGCCGGAGGTCGCCGCGCCGGTCGCGGCGTACGTCCCGGCGGTGCGTTCGGGCAGTCACATCTTCACCTCCGGACAGCTGCCGATGCGCGAGGGCAAGCTGATCCAAACGGGCAAGGTCGGCGGCGAGGTGACATCGGACGAGGCGGTCGAGTGCGCCCGCCAGTGCGCGCTGAACGCGCTGGCCGCAGTGCGGGCGGAGGTCGGCGAGCTCTCCCAGGTCAGGCGCATCGTCAAGGTGGTGGTGTTCGTCGCGTCGACGCCCGACTTCACCGGTCAGCCGCAGGTCGCCAACGGGGTCTCCGAGCTGCTCGGCCAGATGTTCGGCGACGCCGGCCGGCACGCGCGGTCCGCGGTCGGCGTACCCGTCCTGCCGCTGGACGCTCCGGTCGAGGTTGAGCTGCTGGTCGAGGTCTGACGTGCGGCGGGTCCGGCTGCCTGTCCAGTTGGTCGAGCGGGCCAGGGAGTACGCCGACGGCTCCCGCGAGCCGGCCGAACCGAGGAATGCCGCAACCGTCGTACTCATGCGCGAGTCGGCGCGCGGCCCGGAGATCTACCTGTTGCTGCGCCAGACCTCGATGGCCTTCGCCGGGGGCATGTGCGTGTTTCCCGGCGGGGGAGTCGACCCGTGTGACTTCGACACCTCCGAGGCCTGGGCCGGGCCGCTACCGGCGGACTGGGCGGTGCAGCTCGGCGTCGACGAGGAGACCTCCCGGGCGCTGGTGTGCGCTGCGGTGAGGGAGACCTTCGAGGAGTCCGGCGTGCTGCTCGCAGGCGAGTCGGCGGACTCCGTCGTGGCCGACACCACGGGCGCGGACTGGGAGGCCGACAGGGTCGCGCTGGAGGCTCGGGAGCTGGCGTTCACCCAGTTCTTGTCGCGGCGCGGGCTGGTGCTGCGCTCGGACCTGCTGGGCATCTGGGCTGGCTGGACAACTCCGGTGTTCGAGCCCCGGCGCTTTCGGACCTGGTTCTTCGTGGCCACGTTGCCGACCGGCCAGCGGACCCGCGATGTGTCCTCGGAGTCCTCCTCAGTCATCTGGGCGGCCGCTCGGACGGCCGTCGAGGCGGTCGACTCCGAGGAGCTGATGATGCTGCCGCCGACGTACCTGACCTGTCTGGAGATCGGCCAGTTCGGCTCACCCCGCGAGGTGCTGGCTGAGGCTTCCGCGCGCTCTGTCGACATGTTCACCCCGGCCGTCGTGGAGGAGGACGGCACGCCCACCCTGTCGATCCCCGACCGGCTGCAGGAGCTGGTGGCGAGCCACTCGTGAGCTGGTCTGGTGGCGCGTTCGGCGAGAGGGCGCAATGTGTGCTGGCGCCGAACGCGAACCCGATGACGCTCGAAGGGACGAACACCTGGGTCCTGCGGGAGCCCGGTGCCGCCCGTTCCGTGGTGGTGGATCCCGGACCGCTGGACGAGTCGCATCTGGCTGCGGTCGCATCCGCGGCCGGGCCGGTGGGGGTCGTCTTGTTGACCCACCATCATCTGGACCACTCCGAGGCTGCTCGGGAGTTCGCATCGAGGGCGGGATGTGGCGTACGAGCTCTGGATCCGGCGTACCGGCTCGGGTCGGAGGGGCTCACCGACGGCGAGGTGGTCTCGGTGGACGGTCTCGAGATCCAGGTGGTGGGTACGCCGGGACATTCGGCAGACTCGTTGTCGTTCCTGCTGCCGGCGGAGAACGCCGTGCTGACGGGGGACACCGTGCTCGGCCGAGGTACGACGGTGGTTGCTCATCCCGACGGACAGCTAGCGGCCTACCTCGGCTCGCTGGATCGGCTGCACGCACTCGCTGAAGCACGTGACGTACGGACGATCTGGCCGGGCCACGGTGCAGTGATCACCGATGCGCTCGGCGTGCTGGACGGCTACATCGCCCACCGCCACGAACGGCTCGACCAGGTCCGGGACGCCCTGACCCGGCTTCGCGAGCAGTCGTCCGGCACCACTAGGACCAACCCTTCTCCCGGCGAGCCTGATGGCGAAGGGCTGCCGCGCCGCATCGTGGAGATCGTGTACGCCGACGTCGACCCGGTCCTGTGGGGAGCAGCCGAGCTCTCCGTCCGCGCCCAGCTCGCCTATCTCGCGAACCGCGACTAGTTTCCCGCCGAGCCGCGACTGGGTTCCCGCCGGACCCCGGTCGCGGGGACACGAGTCGCGGTTCGGCGGAAAGGGGACTGGGATCAGCGCGCGCGGCGGCGCATGCGCTCGACGTCCATGATCACGACCGAGCGGGGTTCGAGCCGGAGCCACCCGCGGGAGGCGAAGTCGGCGAGCGCCTTGTTGACGGTCTCGCGGGACGCCCCGACGAGCTGAGCCAACTCCTCCTGAGTCAGGTCATGATGCACATGTACGCCGTCATCGGCCGTCCGCCCGAACCGGTCCGCGAGATCCAGTAATGCCTTCGCCACCCGGCCGGGTACGTCGGAGAACACCAGATCGGCAACCACATCGTTGGTCTTGCGCAACCGGCTGGCGAGCTGGGTCAGCAGCCCACGGGCGACCGCGGGCCGGCCCTCGAGCCAGCGCTGGAGGTCGTCATGGGAGAGCGACAGGAAGGTCGAGTCGGTGACCGCGGTGACCGTAGCCGACCGGGGCCCTGGGTCGAACAGCGACAGCTCGCCGAACATCTGGCCGGGACCGAGGATCGCCAGCAGGTTCTCGCGCCCGTCGGATGAGGTCCGCCCGAGCTTCACCTTGCCCTCGGTGACGATGTACAGCTTGTCCCCGGAGTCACCCTCATGGAAGAGCGCCTCCCCGCGCCTCAAGCGGGCGTTGCCCATCGAGGAGCGCAGCGCCACCGCCGCCTCGTCGTCGAGGGCGCTGAACAGCGGCGCCTGACGGAGTACGTCGTTCTCCACGAACCTTCCCTTCCTCACGACGATATGCCTGCCCTGACCGTCGCCCAGGGCCTGGTTCGTCACAGTGTCGCAGGTCACCACGCTATGAACCACCTGCGATGGGTTCGCCACCGGGACGGGCTGACCGCCCGCGTACCCTTGCTCCGTGCCCGAGACGTCCCTGGTCCGACGCGCGCGCAAAATCCACCGCGTGCTCGGCGATACCTACCCGGACGCGCACTGTGAGCTCGACTTCGCCAACCCGTTCGAGCTGGTCGTCGCCACCGTGCTCAGCGCCCAGACCACCGACCGCCGCGTCAACGCAGTCACGCCCGGCTTGTTCGCGGCGTACCCCGATGCGAAGTCGATGGCGGCCGCCCCCCGAGCAGACCTCGAGCAGATCATCGCGCCGTTGGGGTTCTTCCGCGCCAAGAGCGAATCCCTACTGAAGATGAGTGCCGCCCTCGTGGACCGGTATGACGGCCGGGTGCCCTCCAGGCTCGAGGACCTGGTCGGCCTTCCCGGGGTGGGCCGCAAGACAGCGAACGTCGTACTCGGCAATGGGTTCGGGCTCCCCGGCATCACCGTCGACACGCACTTCGGAAGGCTCATCCGCCGGTTCGGCTGGACCAAGGAGACCGACGCAGTCAAGGCCGAGCATGCGATCGGCGCGCTCTTCCCCAAGCGCGACTGGACGTTGCTCAGCCATCACCTGATCTGGCACGGCCGCAGGGTGTGTCATGCGAAGAACCCGGCCTGTGGCGCCTGCACCATCGCCTCGCTGTGCCCGTCGTACGGCGTCGGCCCCACCGATCCCGAAGCAGCGGCAAAGCTGGTGCGCACCCAGGGGCCCGCATGATCCGGGGCCCGTTGCTTGCCTTGGTCGTGCTCACCCTGCTCCTCCAGGGCTGCGCGGCTCACGTCACTGCACCCCGTGACAACGGCGTCACCATCGACTCCCCCCAGCTGCGCGCGCTGAAGAAGTCCGCCGGCATCGCCGACTGTCCGAGTACCTCGGCGAAGCCGCCGAGCGGGGGACTTCCGGACGTCACCCTGTCGTGTCTCGGTGGTGGCCGCGCCGTCCGGGTCGCTCAGCTCCGTGGCCCGATGGTGGTCAACCTCTGGGCACAGTGGTGTGCTCCCTGCCGCAAGGAGCTGAGGTACTACCAGGCCTTCGCCCGCAGGTACGCCGGAAGGGTGGCCGTGCTCGGCATCGACTGGCAGGACACCCAGCCGGGCGCTGCCCTGAGCCTGGCTCGGGACAACGGCGTCACCTACCCCCAGCTCGCCGACCCCACTCCGCGGATCAAGGGCCAGGCGCTCCCCCGGCTGATCCTGCTCGACTCGACTGGGCGGATCGTCTTCTCCGAGTACGCAGAGATCGGCTCGGTAGCCGAGCTCGAGGGCATCGTCGTCCGGCACCTGGGAGTGCACCCATGAGCATTCCCGACTGGCTGGCCCCGATCCAGGAGGCAGCGCAGCTGCTTCGCGCCGAGGACATCAGCGCGTTCCTACCCCCCGTCAGGGGCGACCACCGCGCAGGGGCGGTGCTGATGTTGTTCGGCGAGGGACCGGCAGGCCCCGACCTGCTGCTCACCGAGCGGGCTCACGACATGCGTTCGCATCCGGGCCAGGTGTCCTTTCCGGGCGGTTCTGCCGACCCCGATGACGACTCCCCTACCGCGACGGCGCTGCGCGAGGCGGAGGAGGAGACCGGCTTGGATCCGGCCGGTGTGGTCGTTCTGGCCGCCCTGCCTCAGCTATGGCTGCCGCCGAGCAACTTCGCGGTGACCCCGGTGCTGGCCTGGTGGGAGCAGGAGTCGCCGGTCCGGGTGGTCGACCCGGCCGAGGTGCACGCCGTCCTCCGGGTGCCGATCGAGGAGCTGCTCGACCCGACGCATCGGGTAATGGTGCGACACCCGAGCGGCTACTCGGGTCCCGGGTTCCTGATCGGGCAGGACCACGACCTGCTGCTGTGGGGGTTCACGGCGGGGCTCGTCCATCGGCTGTTCGACTACGTGGGGCTGACGCGGGCGTGGGACACCGCCCGCACCCACGCGCTGCCCGAGCACATGCTCCGGGCCGGGCAGGCCGTCCCGACGAGAGGCGAGCGATGAACCTCCTCGACTGGTGCCTGGTGCTGATCGCCTTCGCGTACGCCCTCTCCGGCTATTGGCAGGGATTCGTCACCGGCGCCTTTGCCACGGTCGGGTTGTTACTGGGCGGGTTGCTCGGCATCGGGCTGGCCCCGAAACTGCTGGGCAACGCCAACCCCTCATTGTGGGTCTCCCTGGCTGCGCTGTTCGTCGTACTCGTGTGCGCCTCGTTCGGCCAGGCGATCCTGCAGTACGCCGGGGCCAAGATCCGCGACCTGATCACCTGGCAGCCTGCGCGTGCCCTTGATGCCGTCGGGGGAGCTGTGCTCAGCGTGGTTGCGGTCTTGGCCGTCTCGTGGATGCTGGGCGTGGCGATCAGCGGGTCCCGGATCCCGGGGATCGGCCCTCAGGTACGCGACTCCAAGGTGCTCGCCGGAGTCAACAAGCTGATGCCCGCCTCGGCGCAGAACGCCCTGCGGTCGTTCAACCGCGTGGTCGGCTCGAGCGTCTTCCCGCGGTATCTCGAGCCGTTTGCGCCCGAGCGCATCGTCAACGTCGCCCCCGGCCCGCAGCAGGTGGTCGGCGATCCCGACGTGTTGCGGGCATCGAGCAGTGTCTACAAGGTGCGCGGCAACAACAGCTGCGGCCAGGGTGTCGAGGGGAGCGGGTTCCTGTACTCCCCTGGGAGGGTGATGACCAATGCCCATGTGGTGGCAGCGGTACACCGGCCGCAGGTGCGCATCAACGGGCGGATGGTCGCGGCGACCGTCGTCTACTACAACCCTCAGATCGACATCGCGGTGCTCGACGTACCCCGGCTGAGACGGCCGTACCTCCATTTCGACGTGCACGGAGCCCCTCGCCAGGCCGGTGCCGTCCTGGGCTTCCCCAATGACGGCCCGTTCGACGTCGAGCCGGCCCGGATCCGCAGCGAGGAACGGCTGCGCTCACCCGACATCTACGGCAACGGGACGGTGACCCGCGACGTGTTCTCGGTGCGTGGCAGGATCCGGCCCGGCAACTCGGGTGGTCCGCTGGTCGCCACCGACGGCAGGGTGCTAGGCGTCGTCTTCGCCGCTTCGGTCAGCGACAGCCAGACCGGGTACGCCCTGACCGCCGAGCAGGTGGCCGGGCCCGCTGCGGCGGGCATCGGCGGCCACCGCGCAGTGGCAACCGGAGGCTGTGCCTGAGACGGCTAGACGTTGCCCAGCCAGTCCAACAGGATCTCGTTGAACCTGTCCGGAGCTTCCTCCGGGGCGAAATGGCCTACCCCAGCGATGACCTCGCTGCGGTACGCCGCCGCGACGTGCTCGCCCGAGCGATCCCGTGCCGGCGCGGGGAGGGCGGGGTCGGCTCCCCCGAGCACAGTGCACGTAGGCACCGTGATCGGCCTCGCCAACGCTCGGTTGAACCTCCGGCCGTCCTCGCGAAGTCGCGACCGGAACAGCCACCGGTGGTACTCCAAGGCGCAGTGCGGGGCTGGCCAGAGCCCGAGCGCGGCCTGGTAGCGGGCGATCTCCTTCTCGCCCGGAAAGCTGCTCGTGGCGCTCCAGTCGCGCAGATGGTTCGCTAGGTACCCGGTTGCCGGGTCGCCCAGCCGCCGCTCCGGTCGCCAGGGCAGCTGCATTGCCAGTACGTGTGACCACGCCTTCGTACCGGAGGCGGGGCGCAGGCTGCGCAAGAGGTATGCCGGGTGCGGTGCCGACACCGTGCACAGGGCCCGCACCTGTTCGCTATGGAGTACGGCGGTGGCCCAGCCGACGTACCCTCCCCACCCCGACCCGACCACGATGGCGTCACTGTGCCCGAGTGACTTGATCACCCCGGCGACGTCGCCGGCCAGTGTGAACGGGTCATACCCGCGTGGGGTCTTGTCCGAGCCGCCGTAGCCGCGCAGGTCCATCGCCAGCGCCTCGAACCCGGCCTCGGCCAACGCCGGCAGCTGGTGGCGCCAGGCCCACCAGAACTGGGGAAAGCCGTGCAGCAGCAGCACCGGTGGCCCCTTGCCACAGGTGGCGACGTGAAAACGTGCCCCGTGCGCGGCGACGTACCGGTGCTCCCAGGGACCGGGGATCTCGACGCGCTCGCGCGCCGGGTCGCTCAACTTCGCGTGGTAAGCCGAGTCTTGGTCTCCTGCGCCTGCGCAATGGCCCGCTCCGGGGCTTGCACCTGCTTGACCTTGCGCAGGCCGATCATGGCCAGCACCGCCGCGATGATGAGGTAGAACGTGAAGACGATCAGGAAGCACCAGGCCAGGTTGAGACCGGTGAGGTGGATCAAGAAAGCGATCGCAACCGAGAGCATGATGATCGCAAGTACGCCGACGAACGCCGCTGCACCGAGCAGGCCCGCGCCGACCCCACCGGCCTTGATGCTGAGCCGCAGCTCTGACTTGGCGAGCGCGATCTCACTGCGGACCAGCGTGGACATATCCCGGCTGGCATCGATGACCAGCTTGCCAATGGTCGGCTCTTCAACACTCGTAACGGGCTCGCGCGTGGCCATGGAAACGCCTTTCGGAGGTCGGCTGCTTCAGGGGAGCCTACCGTCCGGCCCGGACATGGCGAGCGTTACGCCGGCGCAGGATCACCCCGGTGAGGATGGCGGCAATGAGGCAACCCCGCTGAGCGCACCGTCGGCGGCCATGTGCTCGAGGTCAAAGTGGGCCGACCCGTAGCTGGCGCATCGCGATGACAGGGTCATGGAGCCCCTTCTTCGTGGTCAGTCGGTCTCATGGGAGACTTGGCGCACTTGGAGGGGAGTATTCCTTCGCGGCGGCATCGTCATCACGGTGCGAGTCATCACGATGCAGTCGTGATGACTCGAGAACCCGGTGTCGTCGGCACGACGTTGCTCGTGCGGGAGAGACCTCCGGACAGCTCACTGTGTTCGGAGGAGAAGTCATGCAGGTCACCCCCCTCGTCTGGTGGGTCACGATCGGCGTCACCTTGGCGGTCTTGGCCTTCGATGTGGTGGTCATCGGCAGGAGCCCGCGCGAGCCGTCCCGACGTGCGGTGGGGGTAGCCCTGGCGGTGTACATCACCATGGCGGTCGCCTTCGGCATGGGAGTCTGGTTGTTCGCCGGCGCCACCTACGGCACCCAGTTCTTCGCCGGCTGGCTGACCGAGTACTCGTTGTCGGTCGACAACTTGTTCATCTTCTTGATCATCATGAGCAGGTTCGGCGTACCCCGGAGGCTGCAGCAGACCGCTCTGCTCGTCGGCATCGTCCTTGCCCTGTTCATGCGCGGTGTGTTCATCGGGATCGGCGCCGCAGCCATCAACCGGTTCTCGTTCGTGTTCTACCTTTTCGGCTTGTTCCTGGTGTACACCGCGGTCAAGCTGGCGCGCGACGCGATGGCCAAGGACGAACCTGGACATGAGGGCTCGGCCGGTGGCGGCCGGCTGGTCCGCCGGGTCTCCCGACATCTTCCGGCCACCGACCGGTGGCACGGCACCGCCGTACTTGCTAGGGAGCAGGGCCGCAGGGTGATCACCCCGATGTTCGTCGTGATCGTGGCTCTGGGTACGACGGATCTGCTGTTCGCGCTTGACTCAATTCCCGCGATCTACGGGCTCACCAAGGAGCCGTTCCTGGTGCTGACCGCCAACATCTTCGCGTTGATGGGCCTACGCCAGCTGTACTTCCTGATCGGCGACCTGCTGGAACGGCTCGTCTATCTCTCCTACGGCCTGGCGTTCCTGCTTGGCTTCATCGGGTTGAAGCTGATCCTTCATGCCCTGCACGAGAACGAGGTGCCGTTCGTCAACGGGGGTCACCACGTCAGCTGGGCTCCCGACCTGCCGATCTGGCTCTCCCTGCTGGTGATCGTCGGCAGCCTGGCGGTCACGACCGTCGCCAGCCTGCTCGCCTCGTCGCCGAGACGTCCCGGAGGGGCCCCCTAACCCCGCCGAGACGTCGCTGAGCGGTGCCCAGGCTGCGGACTGGCTGCGCCCAGGCTTCGGACTGGTGGCCGGCGACGGTGGCCTGGTTTCTCAGGGTTTGATGAAGTCCATCGCCGGAGTGTTGTCCAACGTGTACAGGTAGGACTGGGGGGTCTTGGAAACGGTGTCGGACGCGCTGGGGTCACCGAAGGAGAAGGCCGAGGCATCGTAGAACCGCGACCCCGTTACGGCAGGCACGAGGTGGGGCCGCTGGCCCGCCCCTTGGCTGCCGGCCAGTGCGGTGAGCAGCCTGTAGCCGGTGGAGTACTTGGCCGGTACGGTGATGGTGATCGTCCCGGTGGCTCGGTCGACCGAACCCTTGAGGGGCTGACCAATCCTCCCGAACGCCAGGCACTTGTCGTCACTGGTGCTCGGTGGGGCCGAACATTCACTGGACAGCGTGTCGTAGTCGTTGAACTTGAACGTCCATTGAGGCGTGCTGGCGGGGTTGTACCGAGCCGTCGCGGACACGGGCTGGAAGCCGTTGACAAAGCGCAGCGTGTAGAGCAGCGAGCGAGACCTTGTGTCGGCCAGGGCCTTCGTCTGCGCCGTGACAGAGAGGTCGGCGAGCTTCATCCGGATGGTGAAGCCACCAGTGCCTCGGATGTCCTTGCCGATGCTCATCGACGTGAAGTCACTTGCCGGTTCGTTCGTCGGCGTGGGCGGGACCACCAGGTTGGAGTAGTCGGCCAGGGCATCGCCCTTCGGGTCTACCGAAGCATTGCGTACGACGGGCGAGTTGCCTCCGGAAACGGTCCCTCCGGCGTTGCTTGGGCCGCCGATCTGGGTGAACACCATCGGGCTCGCCACATGGCCGAAGCTATCCGAGGGAAGCTTGGCGTCGTTGTTGTACACCACCTGCAGCCGGTGTGACGCCGGGTTGGTCTCGATGGCGAAGAAGTCAGCCAGCGAGCGGTCGCCGTTCGGCTGCGTCAGGCTGCAGCCGAGCCCGTTCAGGCAGATCGAGTCGTAGTGCATGGGGTGGGTCGTGGCCTTGACCTGGCTGAAGGTCCGCGTCGGTGAGAGGGCATTGACGGACTGGTTCACGTACACGTTCCAGCTCCCCTTGAACGACCCGAGGTTGGGGTCCCCCTGGGTGTCGGTCCCGTAGAACGTGACCGCTACGTGTCCCGGAGCTCCACCTGCTGCGACCCACGGGAAAACAGTGGTTCGGATCGCGTCTCGGTCAACCTGTAGAGGCTTGCTGAACCCAACCGTCTGCGGGTCGTTCTTGGGCGCCTTCGCCGTCAGCGGGTTGTTGTTGGTGGCGATCGGCTGGTTGCAGTTCTTCAGCTTGCTGATGGGCAGCGTGACGAGGTAGGTGTGGAAGTCGACCTTGTCGGCGTAAGCGAGGTAGATGTTGCCCTGGCTGTCGGCGTCCGCGGTCACAAAGCCGGCGCGCGGCTGGCGGCTGTCGATCGCGGCAACACAGTCCACGAAGTTGGCGCCGCCGTCGTAGGAGACGGATAGGTTCATATTCGAGCCGGCGCTCCACCCGAAGTACACGACGCGCGGGCCGTTGGGCGTCGGGTTGAACTTTGCCGGCAACGTGCGCATGGGACCGGGGAAGTCCGGCGATGCCCCACCAACCGCTGTTACCGGGCCGTAGACGAGGCCGCCGTTGTCGGAGCGCTGGACCACGATGTTGCGCGGCTGCTGCTGGTTGTAGCTGAGCAGCGCCGAGTCCTTGTCGACGAAGGTGACCCACTGCCGGTCGGCGAGCACGCCGGTGGTCTGGGTCCCGTTGCCCTGGGGGCCGGCACTGAACAGCGTATGCGCGTTGTCCGCCGAGGTGGTGGTGGCGAACCCGGTAAGGGGACCGAGCCCTGCGTAGGCGTACTGGTAGTTCCCGGTGGCGTTCTTGTCGGGCGCCGCTGCGATGGCGCAGTCACCGCCCCCACCCAGTGACTGCTGCCCGCGGGGAGGTGTCCCGATCAGGTGGAACTGGTTGCCGCCGTCGGTGGACACCTGGGCGTAGTCCGAGGCGCTGGTGAAGCCGGTGGGACCGCAGGTGTAGGTGCGGCCGTCCGGAGCGCTGGTGATCAGCGGCTCGGCCTCGTCGCGCTGAGGGTCCGCGGCGACGCTGGGGGAGAAGGCGAGCCCGTTTGCCGGCGCCGAGGGCAGGCTCGTCTCCCCACCCCCGGCCTTGGTGGTGATCACCAGCTTGCCGGTGTACTGCTGGGGTGCGGCGTTGACGAAACCACAGGCCTGCGCCTGGTACGTCGCGCCTACCAGGTCCGAGGCGGTCACCTTCTCGGTGGTCTGCGAGGTATCTGAGGACCCCACTTCGCTGTCCGGCGCCCCGCCCTGACGGACGACGGTCAGGATCTCGTCACTGGTGTCAGCGGTCGTATTCGGCGTCCAGCTGATCGAGAAGGCGAACGTGGCACTGAGGTGGCTGTAGGTGCCGGCCGGCACCACGATGTTGATGTTCGCGACGTCGGCCGGTGACGTGCCGCCGTTGCAGTCACTGGTGGGGTTGGCGCCCGGCGGGATGGTCCCTTGCCAGGTGATCGTCTTGGTAACGCCCGCGGTCGTGGGCACCGTGACCGTCTGGGAGCTGGGCGTGGCGGCCGGGGCGCTGCCGACCGAGACGATCAGGGGCGTGAGGGCGATAGCCGCCGCAGCGGTCACCATGAGGGCTGTTCTGCGGGCCATGTGAGATCTCCTCAAGAACGAACGTGACCGCAACGAAAGCATCATGGCGCGGCGATGTGCAGGTGGGCTGTCGTGGCCTTCAACGAGAAATGGCTCAGCAGGTTACGCGCGAAAAAGCACCCGACCGCTTTGCCCGAAATGAGTACTGAGAAATCCGCCAGATCTCCCTCGGCCGCGGTCCTCGGCTCACTCCTCGCCGCCGCCGGCATCGATCCCCTCCTTGATCGAGTCCATTACCGAGGAGTCCGCGAGCGTGGTCACGTCGCCGACATCGCGCTTCTCCGCGACGTCCTTCAGCAGCCGCCGCATGATCTTTCCCGATCGCGTCTTGGGCAGCTCGGGGACGATCATGATCGTCTTCGGCTTGGCGATCGGGCCGATCTCCTTGGACACGTGGTTGCGTAGATCCTTG
The DNA here is from genome assembly GCA_030947625.1 of Actinomycetota bacterium. Lineage (GTDB taxonomy): Bacteria > Actinomycetota > Actinomycetes > Propionibacteriales > Nocardioidaceae > Marmoricola. Next base: position 34,883 of record JALZBH010000002.1, read on the forward strand.
ACGATCTCCGGGCCGCCGTCCTTGGCCGACTCACGCAAGATCACGAACGCGTGGATGGCCTGACCGGTGTCGGGGTCGTTCGCGCCGACCACCGCGGCCTCGGCCACCTTGGGGTGGGAGACCAATGCTGACTCGATCTCGGTCGTCGAGAGCCGGTGCCCGCTGATGTTCATCACGTCGTCGACCCGGCCGAGCAGCCAGATGTCACCGTCCTCGTCGAGCTTGGCCCCGTCCCCGGCGAAGTAGACGCCCGGGAACCGGGACCAGTAGGTGTCCTGGTACCTCTCGTCGTCACCGTAGATCGTGCGCAGCATCGCCGGCCACGGCTCAGTCAGCACGAGGTAACCCCCCGAACCAGGCTCGACGGCCTTGCCTTCCTCGTCCACTACCAGCGCCGAGATGCCCGGAAGCGCCTTCATCGCGGAGCCGGGTTTGCCGGCGGTCACGCCCGGCAGGGGGCTGATCATCAGCTGCCCGGTCTCGGTCTGCCACCAGGTGTCCACGACCGGCGTCCGACCACCGCCGATGACCTCGCGGTACCAGATGTACGCCTCCGGGTTGATCGGCTCACCGACGGATCCGATGATCTTCAGCGTCGAGAGGTCGAACTTCTCGGGGATCTCCTTGCCCCACTTCATGAACGTCCGGATCGCCGTCGGCGCGCAGTAGAGCTTGGTCACCTTGTACTTCTCGATGATCTCCCACCAGCGACCCTTGTGCGGACTGTCCGGGGTGCCTTCGTACATCACCGAGGTGGTCCCGTTGGCCAGCGGTCCGTAGACGATGTAGGAGTGCCCGGTGACCCAGCCGATGTCGGCGGCCGTCCAGAAGATGTCCTCGTCGGGCTTGAGGTCGAACACTGCCCAGTGGGTGTACGACGTACCGACGAGGTAGCCACCGGTCGTGTGCAGGATCCCCTTGGGCTTGCCGGTCGTCCCCGAGGTGTACATGACGTACAACGGGTGCTCGGCGTCGAACGCCTCCGGGGTGTGCTCGGTGCTCGCGTTGCCGACGGCGTCCTCCCACCACACGTCACGTCCCTCGGTCCACTCGACGTCCTGGCCGGTGCGCTTGACCACCAGCACGCTGCGTACGTCGGGACACTCGGCCAGCGCTTCGTCGACCGCCGGCTTCAACGCCGCAGCGGCCCCGCGGCGGTACCCCCCGTCGGAGGTGATCACCACCCGCGCGTCACAGTCGATGACCCGGTCCCGCAGAGCCGTCGACGAGAAGCCGCCGAAGACAACCGTGTGCGGGGCACCGATGCGGGCACAGGCCAGCATCGCGACCACCGTCTCGGGGATCATCGGCATGTAGATCGCCACCCGGTCGCCCGACTTGACGCCGAGGTCGACCAGCGCGTTCGCGGCCTGGCAGACCAGGTCCTTGAGCTCCGCGTAGGTGATGTCGCGAGTGTCGTCCTCAGGTTCGCCGACCCAGTGGAAGGCGACCTTGTCGCCCTTGCCTGCTTCGACATGGCGGTCGACACAGTTGTAGGCCGCATTGAGCTTGCCGCCGACGTACCACTTCGCGAAGGGCTTGTCGTCCCAGTCGAGCACGCGATCCCACTTGGTGTCCCAGTCGAGTCGCTCGGCAGCTTTCTCCCAGAAGGCCACCGGGTCTGCGTCCGCTTCGTCGTAGACGTCAGCCTTGACGTTGGCGTCCGCGGCGATGTCCGCCGGTGGCTCGAAGCGGCGCTCTTCGTGCATCAGGTTGGACAGAGCCTGGTCGTTCATTGTCATCTCCTGGACTGGGCTGTGCGGTCAGCAGTCAGCGTGGGACGGTCGGCACCAGGTCGCGACGGAAGGCGAACTTCGTGACCCCGGCGAACGAGGCGTACCAGGCGGCCAGAGCGGTGAGGACCCCCAAGTAGCCACCGACCTTGTGGATGCCGGTGGACGTGGCGAACTCACCCCAGGCGAGGACCAGGAAGGTCAGCGTCAACAGTACGAACACGGCCAGCACCGCACCGCTGACCCTGGTTGCTGCCACCGTCATGTAGGCGGTGAAGATGCCCCAGGCCAGCAGGTAGAGGCCCACGCCCTTGCCGACGTCGCCGGCCGGGACCTTGTCGAGGCCGGAGTGGCCGGTCAGCCACCAGAACGAGATCCAGAAGGAGCCGTACGACACGAACGCCGTAGCGCCGAACGTGTTGCCCTTGGCGAACTCCCACAGGCCGGCCGCGAACTGGCCGAGGCCGCCGTACGCCAGGGCCAGGCCGAAGACCACCGGCTCGACGGTGGCCGGGACGAAGCCCGCGTTGACACAGCTCAGTACGAATGTGGTGAGCGCGAACGCCGCAAGTCCCAACGGCGCCGGGTCGGCGATATGTGCGCCAGGCACGAGCGTCGTTGTGGCCCTCGGGTTGACGTCGTTCTCTGACATGCCTTTTCCTTTCGTCGGTCCTCCTTTCGACCATAGGACTTGAGGACCCTCGCCGGAAGAGGTCTCAGTGAAAGTCGATCAGCAGGGCGTCGGTGTCCGGGTCGTCCGGCCGTCGCGCCTGCGGGGGCTTCTCCGGATCCGGAGGCGGCGGCTGCTGATGGTGCACGACGGCCCGGTAGCAGTGGGTCAGATACGGCAGCAGCATCCCGTCGTGACCGCGGCCGTACTCGTCGTACAGCTCACCGACCCGGGTCAGGACGGACTCGCGCTCATCCGCCGACAGCACCGCGACGTTCGAGCGCGAGCTGACCAGCTCGGTCAGCGACGACCGGGTCAGCGACTGCCAGAAGCGAAATGTCCGCTCCTCCACCCAGCCGAAGTCGGTGCTCTGGCGCAACGGCTCGATCTGGCCAGTGATCCGGTCGTGGATGCCGATGATCTGGCCCAGCCGTTTGACCCAGGGGATCGCCTCGTCGCGCATGTTCCACACCAGTGCGAGCACCCCACCGGGCCGGAGCACCCGCGCAATCTCGGGCAACGCAAGATCGTGGTCGAACCAGTGGAAGGACTGTGCACACGCCACCAGATCGACTGAGCGCGAGGGCATCGGGATGTGCTCCGCGCTCGCGACTACTGCGTGCGCCTGAGGAGTCCGGCGGCGTAGCTGCTGCAGCATCGCATGGTCGGGGTCGGTGGCGGCGACCTCGTGGCCGTCGGCGACCAGCAGCTCGGTGAGCTTGCCGGTGCCCGCGCCGAGCTCGAGGACGACACTGCGTCCCGATCCCGCCAGCCACCGCACCGCCTCGGCCGGGTACGACGGCCGGGCTCGGTCGTAAGCGTCCGACACCCCACCGAAGGACAGGGCCTGCTTGTGGAAGTCCTCGCTCATGATGGCGTCGAAAATACCCGATAGCCTGCGCCCGTGAACGAAGCGGATCCCCTTGCCTGGCTGGCCTCCCTGGAAGGGGTGCCGTCGGCGTTCGCCGCCACACGCGACGGGATCGACGCCTTGCTGCGCGACCGTGGGCTGCGCCAGACGGTGCCGGAGCAGACGGCGGAGTCGTTGCTAAGGGGCGCCTACGCAAGTGCCGCGTTGGCCGGCTCGGGTTCGTCGCTCGAGGAGATCCGGTCCGGTGACGGCGATCCGACGGCGCAGGCGGCCCTCCGGGTGAGCACCTCGGTGCTCGCGCTGGTGCCGGTGCTGGCCACCTCACCAGCCCAGGTGTTCGCCAGGCTGCACTCGCTGGCCGGCAAGGGTGCTCTCGACGACTCGGTGCTCGGCCGGCCGGCCAACTCCGAGGCAGCGGGCCGGTTGGCTACCCTCTCGCGGACGCTGCTGGCCACCTCGATGCCCGCGTTGATGGTGGCAGCGGTGCTGCATGCGGAGGTGGCGACGGCCGCCCTCTTCGGCTCCTACGACGCGATCGTGGCCCGGGCGCTGGAGCGGCTCACCTTGGTGGCACGGGGGGTCGACCCGGCCTCGGTCGTCGTACCTGAGGCCGGGCACCTGGCGCTCCGGCCGGCGTACGAGTCGAACCTGCGGGCCTACTCCGCGGGCAAGCGGGCCGGCGTACAGGCATGGTTGTTGTACTCAGCCGAGGCATACACCAGGGCTGCGGAGGCATCTCCGTTGAGGACGTGAGTCGCACAGAATGAGCGGCACCGGAGTCGAGACTTCGGTGCCGCTCGACACACGGGTCGTGGCTACCAAGCGTGCAACTGTCTAACTGCTGCTCTCCGGTTTCCCGGTCCGCATGCGCCCTGTAGGAAGGGCAGATCGTTGCGTGGGTACCGGATCCGTGTGTGGCTCCTTTTCTACGCCCGGTTCACCGCCCTGACAAGGGTTGTCTAACGACCACGCAAGACCCCGCTCGAGGCGGTCAGGCGGAGAGCCGGCGACGTCGGGCGTTGACCCAGATCGCCCCGCCAACGGCCACCGCGCCACCCACCGCCAAGGCCGCGAGTGCGGGTTTGGCCGGTGGCAGGCTCATCCGGGAGCGCAGCGCCACCGGCTTCTCGAAGACCAGAATCGGCCAGCCGCGTTCCCGGGCGGCCTTGCGGAGCTCCCGATCGGCGTTGACGGCGTACGGGTGGCCCACCGACTCGAGCATGTGCAGGTCGGTCATGGAGTCGGAGTAGGCGTAGCACCGGGCGAGGTCATAGCCGCGTTGGCCGGCCAGCTCGCGGACCGCAGTCGCCTTGTTCTCCGCGTACGCATAGAAGGTGATCTCGCCGGTGTACCTGCCGTCCTTGATCTCCATCTGGGTGGCCACGACCGTGTCCGCGCCGAGCATCTCTCCGATCGGCCCGACGACCTCCGAGCCGCTCGTGGACACGATGATCACGTCGCGTCCGAGAGCGTGATGTTGCTCGATGAGGCTCACCGCCTCGTCGTACACCAAGGGCTCGACGGTGTTGTGCAGGGTCTCGGCGACGATCTCCTTGACGGTGGCTACGTCCCAGCCGGCACACAGCTGGGACATGAACTGCCGCATCTTCTCCATCTGGTCGTGGTCGGCTCCGCCGGCGAGGTAGACGAACTGCGCATAGGCGCTGCGGAGCATGGCGCGCCTGGAGATCAGCCCTCCGGCCTGGAACCTCTTGCTGAACGCCAGCGTGCTCGACTTTGCGATGATCGTCTTGTCGAGGTCGAAGAACGCAGCCGAGTGGGCCATATCTTCGAGGATAGGCAGCCATCCCGGGTTTCGTGGTTGATGTGGCCGTTTCGCGTCCACACTCAGGTTCGCGTTGTAGGTCGTGCACAGGCTTGCGGGGTGACCGGACCGACGGTCGGTGGGTGGCGCGACGCTCGGCGCATGCCCGAGGTGACCTTTCCACCGTTGTTGGTCTGTGCCGACGAGCTGCTCATCGCTGACGTGCTCCGTCTCGCTGCTGCCGCCGGCGTGGTTCCCGAGGTGGCGCGGGAGACCGGTGCCGCGCTGCAGGCCTGGCCGCGGGCACCGTTGGTGCTGGTAGGGGCCGACCGTGCCGCCGACCTGGCAAGGACCAGGCCGACGCGACGGCCCAGGGTGCACGTGGTCAGCCGTGGCGCGGTCGCCGACGAGGTGTTCCGCTCGGCTCTGGGCGTGGGCGCGGAGACCGTGGCCGAGCTGCCCGGCTCGCAGACCTGGCTGGTCGAGCTGCTGACCGATGTAGGCGACGGAGGCGCTTCGCCAGGGGTGACGATCGGGGTGGTGGGCGGTGCCGGCGGAGCCGGAGCCACGGTGTTCGCCTCCGCCCTCGCGGGTGCATGCGCGCGCCTGGGGCCGACCCTGCTAGTCGATGCGGACCCCCTCGGTGCCGGGGTCGACCGGGTGTTGGGCCTGGAGTCGCTCGACGGAGTGCGGTGGGACGCGATGTTGCAGACAACGGGTCGGCTCAGCGCTCGCTCCTTGCGCGAGTCTCTGCCCCAGCGCGAGGACCTGGCGCTGCTGACGTGGCCGGTCGACCGGCCGGTTTCGCTCCCGGCGTTCGCGGTGCGCGAGGTGCTCTCTGCTGGCCGTCGCGGGTTCTCGTGCGTCGTGGTCGACCTGCCTCGTCAGCCCGACGCGGTCGTGGACGAGGTGATCGCCAGATGTGACCACGTGGTGCTGGTCTCCACACTCACCGTGCCTGGGGTCAACGCTGCCTCCCGGGTGGCCAGCCGGTTGCCGTCGGGTACACCAGAGCGGCACCTGGTGACGAGGGGTGGTCATAGCGGAGTGACCCCCGACGAGGTCAGCCGGGTGTTGGGCATGCCGTTGCTCGCGGCAATGTCGGACCAGCGCGGTCTCGACGAGGCGGTCAACCTTGGTGCCGGTCCGGTTGTCTCTCGGCGTGGCGCGCTCGCCCGGGCGGCTCGGGAGAGTGCGGCCGCGTTGCTGCGGCCCCGAGCGGCCGCAGCGTGAGCGTGGGCACCGCTGGGCCGGACCGCTCGAGTCCGGGGGACGAGGCCGGTATCTCCAGCGCCCTGCTCGACGGGGTGCGGGAACGACTGGCCCGCGAGGCTGCCCCGCTGACTCCCCAGCTGGTGGCCCGGGCGCTGCGCGACCAGGGTCGGCCAGTGGGCGACGCCACCGTCCTCGCCGTCCACGACGCGTTGCGGCGCGACGTGCTCGGTGCCGGTCCGTTGGAGCCGCTCCTGCGGATGGCTGGCGTGACCGACGTACTGGTCAACGGGGCCGACCACGTCTGGGTGGACCGCGGCGAGGGGCTGGAGCCGACGGGCGTCCGCTTTGCCGACGATGCCGCCGTACGACGATTGGCTCAGCGCTTGGCCGCAGGCGGCGGCCGACGCCTGGACGACGCCTCCCCGTACGTCGACCTGCGACTGCCCGACGGCACCCGTTTCCACGCCGTCCTCGCACCGATCTCGCGTCCTGGGACAGTGGTCTCGTTGCGGGTGCCCAGATCTCGGGTGTTCACGATGACCGAGCTCGTGAAGCTCGGCTCGGTCCCGAGTGCCGGGGCCCGGCTGCTGGCTCGGGTCGTCGAGCGCCGGTTGGCGCTGCTGGTCAGCGGGGGCACGGGCTCGGGCAAGACCACGCTGCTCAACGCGCTGCTGACGATGGTGGCGCCACAGGAGCGCATCGTCCTCGTCGAGGACGCGAGCGAGCTACGACCCGACCATCCGCACGTGGTCGCGCTCGAGTCACGCCCAGCCAACATCGAGGGTGCCGGGGAGATCACCTTGCGCGCGCTCGTGAGGCAGGCGTTGCGGATGCGCCCGGATCGGTTGGTCGTGGGGGAGGTGCGTGGCGGGGAGGTGGTGGAGCTGCTGACGGCGCTGAACACCGGACATGAGGGCGGCTGCGGCACCATCCATGCGAACTCGGCGGCCGACGTCCCTAGCCGGATCGAAGGACTGGCTCTGGCCGCCGGCCTGCACCGAGAGGCAGTGCACAGCCAGCTGGCCTCCGCACTCGACGTGGTGATCCATCTTGCGCGGGACCGAGACGGCACTCGCCGCATCCGCGAGGTGGGCGTCGTACGCCGAGCCGGCGAGCTGGTCGAGGTTGTCCCAGCTGTGGTCTTCTCCGATGGGGCCGAGCTGACAGCCCCGGGTTTCGACGAACTCGCCGAGCTCCTCGCTCGATGAGCACGCTCGCAGCACTGCTGGCCGCGGCAACGCTTCTTCTCCTTGTTCCGGCGGCCTCCCGGACAGCGATTCAGCCGGGACGCCGGCGTCCCACGACGGCGGCTCCCCTGCTGGTCCTCGGCTCGGTCACCGCAGCCGCAGCTTTGAGCCGTTGGCTCGGCGGCACCGACTGGGCATTGACGCTGATCGGCGCGACCGCGGGCCTGGGCGGGCTCCAGCTGGTGCGCAGGAGTCGCCACGCGGCTATGGCACAGCGTCGCACCGACCAGGTGCTCCTGGCCTGCGACTCGATCGCCTCCGATCTAGCGGCTGGTCAACCATCTGGCCGTGCCCTGGACCGGGTGGGCACCGAGTGGGCCGAGTTCGCCTCGGTCGCCGCCGCTGGTCACCTCGGGGCCGACGTACCGGGCGCCATGCGAGATCTCGCGTGCCGTCCTGGCGCTGGTGCGCTCGTCGCGGTGGCCGCCGCCTGGCAGGTCGCACATCGCTCGGGGACGGGCCTGGCCGACGCGATCACGACTGCCGGGGCGGCGATCCGTGAGGAGCGGACGACGACGCGCCTGGTCGCGGCGGAGCTGGCCTCCGCTCACGCTACTGCCCGCCTGTTGGCGGTCTTGCCGGTCGGCGTGCTGCTCCTGGGTGCGGGGGTGGGCGGTGACCCGGTCGGCTTTCTCCTCGGCACTCCGATGGGCCTGGCCTGCCTGGCTTCCGGGCTGGCGTTGGGCTACTGCGGGATGGTCTGGATGCACCGTCTCGCGGACGCGGTGCTGGACCGATGAGCGCCTCGACGTCCATCGTCGTGTCGCAGGGCGTCGGTATCGTGGCCTATCTGCTCACGGGCGCGGCCACCCCGTCACCGACGCCGGTCGAGGACAAGACGCAGATGGGTGAGCAGGAGGCCGCCCTTCGCCGGCTGAGAGCACCGATCGCCGGAATGGCGTTTCTCGGCGGGGCGTTCTTCGTTGGCGGCGGCGTGCTTGGCACCGTAGTCGGGCTGGCGGCTGCTGGACTGACGTGGCGGACGCTCGGGGCAGCCGAGAGCCCAGCCACGCGGCAGCGACGCGAGCGCCTGCATCGCGATCTTCCGGTGGGCATCGACCTGCTTGCAGCGTGTCTGGACGCAGGTGGGGCCCCGGAGTCGTCCTTGCGCCTCGTGGCCGAGGCCCTAGGAGGTCCGGTAGCCGACGAGTTTCTCGCCGTTCACCATCGGCTTGTCCTTGGGGTAGACCCTGCTCTGGTCTGGCGCGACGTTGCTGTCCATCCCGAGCTGGGACCTCTGGGACGAGCGATCGGCCGAGCCAACGAAAGTGGCGCTTCGATCACGACCGCCGTTCGAGGCCAGGCGGCGGAGCTGAGAAGCCGCGATCGTACGGAGGTCGAGATCCGGGCGAAGAGCATCGAGGTCAAGGCGGCGGCACCGCTCGGCCTGTGCTTCCTGCCGGCGTTCGTTCTTCTCGGAGTGGTGCCCTTGGTGGCCGGCATCTTCAGCTCGATGAGCCTCTTCGGCTGACCGGTAGGCGTCCACAGCTGGCTGGTCTCGGCGATCTGTCCACCGACTCATACCTCTGGGTGCAGCGCCCTGGCTTCATCGAGAACTCTCAACCCAGTAAGGGAAAACCAACCTCCGGGAACAACCCGGGCAATCGATAGGGAGTAGTCATGGGCAAGCCAGCAATGGTCCAGGTCCGTGGTGAGGCCGGGGCGACGACGGCGGAGTACGCCGTGTGCACCGGTGGCGCTGTGGGCTTCGCCGGTCTGCTGTTCAAGTTCCTCACCAGCGAGGCCGGGCAGCACTTCATCAAGTTCATCTTCGACGCAGTCCTCAAGCTGCTGCCGTTCTGAGCGGACTGTCCGGGGAGCGGAGGAGGATCGGCTCCTCTCCCCGGGCCAGCGGTGATGGAGCTGATGAGAGGAGTGGGGGATGCCCACCGACGAGTCAGGCACGGTGACGGCCGAGAGCGCCGTGGTGCTGCCGGTGCTCACGATCTTTGCGCTGGGGTTGACCTGGGTGCTCAGCTTGGGCGTTACCCACGTGCGCACCGTGGACGCGGCGCGCGAGGCTGCCCGGGTAGTCGCTCGCGGCGACAGCTCTGCTCGGGCATCCGCGTTGGGCCTACGGGTCGCTCCTCGGGGTTCCCACATCGCCATCGAGACCTCCGCCGGGACGGTGGTGGTGACGGTCAGCGCCCCCGTGCGGGGGCCCGCAGGGCTGTTCGCCCTTCTGCCACAGTTCGAGGTGCACTCCCAGGCCGTGGCGGCTGCGGAGCCGACCCGATGAGCAACCGGGACGAACGCGGTGTGGGCACCATCCTGGGCCTGACCATGATCGCGCTCCTGACCATGTTCGCGTTGGTCGCTGCGGGCGTGACGAGCATCGTGGACGCGCACCGCCGAGCACAGGCCGCTGCCGACCTCGCAGCGCTTGCGGGCGCTCAGGGCAGAGCGGCAGGGCGAGACCCGTGCGCGGCGGCGGCGCTGGTTGCCGGCCGCAACGGCGCCAGGTTGACGGGCTGCCGTCTCGATGGTGCCGACGTCCTGGTCGAGGTGACGGTGCCCGCGGCCCGGCCCCTGCACCTTCGTGGTCCCCTCCAGGCGCGGGCGCGGGCAGGGCCGGTGCAGACGGTCTCGGTTGCGCCGAACGTGCCGCCCTAGCCCGGTCAGCGGCTGGCGGGACGATCCGTGGGGGGCGGCGGTGGCGGCGGTGGAGCGCCCGGCGGGCGGCCCACTGGGGGATTCGCCATCCGGTCCGGGGGGGCCTCGCCCCCCCGATCACCGTCGCGTTGGCCCGCGGGGCCGGTGTCGCGTTGCTGGTAGGTGTCCAGCTTGGTGCTGAGCTCGCTGATCTTCTTACGGTCGCGACGCCGGGCGTTGGCCCGCCGTACGCCGGCCCGCAGCATCGCCAGCCCGAGCACGACGAGCAGCAACGTTGCCATGCCCAGGAAGAAGACCGCGGTGGCGTTGGTCTTCACGGTGAACGAGCCGAGGTCGAAGGTAGCCGGACTGGAGCCACCGAAGATGCCGGTCAGGACCGCCAGCACGGCGATCAGCAAGACAATGAGTGCAGCGACGATCATGGCGGCCTCCGAGTAGTGATAGCGCCAGCCTAATCGCCCAACCGCCCCGAGTCGGTCAGCTGAGGAGCAGGTCGAGCAAGTCGATCGCGCCGGGCTTGTCCAACGGCTGGTTCTGGTTGCCGCACTTGGGCGACTGGACGCACGAGGGACAACCCTCCTCACACGAGCACGAACCGATCATCTCCCGGGTCGCGGTCAACCACTCGCGCGCAGTGTGGAAGCCCCGCTCGGCAAACCCTGCTCCCCCGGGATGACCGTCGTACACGAAGACTGTCAGCCTTCCCGTGTCGGGATGCAGGGCCGTGGAGACGCCACCGATGTCCCA
>JALZBH010000077.1 GCA_030947625.1 Actinomycetota bacterium
GTCGAGGATCGCCTGCGTGGACGGGCCGAACGCGGTCCGTTCCGCGGCCAGGAGGAAGCTCTCCAGCTCGTCGTCGAAGTCGAAGTCCGGGTCGGACCTGACCAGGTGGTTCACCAGCCGACAGGCCAGCCGGCCGGCGGCCAGGCCGACCCTTTCGTCGACGTACCCGTAGATGATGTTGTAACGACCCGGATGACCCTTGACCTGCCGGGTCTTGCCGCGGCGGATGTCGTGGCCGACGACCTGCTGCAGCGCCAACGCCACGTGCTCCATGACGTGACCGAGCCAGGTGCCTTCGTTGAGCCGTTCGACGAACCCGCCACGGCGCCCGCGGGAGCAGGAGTGCTCTCGCAGACCCGGCAGCGCCGCCAGCAGGTTGTCGGTGAAGCCCGGCAACGTGTTGGTCGGGTAGCTCTCCAGGCCGCCTAGGTCGACGACGAGATGGATGGCAAGGTCGTAGGACCACACGCTGGCACCGCGGTACACCCGGGTCTCGACGATGCTCAGCTCCGGCTCGGGTCGCCCGCTTGCCGTGGTCGGGCCGGACTGGTCGAGGCTGGGCTGGGTCATCGGGCGGCTCCCTTGGCGCGTCGGGCGACTCGCCGACGCAGCTGGGTGGGCGAGATGTCGCCAGCGGCGATGTCCCGGGCAAGCTTGCGCAGGTCTCGGCTGGCCGTGGCCAGCTCGTCGGCCTCTTCCGGGTCCACCACCGAGTCGACGGGCATGAGCGTACGACGGGTCAGGTCGAAGCGGCTTCCCGCCGGGAGCATGTGCAGGACAACTCCGGAGGCGAGCAGTGGCTGGCTGCGTCGGGCCTCGTAGGCGTTGCTGACCATGCGTGCGGGGTCGAAGACCGTCACGCTGCCCCGGCCGATCACCTCGAGCTGGTCAATGCCATCGCCGGTCCGGGTGATGACCGCCGCGGTGTCCTCGTCAACGCCGATGCCGAGCAGCTGTGGGGACTCCGAGACGATCATCAGCAGCCGGCCGTAGCGGTTGCGCTGGTCGAAGTGCTGGTCGATCACGGCGCCGTGGACCAGTCCCAGGCCGGCCGCGACCTGGGTCATCCTCTGCTTGGGAGTAGCGCCTCCGGCGCCGAAGGCCACCATGTGGGAGGACTGGATGCTTGCGCCGGCCGAGGTGCCTCCGATCGTCACACCGTCGTGATGAGCCTGAATGATCGCCTCGCCGAACGGCGTACCGGCCATCACCGCGGACAGCTTCAGCTGGTTGCCACCGGTCATAAAGATGCCGGTCGCCTCGCGCAGCAGATCGACGTACGCCGGATCGCCAGCGTCGTGCCTGCCCTCGGGTCGGCAGCCCGCAACGGAGGCGGCGCCGAGCCTGGTGAACACGGCGTCGTACACATCGACGATCTCCGGGCCCAGGGACGACGCCGTCGGCACCACCACGATCCGCGCGTCCTTGCCACCGGCTGACTCGACGAACGAACGAAGGACGGTCCGCCTGCGCAGCTTGTCCTCTGCGCCGCCGATGACGAAAAGCGCTCCCGGACCGGCGATAGGCATGACACGCAGCCTAGAGGGTGCCAGGGTGGCCGCGTGGAGGGTCCCGGACGCTTGCTGGTGGTCATGCGCCACGCGAAAGCCGAACCGTTCGGCGACGAGGACTACGGCCGCCGGCTGACCGACAGGGGCCGACGGGACGCCACCGATGCAGGACGCTGGCTGACCGATCGGGGATATGTACCCGACCACGCGTTCGTCTCCCCGGCGACCCGCACCGTGCAGACCTGGACGGCCTTGGCGCGAGGTTGTGGGGCGAGCCTGGAGCCGGACCTGGACGATGCGCTCTACAACGCCTCCCCCGAGACGATGCTGGAGGTGGTTCGCACCGCGCCGGAGGACAGCACCGTGGTGGCCGTGGTGGGCCACAGCCCAACGGTGGCGTACGTCGTGCATCTCCTCGACGACGGAAACCCGGACCCGGCCGCCTTCCGGGAGATCAGCGAGGGCTACCCGACCTCGGCAGCCACGGTGCTCAGCGTGCCGGTGTCCTGGGCCGACCTCGACGAGCAGACCGCGCACATCGTCGACTTCCACGTCGGCCACGGCTGAGCCATCCTCAGCGCCTCAGAGCAACGGGGGAGCGGGGGTCACGATGCCGGCAGCCGCGTCGGCGGCCTCGATCTCCTCGCGGCTGATCCCGAGCAGGTACATCACGGTGTCCAGGTAGGGCACGTTGACCGCAGTGTCCGCCGCTTGCTGAACGACCGGCTTGGCGTTGAAAGCGATCCCGAGGCCCGCCGCGTTGAGCATGTCCAGGTCGTTGGCCCCGTCACCGATGGCGATCGTGGCGGCCTCCGGCAGGTCCGCCGCCGCGGCAAAGCGGCGCAGTGCCGCTGCCTTGCCGGCCCGGTCGACGAGCGGTCCGACGATCCGGCCGGTCAGCTTGCCCTGCGACACCTCAAGCTCGTTGGCCGCCGCGTAGTCGATGCCGAGCTCGGCTGCGAGACGGTCGGTGATCTGGGAGAACCCTCCGGAGACCAGCGCGAAGCGGTAGCCCAGCCGTCTCAGCGTGCGGATCGTCGTCCGAGCGCCGGGCGCGAGCACCAGCTCGTCGTACACCCGGTCGAGGGAGCCGGCGTCGAGCCCGGCCAGAAGGGCAACCCTTGCATGCAGGCTCTCGGCGAAGTCCAGGTCACCACGCATTGCGGCCTCAGTGAGCCGGGCCACCTCGGGCTCACATCCGGCGTACGCCGCGAGCATCTCGATGACCTCGCCCTGGATCAGCGTGGAGTCGACGTCCATCACGATCAGGCGCATGCCGCGCCGGAGCAGGTCGGCGGACTGGACCGCGACGTCGACCCGTTGCCGCGCCGCCTCCTCGGCCAGTACGGTGCGCAGCCGGTCCGGGTCGGTGCCGGAGACGTGCAGGTCGATCGCGGTCACCGGGTAGCGGGCCATCCGCTCGATCCGGTCGATGTTCGCGCCAGTGTCCGCGATCCGGCCGGCGATCGCGGCGACGGCAACCGAGCGCAACGGCGTACCGATCACGGTCACGTGGCTGCGGCCTGCCGGTCGCGTCAGGTTGTCACCGGTGCCGCGTTCGACCTCCACGTGCATGTCGAGGTCGTCGGCGACCCTGGTGACCGCGGCCTGCAGGCCCTTCCAGTCGCGCGGCGCGACCACGAGTACGCCGAGCACCAGCCGCCGGCGCAGCACGATCTGTTCGATGTCGACCACCTCGACGGCGTACTCCGCCAGCGTCGCGAAAACCAGCGACGTCACGCCCGGACGGTCCTTGCCGGTGAGTGTGATCAGCAGCGTGTTCGTGGGCTGGGTCATGACGGGCCGAGGTTATCGGAGCAGCACCCCACCAGCGCCCGACGGGCGACCTGGCCGAGATTGCCGAGCACCTCGCGCCGTCGGGCGACCTCGTATGCGGACACCGCTGCGCCCTCCTCTTCCACGGCCAGCGCGACGATATCGAGACAGAGCACGGCCCGCTCGATCGTCTCGAGCCGCTGCGGGTCGAGACCCGGCGGCAGCGGCAGCGGCTCCCGATGCCGCAGGTTGGCCAACATGTCGGGAATCTCCGGCTGCCATGCCGCCACGTCGAGCTCGACCAGCCGGTGGGTCGCCGCAACCAGCACCCGCCGCAGCTCGCCGCCCACCTCGCCGGGATCCAAGAACGGCGGGAGAACCGCAGGCAGCACCTCCCACACGATACTGCGGGCGTCGATCCACGGGAGCAAACCCCGAGCCGGCGCCGCGCCGACACCGCCGAGCACGACTGCCTCGCCGGCTGAATAGGCGGCCGCGTTGAAGGCCGTCGGCCCGGCGAGTCCTTCGGGCTGGCCGGGGACCGGCAACGCCAGTCCGATCGCGCCGACCCCCTCACGAGCAAGGTAGGTGGCCGCGTCGGCCAGGTCGAGCGGCTCGAGCCCCAGACCGACCACCAGATGAGCCGGGTCCGCGCCGCGGACAGCCTCGGCGTACCGCACCAGGTCGACCCGTCCTCGCAGCACCGCCACGAGCCAGCAGGCCAGCATCGCGGAACGCGGGAAAGCGGTCGGACTCATGCCGGCAGGGTAAGCACCGGATGCCGCGACCGGCTTGTAGGTTTGGACGCGCCGCAGCCGCGCCACCAGCCCGCCAGCATCCGAGGATCCATGACCGCCGTGCTCGAGCTCGCCGACGTCAGCATCCGGCGCGGCACCGCCACCCTGCTCGAGGGGGTCGACTGGACCGTCGAGGAGGACGAACGCTGGGTGGTGCTCGGTCCCAACGGGGCCGGCAAGACGACGCTGGTGCAGGTGTGCTCGGCGCAGATCCATCCGAGCTCGGGGCTGGTCGCCATCCTCGGCGACGTGCTCGGCACCGTGGACGTGTTCGAGCTCCGCCCGCGGATCGGTTACACCAGCGCCGCAGTGGCGGAGCGCATTCCGCGTGAGGAACGGGTCGCCGACGTAGTGGTCTCCGCGTCGTACGGCGTGGTCGGTCGCTGGCGGGAACGGTACGACGACCTCGACCACGACCGGGCTGCCGGGCTGCTCAGCCAGCTCGGGGTCGGCCGGCTCGCCGAGCGGACGTTCGGCACGCTGAGCGAGGGTGAGCGCAAACGGGTCCAGATCGCTCGTGCCCTGATGACCGACCCGGAGCTGCTGATCCTCGACGAGCCTGCCGCCGGTCTCGACCTGGGTGGCCGCGAGGACCTGGTCTCGACGTTGTCGTTGCTCGCGGACGACGAGCTCGCGCCCGCGACGGTGCTGGTCTCGCATCACGTCGAGGAGGTCCCGCCCGGGTTCACGCATGCGCTGTTGCTGCGCGAGGGCAGCGTCGTTGCGCAGGGTCCGCTCGAGGAGGTGCTGACCCCGCCGATACTGTCCGAGACGTTCGGGTTGACCTTGCAGCTCAGCCTCGAGGAAGGCCGTTACGCGGCTCGCCGTGCGGTCTCGCGCTAGGCTCGAATCATGGGCTGGCTCAGCGATCATCTCTGGGAGACGTGGCTGATCGGGGCTGTCGCTCTCGGGGTCTTGGAGCTGGTCAGTCTCGACCTGGTCCTGGTGATGCTCGCCGGAGGCGCGCTGGTCGGCGGGCTGGTCGCAGCCACCGGCCTCGGAGCGGGGTTCCAGGTGATGCTCGCTCTGGCCACGGCGCTGGCGCTGCTCGGCCTGGTCCGGCCCAACGTCGTCCGCCGGATGCACGCCGGTCCGTCCCTGACGACGGGGGTAGAGCAGATGATCGGCAAGCGGGCCACCGTGCTGCGCGAGCTGACCCACGGGACGCCGGGGAGGGTCCGCATCGACGGCGAGGAGTGGACCGCCGAGCCCTACGACGAGGACGACCAGATCGAGCCGGGGGAGACCGTCGACGTGGTACAGATCAAGGGCGCAACGGCGTACGTCTTGCGTGTCCATCGGCTCGAGCCGTGAACAAACCCACCAGGTGTAGGGAGAACTGATGCCCGTCGCAGGCATTCTGCTGGCAATCTTCGCGTTGTTCGTGATCGTGACGCTGGCTCGCTCCGTCCGAATCGTTCCGCAGGCGCGAGCCGGGATCGTCGAGCGGCTGGGAAAGTATCGCGCCACGCTGTCGGCCGGACCGAATGTCGTGGTCCCGTTCGTCGACCGGGTCCGCTACATGATCGACCTGCGTGAGCAGGTGGTCTCCTTCCCGCCACAGAACGTGATCACCGAGGACAACCTGGGCGTCTCGATCGACACCGTCATCTACTTCCGGGTGACCGACCCGGTCTCTGCGACGTACGAGATCGCGAACTACATCATGGCCGTCGAGCAGCTGACCATGACGACGCTGCGCAACATCGTCGGCGGGATGGACCTCGAGCAGGTGCTCACCTCACGCGAGGACATCAATGGTGGGCTGCGCGGGGTCCTCGATGAAGCCACCGGTCGCTGGGGCATCCGGGTCAGCCGGGTCGAGATCAAGGGCATCGACCCGCCGCCGTCGATCAAGGACTCGATGGAGAAGCAGATGCGGGCCGACCGGGACAAGCGTGCGGTGATCCTGACTGCGGAGGGTCAGCGGCAGTCCGCGATCCTCACTGCGGAGGGCTCCAAGCAGGCCGCGATCCTCTCCGCGGAGGGCGACCGGGAGGCACTGATCTTGCGCGCCCAGGCCGCGCGGGAGACCTCGATCCTCAAGGCACAAGGGGAGGGACAAGCCATCAAGACCGTCTTCCAGGCCATCCATGACGGCCGGCCGGACCAGTCGCTGCTGGCCTACCAGTACCTGCAGATGATGCCGAAGATCGCCCAGGGTGAGGCGAACAAGGTCTGGATCGTTCCCTCGGAGATCACCAAGGCGCTCGAGGGCCTGGGCTCGACGGTCACCGAACTCGCCGGCATCCCCAAGCGCACCGGCGGCCCGAGGGTGCGGGTGGACATGGGTCCCTCCGAGGTCGAGCCGAGCACGGACGCGACGTTGTCCAGTGCTCATGAGGAGGTTCAGGCCGCGATCGCCGCCGCCGAGGCTTCTTCGCGGCTCTCCACCCCGATGCCGAAGTCCTCGGTGATTCCCGACAACACCCGCGATGAACCGGCTGATCCTCCCGCTGGGTCCTCTGCCGGCCCGCCTGCCGAGCCGCCCTCTGCCGGGCCTCCCGCCGACCCGCCCGGTGGGCCGCCTGCTCGGTGATCGGCTCCGTCTGGGAGGCACTCGCCGTACTGCTGGCGGGCGTTGCCGCGGGCACCATCAACACCGTCGTCGGGTCGGGCACGCTGATCACCTTTCCGGTGTTGCTTGCCGTCGGGCTGGCACCGGTGACCGCGAACGTCTCGAACACCGTCGGACTGGTGCCCGGCTCGGTCTCGGGTGCCTGGGGCTACCGGGCTGAGCTGCGGGGACAACGGGCCCGGCTGCTCCGGTTGGGACCGGCCTCGCTGCTCGGCGGGCTGGTCGGGGCGGCGCTGCTCTTGGTGCTGCCCTCCTCGGCCTTCGACGCGATCGTCCCGGTGCTGATCGGGCTGGGCGTCGTCCTGGTTGTTCTCGGACCACGGATCTCCGGCCGGGTGACCCGCAGAGCCCAGGCGCGGGGTGGGTTGCCTGAGTGGGGGGCCGGCTGGGTTCGGCCGGCGGTCGCGGGGACCGGGGTGTACGGCGGCTACTTCGGCGCCGCCCAGGGCGTCTTGCTGATGGCGATCCTGGGCATCGGCGTCGAGGACACCATGCAGCGGCAAAACGCCACAAAGAACGTCCTTGCGCTCATCGTCAACGCCGTCGCCGGCGTCATCTTCATTGCGGTCGCCCACGTCGACTGGCGCGCCGCCGGACTGATCGCCGTCGGTTCGGCCGTCGGCGGTCAGCTCGGTGCCACCATCGGCCGTCGTCTCCCGTCGGCCGTCCTGCGCACCGTGATCGTCGTCGTCGGCCTCGCCGCCCTCGTCTCCTTCCTCACCTAACCCGCCGACCCGGCGCTTACGTGCGTGTTTTGACTGCCGACCCGGCGCTTGCCTGCGTGTTTTGACTGCCGACCCGGCGCTTGCGCGCGTGTCTTGACTGCCGACCCGGCGCTTGCGTGCGCTTCAGCGAGTTGGGGAGTGGGAGGAGCCCTTCTGCGTTCTTGACCGGGAACCGAATCCCGACCCGGCAGCAATGTGGCCGTAGCTGGACGCTCAGTCGGTGAACGTAAAGCCCCGGAAGCGTTCGACCAACGCTGCCTGCGCCGTAGCCCCGTCTAGCTCGACCCGACCGTAGAGCCACAACAACAGCCGGTCTGCTGGTGCCTCGACGACGACGTCGCCGCTCGCGCCGGCGGCGACGGACAGCGCCGTCGTACGCCGGTCAGCCGGTGTCACGTCGGTCAGGGTCCAAGCGCCGTCGCTGTCGGAGCAGCGAAGGGTGAGGCTCGTCCCCAGCTCCGGCATCGGCTCGGGGGCGGGATCGCCAGCGTTGGCCGTGGAGAAGGCGAGGAACTCGGCCACCGCGTCGGTAGCCACATCGGTGGCGATGGGCACATCGTGACCCGCGGCGTTCGCCGCATCCCAATGATGTACGGCGGTCTCCTGCACCTGATGCCGAGTAATGAACCGGACGTCTCGCTGCGTCGACCAGGTCCAGCACGGCGCATCCTGGTCGGCCTCCCGCAGAACCCGCACCAGCTCGGCAGCACCGCGCTCGAACACGGCCACCAGCTCGTCTCGTGCGACCGGCGCCGGCCGTCGAGACTCCTCCGGCGGACTCACCAGCTGCTCTCCCGCGATCGTCCGCCAGAACCAGTGCACCTGGGTCAGATGCGTGACCAGCTCCGCGACGTCCCAGCCGGGACAGTGCTCGACGGGGGCATCCAGATGGTCTCGAGCCGACTCCGCAAAGCCCACACTGTGGTCCTCGATCGCAGACAGCCAGCGTTCGGTGCCCAGCACCGGCTCACTCACGGGGCATCGATGCCCGCCAGCCCGGCCGCGACCGCGCCGAGCGCCGGCAGCGCGAGCCAGACCGAGGTCGGCTTGGACACCGTCCCGCCGAGACCGGCCAGAACCCCGGCAAGAGCGTCGGATCCGTCAACACCGACCCCGAACGCCACCAGCCGACGCCGCGCCTCGCCGCGAGCGGCCAAGGTGAGCAGCCCGAGCGCGGCGTCGCGTGAGCCGACTATTCTGGCCAGGTAGACCAGCTGCGGGCTGGCTTGTACGTCGAGACCGAAGACTCGGCACGCCATCCGGGGCGCGACCAGCGCCGTCACCCCGATGCCGAGGCGGCCGAGCGCCAGCCCGAGAACGGGATTCATGGCTGCACGCTAGCGTTCGACGTACGCCGAGAGCCAGCGGCCGATCTCGTCGAAGACGCGCCGGCGGGGCTCTTCCGCAGACAGGGTCACGTCGTGGATCGCCCCCTCGATGCGAGCCAGTGTCACGTGGGTCCCCAGGTACGGCGCCCAGCGCCGGATCTGCTCGACGTCCAAGACGATGTCAGCGGTCCGGACACTGGCATCGGTCATCGACTCGGGGACGCCGCTGGCGGCCGAGCTGAGCACCAGCACGGGGGCTCCGACGTCGATCCCGCGGTGCACCCGCCGATGCCCTTTGCGCACGGCACTGAGCCAGCCGACGTACACCGGCCAGGACGTCAGCGGCTTCCAGTCCAGGCTGAAGTCCCACTCGCCCTCGTGGTCGCGGTGGATCGAGCGGGCATAGAACCCGTCGACCTTGCGCCGGATCTCCCGCAGCGGGCGGCGAGCACCCACTCCGTGGACCAGCTGGGTCCCGACCACGCGCATCAGCGCGCTGCCCTGCATGTCGAGCCACGGCGAGTTCAGCACCGCGCCGACGATCTGCGGGCGCCGGTCGTCGGCCCACAACGACAGGGTCAGGCCACCGGTGGAATGACCGGAGACCACCACCTGGTCGTGCTCCTCCCGGAGGATCGCATACGCCGCGTCGAGCTCCTCGTAGTACTCACGCAGGTCGGCGGTGTAGTTCGGCGTCTGGTGCGGGCGGAGCGACCGGCCGTACCGGCGCAGGTCCAGCGCATAGAAGTCGTAGCCGCGCCCGGTCCAGAAGTCGGCCGCCGGGGTCTGGAAGAAGTAGTCGGCGAACCCGTGGACGTGCAGCACTGCCCGGCCGGTGGTGAGCTCGGCCGGGCGGTGCACCAGGGTAGCGACGACCTCGCCCTCGGCGTCGGGACGCAGCGCCAGCGTGCGGGCGACGTACGGCGAGCCGAGGATGTCCGTCTCGAAGACCGGATCCCCCATGAGCCGAAGCTAGTTCCGGGCCCGGGTGGCGTCCTCGACAATCGGCTTGGTCGCATTCTCCTTGGCGTCCTCGGCCTGGCCGCCGGGGTTGTCGTTCTCGGTCTGGGACCGGACCAGCTCCTCGATCTTCTTGCCGGTGTCGGCGTCAACGTGCTGCCAGTAGGCGAAGGCCCGCTCGAGCACATCGCCCTTGACCCCGCCGAGCAGGTGACCGGCCACGGTGTGCACGAAGGCGTCGCGGATCTCGTCGTTCCAGACCTCGCGGACCAGCGTCCCGGGCTGGGCGAAGTCGTCGTCGTCCTTGCGCAGGGTGTATGCCTGCCGGACCATCTCGCCGTCGCTCTCCCAGCTCTCCGCGACCGTGCCGGTCTCGTCGGCGTAGCCGCGGCCGAACGAGTTCGGTGCGTAGACGGGCTGGTCACCTCGATGGTCGTAGGCCATCGGACCGTCCTGGGTGTAGGTGTTGGCGTTCTCCACCCGGTGCCGGTT
>JALZBH010000202.1 GCA_030947625.1 Actinomycetota bacterium
CAGCTGGAGAGCTCCGACCTGGCCGAGTACCTGGAGATGGCATGACGCGGATCATCGGAGGTGTCGCGGGCGGCCGCCGGCTGAGTACGCCGACGGGCGCCGCCACCCGGCCGACCGCCGACCGGGTACGCGAGGCGTTGTTCTCGGTGCTGGAGTCCCGACTGGGGTCACTTGCCGGGTTGCGCTTCCTGGATCTGTACGCCGGTTCGGGCGGTGTCGGACTCGAAGCCGTCTCGCGTGGCGCCGGCGTCCTCACCGCGGTCGAGTCCGACAAGCGCACCACCCGGCTGGTCGAAGGCAACGCGCGCACGCTCGGCTTGGACCGAGTCGAGGTGTTGGCGGCCCCGGTCGAGCGGGTGCTGGCACATCCGCCGCGGGCGCCGTACGACGTGGTGTACCTCGATCCGCCGTACTCGCTGGCTCAGGCGGCGCTCGAGGAGGTACTCGCGCTGCTGGTCGCCAACGGCTGGGCGGCCGTGGGCACAGTGGTGGTCCTCGAGCGTTCGACGCGTAGCGTGGAGCCCGCCTGGCCGACCGGGCTCGTGCGCGAACGCGAGAAGAGGTACGGCGAAACCGTCCTCTGGTTCGTTCGCGTCGATGCCGAGGAGGACCAGCCAGAGCACCAGCCCGTCCGCGACAGGTAGGAGCCAGTAGTGCGCAGAGTGGTTTGCCCAGGGTCGTTCGACCCGGTCACCAACGGGCACATCGACATCATCCGTCGTGCTGCCGGCTTGTTCGACGAGGTGGTCGTCGCGGTGGGGGTCAACAAGTCCAAGTCCACCGGCCGGCTCTTCAGCGCCGAGGAACGCATGGAGATGCTCGAGAAAGAGTGCGCCGACCTGCCCCGGGTGAGCGTGGCCGGCTTCGACGGGCTGCTCACGACGTTCTGCAAGGAGCGCGGGATCACCGCGATCGTGAAGGGTCTGCGGGCGGTCAGCGACTTCGACTACGAGCTGCAGATGGCGCAGATGAACAGCTCGCTGGCCGATGTCGAGACGGTGTTCATCCCGACCAGTCCCGAGTACTCGTTCCTGGCTTCCTCGCTGGTCAAGGAGGTGGCGATGTTCGGCGGCGACGTGTCCGGGTTGTTGCCCCCCGGCGTACTCGACCGGTTGGTACGGCGGCTCGCGGAACGGCGTCCGGCCGACGAATAGGGGTGAGGTGGGGATCTGAGTCGCGGCTCGGCGGTTTTGGTGGGAGGCTCCGCGCCCGGCTAGACTCCCGGAGGTTCTGTATGCGCTGCAACGAAAGTGACTCCCTGAGCAATCTCGACCCGAGAGC
Source organism: Actinomycetota bacterium (assembly GCA_030947625.1). Classification (GTDB taxonomy): domain Bacteria; phylum Actinomycetota; class Actinomycetes; order Propionibacteriales; family Nocardioidaceae; genus Marmoricola. The sequence continues at coordinate 1,282 of JALZBH010000202.1, forward strand.
GCCGCTCGTGCTCGACACTCGCGAGCTCGGCCGCCGCCCGGGGTCCCAGCGCAGGGTGTCGCTCTCAGTTGAGGCGCCGCCAGAGCTTGGCATCGAAATCCTCCGTGTCCCCGAGGGCTCGCGCGTCGAGCTGGACCTGCGTCTCGAGGCAGTCATGGAGGGGGTGCTCGTCACCGGGACGGTCGCGGCCGATCTGGAGGGCGAGTGCGCTCGTTGCCTGGAGCCGATGACGGACACCATCAGGGTCGGCCTCCAGGAGCTGTTCGTGTACGACGAGTCAGACGCGGACACCGACAACGAAGATGTCAGCCGGCTCGAGGGCGACCTGATCGACCTCGAGCCACTGCTGCGGGATGCGGTGGTGCTTGCGCTGCCGTTCCAGCCGCTGTGCCGGGACGACTGCCCGGGCCTGTGCGCCGAGTGCGGTGCCCGGCTCGCGGACGATCCGGGGCACCGGCACGACGATCTGGTCGACCCGCGATGGGTGGCGCTGACCCAGATCGCCGTACAGCGCACCGACGACGAAGCGACCGAGAAGGAGTAACCCGTGGCAGTCCCGAAGCGGAAGATGTCGCGTAGCAACACGCGCCACCGACGTTCGCAGTGGAAGACCGTTGCGCCCTCGCTGGTGACCTGCGCCAACCCGGCCTGCGGGGCAAAGCATCTGCCGCACCGGGCCTGCCCCGACTGCGGGCAGTACGGCGCCAAGTCCGACCGTCGCCAGGTCCTCTGACCACCGACGCGCCCGTGACGGCGGCGTACGACGAGCTGCGAGCCTCTCTCGGCGATCCCGAGCTGGACCCCGAGCTGTTGCACCTTGCCCTGACCCATCGCTCGTTCGCGTACGAGCACGGTGGCCTGCCCACCAACGAGCGGTTGGAGTTCCTCGGCGACTCCGTGCTCGGAGTCGTCATCACCGAGGAGCTCTACCGCTCACATCCGGAGCTCTCCGAGGGGAGGCTGGCCAAGCTGCGGGCGGCCGTCGTCAACGCGAGGGCGCTCGCCGATGTGGCCCGCACCGTCGGCATCGGCGAGTACGTCCTGCTCGGCAAGGGTGAGGTAGCCACGGGCGGACGTGACAAGGCGTCGATCCTCGCCGACACGATGGAGGCGCTGATCGGGGCGACTTACCTCTCCGGCGGCTTCGCGAACTCGGCCGCCGTCATCCACCTGCTCTTCGACCCGCTTCTCGCGGCGGCGGCGGCGCTCGGTGCGGGTCTGGACTGGAAGACCAGCCTGCAGGAGTTCTGCTCGGTCAATGCCCTCGGCGTGCCGGAGTACCTGATCAATGCAGAGGGGCCCGACCACCTGAAGACGTTCACCGCCCAGGTCCGGGTGGCTGACAGGCTCCATGGTCACGGGGTCGGCCGGTCCAAGAAGGAGGCCGAGCAGCAGGCGGCCGAGTCGGCGTACGAGACGCTGAGCCGGGAGCTGGACCAGCGACTCTCTGTGCAGCGGGCCGGAGAGCCGGCCGACGGCTCCGGTGCCTGAGCTACCCGAGGTCGAGGTCGTCCGCCGAGGTCTCCAGGCGCATGTCATCGGCCGGGAGATCACCGGCGTCGAGGTGCGACACCCCCGGCCGGTACGACGCCACCTCGCTGGTCCGGAGGACTTCGCCGACCGGCTGGCCGGCCGAAGCTTCACCGCCGCCAGGCGGCGCGGCAAGTATCTCTGGCTGCCGCTCGACAACGGTGACGCCCTGCTCGGCCATCTCGGCATGAGCGGCCAGCTGCTCGTCCGGCCCCCGGATGCCGAGGACGAACGCCACCTGCGGGTGCGAATCCGGCTCGGACCGGGCCCGTCGAGCCCAGTCGAGACCGAGCTGCGTTTCGTCGACCAGCGGATGTTCGGCGCTCTCGCGGTCTCGACGCATGGTGCCCAGCTGCCGCCGCAGCTCGCGCACATCGCCCGCGACCCGCTCGACCCCGAGTTCGACGAGGTCGGCTTCAGCTACCGGGTGCGGCACAGTGCCAGCGGCATCAAGCGGCTGCTGCTCAACCAGTCGCGCATCTCCGGGGTGGGCAATATCTACGCGGACGAGGCGCTCTGGCTGGCCCGCGTACACGGTGATCGGGCCGGCAGGCGGCTCACCCGCACCCAGGTTGCCGCCGTGCTCGACGGTGCTCGTCGGGTGATGCTGGCGGCGCTGGACCAGGGCGGCACCTCCTTCGATTCGCTCTACGTCGACATCGACGGGAAGAGCGGGTACTTCGAACGGTCGCTGGAGGTCTACGGTCGTGAGGGCGAGCCGTGCTCGCGCTGCGGAACGCCGATTCGCCGGGTCTCGTTCATGAACCGGTCGTCATACCTCTGCCCGGTGTGCCAGCCGGCGCCGCGCCGGATGCGCTGACGACCGCTGGAGCGTCCGCGGGGTTGCCCGGTCGCGGACACCGTGAGACTCTGGGAGGCGGCCGCATCCGGCCCCCGACCGACTCCTTCGGAGGACTTCCATGGCCAAGGCGCTGCTGGGATACGTGAGCGTTGGCGACCCACGGGTGGCCGCTCGGCTGGCGACGGACAACAAGCTGCTGCGTGAACGAGTCGCCGAGCTCGAGGCGACCGTGGTCCGGCTCCAGTCGGAGAACGACACCCTGTCCGTCCTCGCCGCCGAACGGCATCGGGACGTCCTCGCGACAGTCTGAGCGCCGCCCTGGCTGTGCTGAG